>CAYXZX010000063.1:0-5825 GCA_964469455.1 uncultured Rhodocyclaceae bacterium | reverse complement strand
CGCGATCCCCAGCGCCGTGATCATGATTGCCGAGCACGGCGTAATAAGGCACCACACTCAGGTACGTCCCCGCATAGACATGCTCGAACCGCGAACGCCATGCCGGGTCATCGATGGGTAGCGCCTGGTTTCCATAGAAGTTGTCGCCCATCAACACGACGAAATCGAGCTGCCCTCGTTCTTCGGCCAGCGTTTCCATGCCATGGGCCACCTGCCATTGGCGGTAGCTGCCGCCGCCTTGATCGCCCAGCGCGAAAAACACCAGGCTTTCGGTGCGCTCGGGATCCGAAGGGATTCGGTAGACGGGGCGGTGCGTGTAGATCAAGAAGCCGATGCCGGCGGCCACCACCACCGCCAGCAGCGAGCCAAGCGCGGCGCGCGACGCGATTTTCATGACCGGTACCAATGTACTTGTCGCTGATTGTTCGGCAAATTTACCTTGTCCATAGGAGACTCATGGGAAAGAATTTGGTTCCCCTCGGGAATCGGCAAGACCATCTCCCTCGTTCAATGCTCTTGACGCTCACGGCTTGCGGCCGATGATCAGATAAGTGTTGGCGCCATGATTGAATTGCCGGCGCACGACAAAGTCCGCATTGCCGGCATCCCGGGCATCGATCAAGGCCAGTGCGTCCGGCCGGTCTTGCCAGAGAGCTGCCAGCGCCTCCGGCGTGGCGACGGAATGCACTGGGCCGCGCAAGTAGTAGCGGGCCGCCCCCGACACGCGCTCGGAAGGGTTCACCAGCACGACGGCCCCGGGCTTCAGGTCGGCGCGCGGCAATTCGTCGAAGATCCGGCGCAGCGAATCCCGATTGACGCGATCCGGCAGCACCCATGTCGCGTAACCAAAGTAGGCGCCACACATGACGACTACAGCCATGGCGACGAAGTTTGCCGGCCGAGCCCGCCAGGCGGCTCGCCACAAGCCGAACACCGCGCCAGCGGCCGCGACGGCGACGGCGGTCAGAGCAAGGGGAGACAGCACGTGGCGCAACGCCGCCAGCAACGCGATGGCCACGCCGGTAATGATCACGGCTTGCAGCATGGTGATGGCGCGCAATGTCCGGTCCGCTGGACGGGCGGTCGCCTGCCACAGGTAGCAGGTGACAATCATCGCGGCGGCGGGATAGAGCGAAAGCAGGTAAGACATGCGCTTGCCCGCCGAAAGCGACAGCAGGACGAAGGGTGCGACAAGCCAGCACAAGTAAAAGGCGATGTCCGGATCGGTACGCCAACGCTTCCGCAATTGCCAGATCGCCACGACCACGATCGCTGTCCACGGCAGGAAGACTTGCGGCAGATTCATGACATAGAAATAGACGGGCTCGGCATGTGAACCGCGGGCATAATCGCCGGCAAAACGGCCGACGCTGTTGGTCCAGATGATTTCCGAGACGAACGAGCCGCCGTGTCGCCAATAGAGCATGCAAAGCCAGACGCCGAGCGGCAACAGGGCGACAACGGCCAGCAGCGCCGGCGTCACGAAATGCCGGGCAACCAGGCGTTTCTCCATGGCGAACGCTTCGACCAGGAGAAAGGCAAGTATCGTCACTGCTGGCAGCGCCAGGCCCACCACGCCCTTCGCGGTCGTCGCGATAGCCAGGCCGAGGACGTATCCCGACCAGCCGGAAACCTTGCCGCCGGACCTTCTGGCGTGATGAAACGACAACAGGCAAAGCGTGACGCCAAGGGCCAGCAAGGCATCCTGTCCGGCCTCGCGGCCGTGCAGCCAGAATGAACCCATCGTGAGCAGCAACAGCGCCGCCATGGCGCCGGGCACTTGGCTATCCAGCAGCCTGGTGGCGTGACGGAATACGACCAGCAGGCAAAGCAAGGCCGCCAACACCGAAGGCAGGCGAGGCGAAATATTGTTGTAACCAAGCTGGCTGATGGATGCGGCTTGCATCCAGTAGCTCAATGGCGGCTTTTCCAGAAATGGCTGGCCATTGAGCTTGGGCAGCAGAAAATCCTGGTCCTGCAGCATCCCGGCGGCCACCCCGGCTTCACGCGGCTCGGTGGAATCGTGCAGATCGATGCCCGCCAAACCGACGAGCAGTGTCGCCAGGACAAGAACGACCAAGCCCCATCCGGCGAACGTCGGCGCCGCAAGCAATTTCATCAGCCTGGCCCAGCCCACGAAAATTTTCCCTTGAAGGAACCTACAGCAGCGGCGCCAGCCATCGCTCGGCGACTGCCACCGGCATGTCGTTCCGCCGCGCCCAATCTTCAAGCTGGTCGCGGCCGATCTTGCCGACGGCAAAGTAGCGCGCCTCGGGATGCGCCAGGTAGAAGCCGGACACCGAGGCGGCCGGCGTCATGGCGAAACTATCGGTCAAGCCCATGCCGGCGTTGGCCGGCGCGTCGAGCAGGCGGAACAGGTCGCCCTTGGCGACATGGTCGGGACAGGCCGGATAGCCGGGTGCGGGGCGGATGCCCTGGTACTTCTCGCCGATCAGTTCGTCATTGCTCAGCGACTCGTTCGCTCCGTAACCCCAATACTCCTTGCGCACGCGTTCGTGCAGCCACTCGGCGGCCGCCTCGGCGAGACGGTCGGCCAGCGACTTGAGCATGATGGCGCGGTAGTCATCGTGCTGCGCCTCGAACTCGGCCAGCTTCCGCTCGATGCCGATACCGGCCGTCACTGCAAAGGCGCCGGCGTAATCAGTCATCGGCGTGCCGCCATCACTGACTTTCGGCGCGACGAAATCGGCCAGACACTGGTTCGGCTTGCCGTCGGGACGCTGCTGCTGTTGGCGCAGGTTGCGCCAGGTCATGACGACCTTGCCACCGTTATTCGGGTCATGCAATTCGATGTCGTCGCCATCCGAGTTGGCGGCGAACAGCCCGAACACCGCGTTGGCGGTCAGCCATTTCCCGGCCACGATCTGCGCCAGCATCGCCTGGCCGTCGGCGAACACCTGCCGCGCCTGCTCGCCGACCCTGGCGTCGTCGAGGATCTTCGGGTACGAACCGGCGAGATCCCAGGTCTGGAAGAACGGGCCCCAGTCGATGTACTTGGCGAGCGTGGCGAGGTCGAGGTCGCGCAACACCGTGACGCCGAGTTGCTTGGGCCTGACCGGCGCGTAGTCGAGCGTCGGCCGGTTGGCGCGCGCGGTCTCGAGCGAAACCAGCGGCACGCCTTTCTTGCCGGCATGCTGGCTGCGTACCTTCTCATAGTCGGCGGCAATCTCGGCAACGAAGGTCGCCTTCATTTCCGCGGAGAGCAGGCGCGTCACCACGCCGACCGCGCGCGAGGCATCCGGCACATAGACCACCGGGCCGCCGTAGTTGGGCGCGATCTTGATCGCCGTATGGGCGCGGCTGGTGGTGGCACCACCGATCAGCAGCGGCGCGCTGAAGCCCTGCCGCTGCATCTCGGCGGCGATGTGGCTCATCTCCTCCAGTGAAGGCGTGATCAGGCCCGAGAGGCCGATCGCCTGCGCGCCGTGTTCCTTGGCCGCATGCAGGATCTTGTCGGCCGGCACCATGACACCGAGGTCCACCACCTCGTAGCCATTGCAGGAGAGCACCACGCCGACGATGTTCTTGCCGATGTCGTGCACGTCGCCCTTCACCGTGGCGATGACGATCTTGCCCTTGGCGGCGGCGCCGGTGCGCTTCTTGTCCTCCTCGATGAAGGGTACGAGGTGGGCGACGGCCTGCTTCATGACGCGCGCCGACTTCACCACCTGCGGCAGGAACATCTTGCCGGCGCCGAACAGGTCGCCGACCGCATTCATGCCCGCCATCAGCGGACCCTCGATCACCGCCAGCGGCGGCTTGCCCGCCGCCGCCAGCGCGGCCCGGCATTCTTCGGTATCCGCCACGACGAATTCGGTGATGCCGCGAATCATCGCGTGTTCCAGCCGTTTGTCGACCGGCCATTCGCGCCATGCCAGATCGACCACCTGTTCCTTGGCCTGACCCTTCACGGTCTGCGCGAACTCGACCAGCGCATCGCCCGCGCCCGGCTTGCGGTTCAGCACCACGTCCTCGACCTGCTCGCGCAACACGGGGTCGAGCTGGTCGTAGACGCCGAGCTGGCCGGCGTTGACGATGCCCATCGTCAGGCCGGCCTGGATGGCGTGATAGAGGAAGACGGTGTGGATCGCCTCGCGCACCGGCTCGTTGCCGCGGAAGGAAAACGAGACGTTCGAGATGCCGCCCGAGATGCGCGCGTGCGGCAGGTGCCGCTTGATCCAGCGCGTCGCCTCGATGAAGTCGACCGCGTAGTTGTCGTGTTCCGCTATTCCTGTCGCGATGGCGAAGACGTTCGGGTCGAAGATGATGTCCTCGGCCGGGAAACCGTTGGCGGTGAGCAGGTCGTAGGCACGCTGGCAGATCCGTGTCTTGCGCTCGAAGGTGTCGGCCTGGCCCTGTTCGTCGAAGGCCATCACGATCACGGCGGCACCGTAGCGGCGGGCGAGGCGCGCCTGCGCGAGGAACTTGTCCTCGCCTTCCTTGAGCGAGATCGAATTGACGATGCCCTTGCCCTGGATGCACTTGAGGCCGGCCTCGATCACCTCCCACTTCGAGGAGTCGAGCATGAACGGCACCCTGGCGATGTCCGGCTCGGAAGCGGCGAGGTTGAGGAAGCGCACCATCGCGGCCTTGCCATCGAGCATGGCTTCGTCCATGTTCACGTCGACCACCTGCGCGCCGTTCTCGACCTGCTGGCGGGCGACACGCAGGGCGTCGTCGTAGCGTTCCTCGAGGATCATTTTGGCGAAGGCGCGCGAACCGGTGACGTTGGTGCGCTCGCCGACGTTCACGAACAGCGAATCGGCGCCGATGTTGCAAGGCTCGAGTCCCGACAGGCGCAGGCGAAAGTCAGGCGTGGCGGGACGCCGGGGCGGCATGCCTTCCACCGCCTGCGCGATGGCGCGGATGTGATCGGGCGAGGTGCCGCAGCAGCCGCCGACGATGTTGACGATGCCACTCTTGGCCCAGTCGCCGATCTCGGCGGCCAGCATCTCCGGCGTCTCGTCGTAGCCGCCAAAGGCGTTGGGCAGGCCGGCGTTCGGGTGCGCCGAGACGAAGCAGTCGGCGACGCGGCTGATGTCCTCGACGTACTGCCGCAATTCCTTCGCGCCCAAGGCGCAATTGAGGCCGAACGAGAGCGGCCGCACGTGGCGCAGCGAATTCCAGAAAGCTTCGGCCGTCTGGCCGGAGAGCGTGCGGCCGGAGGCGTCGGTGATGGTGCCGGAGATCATCACCGGCCAGCGCCGGCCTGTCGCATCGAAGAACTGCTCGATGGCGAACAGCGCCGCCTTGGCGTTGAGAGTGTCGAAGATGGTCTCGACCAGCAGGATATCGGCGCCGCCATCGACCAGGCCGCGAATCGCCTCGGTGTAATCCGTGACCAGCGCATCGAAGCTGACGTTGCGATAGCCCGGATCGTTCACGTCCGGCGAGATCGAGCAGGTGCGCGAGGTGGGGCCGAGCACGCCGGCGACGAACCTCGGCTTGTCCGGCGTCTTCGCCGTCGCCGCGTCGCACAGGCCGCGCGCCAGCCTGGCGCCTTCGAAATTCAATTCGTAGACCAGCGCTTCGAGCTTGTAGTCGGCCTGCGACACGGCGGTCGAGTTGAAGGTGCAGGTCTCGATGATGTCGGCGCCGGCGTCGAGATATGCCGAGTGAATGCCTCCGATCACATCCGGCCGCGTCAGCACCAGCAGGTCGTTGTTGCCCTTGAGGTCCTTCGCGTGATCGGCGAAGCGCTGGCCCCGATAGTCGGCTTCGGTCAGTCCGTGGCGTTGAACCATGGTGCCCATCGCGCCATCGAGAATGAGAAGGCGCTGCGCCAGCAGTTGGCGCAGTTCGTC
>CAYXZX010000062.1:0-14491 GCA_964469455.1 uncultured Rhodocyclaceae bacterium | reverse complement strand
CTGATCAATCGCCGCGCCTATGCCGACATGGTGCAGGGCGGCCCGATCGACATCGGCTTGAGCCCCGCCCAGGTATCGATCGGCTCGCTGCTCACGCACGTGCGCCAGGGCGACGTTGCGCGGGTGCACAGCCTGCGGCGGGGGGCCGCCGAGGCGCTGGAACTGATCGCCCACGGCGACGCCAAGACCTCGAAGGTGGTGGGCCGCCGCATCGAGGAACTGCCGGAAATCAAGGGCGCGCGCATCGCCGCCGTCGTCCGCCGCGGCCGCGAGCCCGAGATGGTGCGCAAGGGCAGCTTCCTGGTCGACGATTATGTCGACCATGTCGTCATACCCCATCACGACACGGTCATCGAGCCCGACGATCACGTCATCGTCTTCTGCACGCGCAAGCACGTCGTGCCGCAAGTGGAAAAGCTCTTCCAGGTCGGTTTCCAGTTCCTCTGACCATGGCCTGTCCTCTCTTGTCTTCGCGTCCGGCCGGCGTGTCGCCGTGGCTGACTTTCGACCGGGCTTGACGCGGTGAAGCGCTTCTATCCGACCATCCGCGTCTTCGGCGTGCTGCTCACCGGCTTTTCCCTGACCCTGCTGGTGCCGCTGCTGCTTTCCTGGCACTGGCAGGATGGCGCCAGCTCGGCCTACGATGAAGCGTTCCTGCTGGCCCTGGGCACCGGACTTGGCCTATGGTGGACGGCACGCCACGAGAAGCGCGACCTCAAGGTGCGCGACGGCTTTCTGATGGTGGTGCTGGTCTGGACGGTGCTGCCGATCTACGCTGGCCTGCCGCTGGTCCTGCATCTGAACATCTCATTCACGGATGCCTATTTCGAGGCGGTATCGGGACTGACCACCACCGGCGCCACGGTGTTGGCCAATCTCGACAAGCTGCCGCCATCGATCAACCTGTGGCGCGGCATGCTCGTGTGGCTGGGCGGGATGGGCCTGATCGTGCTCGCCGTCGCGGTGTTGCCGCTGCTCGGCATCGGGGGCCGGCAGATGTTCAAGGCCGAGACTCCGGGCCCGATGAAGGATTCGCAACTGACGCCGCGATTGACCCAGACGGCCAAGGGCTTGTGGGTGGTCTACACGCTGATTACCGCTGCCTGCATCCTCGGCTTCAGGCTCGGCGGCATGAGCTGGCTGGATGCGTTCGTACATGCCTTCTCGGTGATGGGATTGGGCGGTTTTTCGACGCACGACGCCAGCTTCGGTTATTTCGATTCGCCGCTGCTCGAAGGCATCGCCGTCGTGTTCATGCTGATCGCCAGCCTCAACTTCGCCACCCATTACCTGGCGCTGCATGGTCGCACCTGGGAGGTCTACCGCGATGACCCGGAAGCGCGATGGGTATTGCTGACATTGATCGGCAGCGTGATTGCGATCGCGATCTACCTTGCCGTGCTTGACGTCTATCCCGATTTCCTGACTGCGTTGCGCCATTCGGCATTCAACGTGGTGTCGATTGCCTCGACCACGGGTCTCGCCACCGTCGACTACAACCTCTGGCCGGCGTTCGCGCCATTATGGATGCTGTTCCTCTGCAGTTTCGCCACCAGCGCGGGCTCCACCGGTGGCGGCATCAAGATGATCCGGGCGATCATCCTCTACAAGCAGGTCTATCGCGAACTGGTGCGCGCCATGCATCCCAATGCCGTCTGGCCCGTGCGGGTGGGAGGCAGCCCCGTGCCCACCAATGTGCTCACCGCCGTTCTGGCCTTCGGCTTTGCGTACATGTGCATCATCGTCGCGCTGACCCTGCTGATGTCTTTTTCCGGGCTCGACGTCGTCACCGGCTTCTCGGCGGTGGTCGCCTCGATCAACAACACGGGGCCAGGCCTCAACCAGGTCGGTCCAGCCACCACTTTCGAGGTGCTGACCGACTTCCAGACCTGGGTCTGCACCTTCGCCATGCTGCTCGGCCGGCTGGAAATCTTCACCCTGCTGGTGGTGCTTACTCCCGAGTTCTGGCGAAAGTAGTACGAAAGTCAGACGTGGCGGCGCGCCGCCATGGCTGACTTTTCCTCGCTTTAACGCTCAAGCGGGCAGGGCTTCGACCGTTAAGATATCGAATAGACGCACGTGGGTATGTAACCGATCATGAACAAGAAAACGATTTTCTGCGCGATGGCCTTGGCCACCTGCGCTTCCCTCAGCCCCGCCGCCGAGGACTTCGCCGAACTCAGCCTGGAAGATCTGGTCAAGGCCGACGTGACTTCAGTGTCACGCAAGAGCCAGAGCCTGGCCGACGTGCCGGCGGCGGCCTTCGTCATCACCGCCGAGGATATTCGCCGCTCCGGGGCACAGAGCCTGCCGGATGTGCTGCGCATGGCGCCCGGTGTCGAGGTGGCGCAGATCGACAATGGCCGCTACGCAGTCTCCGCGCGCGGCTTCAACGGCCGCTTCGCCAACAAGCTGCAGGTGCTGGTCGATGGCCGCAGCCTCTACCATCCGATGTTCGCCGGCGTGACCTGGGAGCTCGATCCGATCCCGCTGGAAGACATCGAGCGCATCGAGATCATCCGCGGCCCGGGCGCCGTCATGTGGGGCGCCAATGCCGTCAATGGCCTGATCAACATCATCAGCAAGCAGACGCGCGGCCAGCAAGGGGGCGCGGTCAGCATCACGGCCGGTACCCAGGGCAATGGCAACGTGTATGCCCGCATCGGTAGCGCGCCCGCCGACGGACCGAGCTGGAAGTTGTCCGGGCAGGGACGCTACGTCGAGCCTTCGCGGCTTTACGACCAGTCGAAGGACAGTGTTGATCGCTACAGCAGCGGCGTGATCGACTTCCGGCTCGACAACGACCTCGGTGCGGGCAGCGATCTCAGCGTCTGGGCCAACGCCTCCCGCTCCGTAACCACCGAGTTGTGGAACACAACGCCCGTGTTTTCGCCCATGGGAGGCCTGCGTCTGACATCGACGCGACCCGATCAGGTACTTAATAACGAGAATCTGGTCGGTCGCTACCGCTGGTTGTCCGCCGCCGGCATCGAGTCCTCGATCCAGGCATCGATCGGACATGCCAGCCTGGAGATCGACGACTTCGCCAAGGCAGACCACGTGGCCGTCGATGTCGATTACCAAGGGCGCCGCGCCTTTGGCGAGCACGATCTGATCTGGGGCGTGAGCCACCGCAGCACGCGCGACGATATCGATACCCACGAACCTCAGATGGCGGTGAGCGGAGCAAGAAAGACCATACGCCAGACCGGCGTGTTTGTTCACGACGACTGGACGCTGCTGCCGGAGCGCCTCAAGCTGGGCATCGGTGGTCGGCTGGACCAGGCGACGGCCAATGGCACCAAGGCTTCGGTCAATGCCACTCTGCTATGGACGCCCACTCGCGCCGATTCGGCCTGGCTCAAGCTGGCCCGGGCGCCGCGCGTCTCCTCGCGCGGCGAGCGCGACATTTCCATTCTTACAGGCGTATCGCTCCTGCCGGTGCCGTCGCCACTGCCCGGTCCGCCGACCCTGAACATTCCGATGATCAGTTATGTCACCAACAACAGCGACCTCGGCGCGGAGAAGGCCAGGGGCGTTGAACTCGGCTATCGCAAGCAGATCGCCGCCAATCTCGGCGCCGATCTGAGTGTCTACCGTCAGCGCTATACCGATCTGCGCGGCGCCACGCCGGTCCGGACGTACGGGTGCCATCCGATGTTCGCGGGCTTCGGCATTGCGTTCGACCCGGCGAGCTGCGGCTATTTTGGACTGCCGGCCGGGCTGCCGGTGCTGTTCAGCCAGACCCGGACGGCGAACAATCTGGCCGGCACCAGCCGGGGGGCGGAACTGGCCATCGACTGGCTGGTGAGTCCCAGTTGGCGTCTGCAGTTTTCGTATGCCTGGAGCCGGCTCGACATGGATCGCGAGAGTGATCCGGTGGCCGCGGCGGCGGCGCTGACGAGCGAGCGGTCCCTGCCGCGTCATAGTGGCTCCTTGCGTTCGCAATGGAATATCGATGCGAACCAGCAGTTCGATGTTTGGCTGCGCGGTTCCGCGGGCCTTGACCGGATCAATGTGATCAATCTCGACCCGACAACCGGCGGGGCGCCCGCATTTATCCACGTGCCGGGTTACGTCACCTTGGACCTGCGCTATGCATACCGCATCAACAAGGACCTCGAACTGGCACTGGTCGGACGTAATCTGATTGCCCGGAATCGACTGGAGTACATTTCGGACTTTATTCCCACCGCCGCAGCGGAAGTTGCGCCGAGTTGGGCCCTGACAGCACGCTGGAAGTTCTGAAGACCGTCATGCTTCTGCCACGATTTCTGCGTCTGGTCACGCGGGCGGCGCTCGCCGGCTTGGCATTGGTCGTTCCGGCGAGTTTTGGCCAGGTGACGACCGAGGCGCAGCTCAAGGCCGCTTATCTGGTCAACTTCCTGAAGTACGTGGAATGGCCGGTGCAGCGCGCCACGCTCACCATCTGCCTGTTCGGCCGCGATAGCCTCGGCCCCAGCCTCGCTGGCTATGAAGGCCGGCAGATCGGCGGCCGCGAACTGAGGATTCGCAAGGTCAGCAGCCCCGAGCAACTGGCCGACTGTAGCGAACTGTTCATTCCCGAAACCGAAGAGGGGCGCATTGGCGCGGTGCTGCGCTGGACGGAGAACCAGCCGATCCTGACGATCAGCGATGCCGAGGTGTTCATCCGCGATGGCGGCGCCATCGGGCTGGTCCGGTCGGAAGGCCGCTTGCAGTTCGACGTCAACGCCGATGTACTGGCGCGCGCCGGCCTCAAGCCTAGCTCGCAGATGATGCGGCTGGCCCGGCAGGTGATCGGAGGCGCGCGATGAGCGCCAATCTGACCCTGCGCCGTCGCCTGGCCATCGTGCTTGCCGTCGCGGTGGGCATCAGCGTGCTGTTCACCTCGGTCTTCTTTGCCCTGCGTCAGGTGCACGACCGGCGCCAGGCAAAGATCACCGAAATGCGCTCGATGGCCGAGTTGATTGCCTTCAACGCCAGCGCCGTGGTCGAATTTCAGGACCGCGTGGGTGCCGAGCGCCTGCTCAGCGCGCTGGGCGAGCATCGGGATGTGGTTGCCGCGCGCGTGGTCGGCGTCAATAACGGTTTCGAATACCGTTACGGTCATGGCGAGGCCATACCCGCCGAGCATGAGATCCGGATGGATGCACTGCGGCAGGCCGTCGACGTGGTCGATTGGCGCCATGTCACCACCATGGTACCGATCCAGATCGCCGGCGACGTGATCGGATCGGTGTCGCTGACGGCCAGCCTGGACGAAACCTGGCGGGACGTGCGCGGCGACCTGGGAGTCTTCCTGGTCGCCGCCCTGATCGCCTTTGGCCTCGCGCTGGTGATCGCCCGGCGCATGCAGCGCACCTTGCTGACGGCGCTCGGCTCGCTCACCGAGACCGCCAACGCTATCGCCGAGTCGAAGGACTTCAGCAGGCGCGCGCGCAAGTATTCCAATGACGAAATCGGCCAGCTGGCGGACGCCTTCAACACCATGCTGGTCGAGATCGCCGAGCGCGACGGCGAGTTGAGGCGGCATCGCGATCACCTGGAGGAGGTGGTCGACAACCGTACCCGGGAATTGCGCCTGGCCAAGGATGCCGCCGAGGACGCCAACCGGGCCAAGAGCGCCTTCCTGGCCAACATGAGCCACGAGATCCGCACGCCCATGAACGGCATCATCGGCGTCGCCGATCTGCTGGCCGCCGGCAGCCTCACCTCGCAGCAACATAACCAGCTGGCGACCCTGCGCGCGTCGGCCGATACCCTGCTGGTGCTGCTCAACGACATCCTCGATTTTTCGCGCATCGAGGCCGGCCGCCTGCAACTGGAAAACCTGCCGTTCAGCATCCGCGAAACGATTGAACAGGTGGTTTCGGTGTTCGCGCCCAATGCCCGCAAGAAAGGGCTGGATTTGTGGTTCGACATCGACCCGACGCTGCCCGACCAGATGGTTGGCGACCGCTACCGGCTCGGCCAGGTCATCACCAACCTGGTTAACAACGCCGTCAAGTTCACCGAGAAAGGCAGCGTGCGCATCCGTTGCCGGGCCCAGGCGCGCGGCGAGGGAACGCGCCTGCTGATCGAGGTGCGCGACACCGGCATCGGCATCGACGAAGAAGCCCTGCGCGACATCTTCTCGCCGTTCCGGCAGGCCGACAACTCCATGAGCCGGCGCTTCGGCGGCAGCGGACTCGGCCTGGCGATCGTGCACGACCTGGCGCGGCTGATGGAGGGGGAAATCCACACCGCCAGCGTTCCGGGACAGGGATCGACGTTCACCATCGATCTGCCGCTACCGAATGACGACAGCAGCCGCACCCTGCCCGACTGGCTTCCGCAACTGCGCGGGCGCAAGGTGCTGGCCGCCTGCGGCGACGAAACGCGCCGCGAACACTGGGCGTCCATGCTGCGCTGGGCGGGCGTCGAGGCCACCACGCTGCCGGATTGCGCCGACCTGAGCGACGAGGCGCGGCAGGTGAGCCCGGACGCGATCATCGTCGAGGACAGCGCCAGTTGCCGCGCGCTGATCGAGCAGCGCTCGGATTTCGACTGCCCGGTGCTGTTCGTCGATGGCCTGCAGTCGCCGCGCGGCGGCATGCGGAACGTGCCGGAGTGGATTCGCGGCCAGTTGCACGCGCCGTTCGGCGACATCGCCTTGTGGACCGAACTGGCTCGGGTCTGGGGCTTCGTGGCGGCGGATGCCAAGCCGGTGCAGACAGCCGACACGGTGCGCTTCAACGCCCGTGTGCTGATGGTCGAGGACAACGACATCAACCGCCTGATCCTGGAGCAGATTCTCCTCAAGCTGGGCTGTGGCGTGCGCCATGCCGTCAATGGCGCCGAGGCGCTGGCGACGTTGGAGAACGAGCAGTTCGACCTGGTGCTGATGGACGTGCAGATGCCGGTCATGGATGGCCTGACCGCCACCCGCTCGCTGCGCGAGATCGAGCGCTCGCGGGGGCTGCCGCGCCAGCTGGTCATCGCCCTGACGGCCAACGCGCTGGCCGGTGACCGCGAAATGTGCCTGCAGGCCGGCATGGATGATTACGTCGCCAAGCCCGTGACCATCGCCAGCGTCCGGTTGGCCATGCTGCGCTGGTTGCCGGCACAGTTCCAGCGTCCGGTTCCCTTGGCCGAGCCTTCGGCCAAGGCCGGTCCGCGGGTACCGGCGGCGCCCGCAGTGGATCTCGACGAGCTGCGCTCCACGCTGGGCGCCGACGCCGACCAGATCGTGCCGGTGGTGATCGGTTCCTTCCTGCGCGAGGGCAAGGCCAACATCGAGAAGCTGGCGATGGCGGGACCCGATGTGGACCGCGAACACCTGACGCGCATGGTGCACGATCTCAAGAGCTCCAGTGCGGTGCTGGGCATCCGCGATTTTTCCGACCTGTGCAAGCAGGCCGAGCATGCCGCGCGCGCCGGCGATGTCGGTCTTGCCCTGAGCCTGGCGCCGCGCATCGTTGCCGACTTCGCCGAGGTGGAAAAGGTGGTCAGCGCGACGCTGGGCAGTCTTGCCAGGGGCGAGAGCACCTCCTCCTGATGCGTCGCCGGCGCCTTCGGTGGTGGTTGCCTGCTCCCTGCGCCGCCTTGATGCTGGCGGCCGGCGGTAGCGCGTCGGCGTTCGATGGCATCGACTCGTCGCTCGACGACCTGGTGCGCGTGCGGATCGTTTCAGCGCCCAAGTTCGCCGAGAATCCGGACCAGATTCCCTCGGTGGTGTCGGTCCTGACGGCCCAGGACATTCGCACCCATGGCTGGCGCACGCTCGGCGACGCGCTGCGCAGCCTGCAGGGGTTCAACATCACCGACGACCATACCTACGGTTACGCCGGCATTCGCGGCGTCGCGCCACCCGGCGACTATCGGCCGCGCATGCGCATCCTCATCGACGGGATTTCGGTCAACGACAACCTTTACGCCAGCGTGCCGGTCGATTCCGCGTTCCCGCTCGATGTCGGCCTGATCGAGCGCATCGAGGTGATTCGTGGGCCGAGCGCGTCGGTGTATGGCGGCGATGCCATGTTCGGCGTGGTCAACGTGGTTACGCGCGGCGGCCAGGCCGTCGCGGGTGGCGAAGTGGTCGCGACCGCGGGCAGCGGTGATCGCCGGCAGCTGCGGGCCAGCTGGTCGGGGCAGGTGGGCGGCGCCGAGACACTGCTGTCGGCGACGGGCTTTCGGGCGCACGGCGGGTCGTTGCGCGTCGATGATCTCGGCGATGCGGATCGGCGGCTGCGGCGCGTGGCTGGGGAGGAAGGCGAGCAGTTGTTCATCAAGGCGCGTGGCGTCGACTGGCGTTTCAGCCTGCTCCACGCGGAACGCGAGCGCGTCGTGCCCACCGGCAGCTATGCGACGATTCCGAACGATCGCGGCCATGTCGAGACCGACCGCTATTCGCTGTTCGGCCTGGCCAAGGACTGGAAGTTCGGTGCCTTCAACACACTTCAGCAGCAGTTGTTTGCCGGCCGGTACGGCTATGACGGCACGTTTCCCTACGACTATTCGCCGGACGACCCGCGGCTCATCAACGTCGACCGGGCACGCGGCGCCTGGTGGGGCTTGGAAAACCGCTTGATCAACACCCGCTGGAGCGGCCATCGTCTGACCCTGGGCTTGGAATACCGGGCGGACACGCGTCAGGACCAGCGCAATTACGACAAGGGCTACGGCTGTTTCGAGACCGGCGGTGCCACCTGTCTCGACGACCGCCGGCGCGGCCATCAGACCACTTTCATTGCCCAGGACGAGATGCAGGTCGGTGCCGCCACGGTCGCCACGCTCGGCCTGCGTCACGATCGCCAGGGTTCGCTGGGGTCCTTCTGGAGCCCGAGGCTGGGCCTCGTGCACGACGCGGACGAACTGGGGCTGTTCAAGCTGCTATATGGCTCGGCGTTTCGCACGCCCTCGGTCTACGAGCGCGCCTACCTGACGCCGACGTTCTCGTACGGCAATCCCGATCTTCGTTCCGAGAAGATGAAGTCGCTCGATGTTTCCTGGGAAAAGCGCTTCGGTCCGCGCAGTCGCATGACTGTGTCGGCCTACCATTTCGACATCGAGCGCATGGTGTCCACCGATCCCGACACGGGGCTTGCCTACAACGCCAGCAAGGTAAGCGCTTCCGGGCTGGAAATCGAATACGAGCGGCAATGGCTCGCGGGTGCCCGGTTGCGCACGGGCTACTCCCTGCAACATGCCTCCGACCGTGGTGGCCAACTGGACAACTCGCCACGGCACATGGTCAAGCTGGACCTGGCCCTGCCCGCGGGCCTGCCAAACCTGACGGCCGGCATCGAAGGCCAATGGGTGAGCCGACGGCTGGCCGCCTACGGCACGCAGTCGGTGGCTGCCTATGGCGTTGCCAATATCAACCTCGCCTATCAGTCGGTCGGCAAGCGCTGGGATCTTGCGCTGGGCATCTACAACCTGTTCGACAGGCGCTATGCCGACCCGGTATCGCCCGATACCACCGTGACGGGTGATCGCTGGCGCATGTGGCAGTTCGGACGGACCTTCCAGCTGACGGGCACCCTGCGCTTCTGAACCTCGCGGCATCCGTGGATCGGCGTGCCGCCATGCCTGACTTTGGCGCGCGGGGCGCCATGCGATAATCGCCCGACCCCAACAGGATCGCGACCATGGCCCGACCGAAGAACGACACTTTCCTGCGTGCGCTGTTGCGCCAGCCCGTCGAGTACACCCCCGTCTGGCTGATGCGCCAGGCCGGCCGTTATCTGCCCGAGTATTGCGAGACGCGCAAGCGCGCCGGAAGCTTCCTCAGCCTGTGCAAGAACCCGCGCCTGGCCTGCGAGGTGACGCTGCAGCCACTGGCGCGCTATGAGCTCGACGCCGCCATCCTGTTTTCCGACATCCTGACCGTGCCCGACGCGATGGGTCTGGGCCTTTATTTCGCCGAGGGCGAGGGCCCGAAATTCGAGCGGCCGCTGCGCGAGGAGTGGGCCATCCGCGACCTGGCAGCGCCCGATCCCAATGTGCACCTGCGCTACGTGATGGACGCGGTTTCGGAGATCCGCCGCGCGCTCGACGGCGCCGTGCCGCTGATCGGTTTTTCCGGCTCGCCGTTCACGCTGGCCTGTTACATGGTCGAAGGCGGCGGCTCGGAGGATTTCCGCACCGTCAAGACCATGCTGTTCGACCGGCCCGACCTGCTGCATCACATCCTCGATGTCACCGCGCGCGCCGTGTCGGACTACCTCAACGCCCAGATCCAATCGGGCGCCCAGGCCGTGATGATCTTCGACACCTGGGGCGGCGCCCTGCCGGGCTGGGCCTACAAGGAATTCTCGCTGGCCTACCTGCGGCGCATCGTCGGTGAGCTGATCCGCCAGCGCGACGGCGAACGTGTTCCGGTCATCGCCTTCACCAAGGGCGGCGGCCAGTGGCTGGAAGCCATCGCCGACATTGGCGTCGATGCCGTCGGGCTCGACTGGACCACCGATCTGGGCGAAGCGCGTCGCCGCGTTCACGATGGCGTCGCCTTGCAAGGCAATCTGGATCCAGTCGCCCTCTTTGCATCGCCGGAGGCGGTCGCCCGGGAAGCCTGTCGGGTGCTGGAAAGCTTCGGCACCCACGGCGCGAACAGCGGCCACGTCTTCAATCTTGGCCATGGCATATCCCAGTTCACGCCTCCGGAGAGGGTTTCGGTGCTGGTCGATACCGTTCACCAGTTCAGCCGGCGTTTTCACGGCGGCACGCCCGTGCCGGCAGGCGGCAACTGACTCGGCCGGCCGGCGCGCCGTTCCGGCTGACAGGGCCAGCCATCGCGGCCGGACCGCCTCGGAATCACCGTGCCGCAAGGGTTTCGGAGGGGGGTTGACAATCGACTTACTCACAGTTCGGCAAGGTTAGACTGAATGCCATGTTGCAAGTATGGTTGCCTGAGCATCTCCTATAACAATATGTTTTTAAAGAATAATTTTTCGCACAATTATTACGCAACGATGAAAATTTCCTTAAGGCACGGTGAGTTAGCTTTTTTTGACCGTGTTTGTTCACAAACTTATCCACAGATTTTGTGGGTAAGAAATTTCATCAGGAGCGCCAAGGGCTTAGGCCCGAGAGCGCAAGTCGAGTCGAGCTAAGACGGGCAAGCCTTTGATCGCCGATGAGCATCGTCCGGGTCGCCCTCGACGTTCCGCTGCCGCGCTTGTTCGATTATCGGGCCGACGACGCTCGTGATGCCGATGCTGGCCTGCGCGTGCGCGTGCCGTTCGGCAACGGGCACAAACTCGGGGTGATCGTCGAAGTTGTCGAGATCAGCGATCAGCCCTGCGAGAAGATCAAGCCCGTCGAATGCATCCTGCGCGACATGCCGCCGCTGCCGGCCGATTGGCTGGCCCTGTGCGATTTTTGCAGCCGCTATTACCAGCATCCGCTCGGCCAGGTGATGGCCTTTGCCCTGCCGCCCTTGCTGCGCCGTGGCAAACTGCCGCGGCCGCGCAAAGTCAGCCATGACGGTACGCCGTCCGCCAAGTCAGTGCCTACTTTGCTTCCCGAGCAGCAGGCGGCGGTGCAGGCCATCCAGGCCGCCGGGCGGTTCGAGACTTTCCTGCTGCATGGCGTCACCGGCAGCGGCAAGACGGAGGTGTACCTGCGTGCCATCGATACCGCACTGACGGCCGGCAAGCAGGCGCTGATGCTGGTGCCGGAAATCGCCCTGACACCGCAGCTCGAACAACGCGTGAGTGAGCGCTTCCCCATGGCGCATGTCGTCGCCGCGCACAGCGGCGTGCCGGATGCCGCCCGGGCGCGCGGTTTCCTCGACGCGCTCGAGGGGCGGGCCGACATCGTGCTCGGCACGCGGCTGTCGGTGTTCATGCCGCTGCCGCGCCTCGGCCTGATCGCGGTCGACGAGGAACACGATGCCTCCTTCAAGCAGCAGGAGGGGCTGCGCTACTCCGCGCGCGACGTGGCGGTGTTCCGCGCCAAGCAACTCGACATTCCCATCGTCCTCGGGTCGGCGACGCCGGCACTCGAGACATTCCATCACGCCCTGTCCGGCCGCTACCGTCTGCTGGACTTGCCGCGCCGGGCCGTTGCCGAAGCGCCGCCGGTCGTGCGCACGGTGGACACCCGCAAGGAAAAGCTGCAGGACGGCATCAGCGCCGCGTTGATCCAGGCCCTGGCCGCGCGGCTGGTGCGTGGCGAGCAGAGCCTGGTCTTCCTCAACCGGCGCGGCTATGCGCCGGTGCTGGCCTGCCCCGCCTGCGGCTGGATCTCCCGCTGCCGACGCTGCGCGGCCAACCTGGTGGTGCATCTCGCCGACAAGCGGCTGCGGTGCCATCACTGCGGCCTCGAAGCGTTCATCCCGAAAGCCTGTCCCGACTGCGGCAACCAGGACATCCACCCGTTCGGCCGCGGCACGCAGCGGCTGGAAGCGGCGCTGGCGGCCCGCTTTCCCGAGGCGCGCATCCTCCGCATCGACCGCGACTCGGCCAGCACGCCAAAGAAGTGGCGGGCCCTGCTGGCCGCGATCCACGCAGGCGAGGCGGACATTCTGATCGGCACCCAGATGCTGGCCAAGGGCCACGACTTTCCCCGGCTGACGCTCGTTGGCGTGGTCGGCGCCGACGCGGCGCTGTTCGCCGCCGACTTTCGCGCTCCCGAGCGGCTATTTTCGCAGCTCATGCAGGTGGGCGGCCGCAGCGGCCGACACGACCTGCCCGGCGAAGTGCTGATCCAGACCGAACACCCCGGTCACCCGCTTTATCGCGCGCTGGCCGAGCACGACTATGCCGCCTTCGCCCGTGCCCAGCTCGACGAGCGCCGCGCCGCCGGCTTCCCGCCATTTTCCTTCCAGGCGCTGCTGTCCGCCGAAGCGCCCGATATCGGCGATGCCCTGGCGTTTCTCGCGCAGGCGCGGGCCGCCGCCGCGCCGCGTGCCGACGCGCAGGTCAGTCTCTACGACCCGGTGCCGATGCGCCTATTCCGGTTGAAGAATCGTGAGCGCGCCCAGTTGCTGGTCGAATCGCCTGCCCGGCCGGCATTGCAGGCGCTGCTGGCGGCATGGAGCGTGCAACTGCACGCGCTCAAGGCGCCGCGCGACCTGCGCTGGCATCTCGACGTGGACCCGCTCGAGTTTTAGGTTCTAGGATCGCGCGGTAGCGCGGCGGCCTTCGATCAGGAACCAGGCGTGGGTAACGGCCTGCGCAACCACCAGTGCTCCCAAGGCCCAGCGATAGGCATCGGCCATTGTCATGCCGCGCGTCGCCAGGGCATCCACCAGCACGCCCAGTCCCCACTGGATGCTGAAGGCGCCGAGAAAGGCACCAAGGTTGATGGCCGTGTTCACGCGACCTGAAAGATTCGTCGGGAAGTGGGCCGCGACCAGCGCGTAAACGAGGTTGCTCACCGAGAAGACCAGCCCGAGGGCGAACCACAGCAGGCGACTCGGTCCAATGCCCGCGAGAATCAGCGTGAGCGCGACGATGCCGAGGCCCATGCCGGCACCCAGGATCGACTCCGGTGCGATTCCTCGCCGCTTCAGCGGCAGCACCAGCACGGCGACGGCGAGAAAGCCGATCATCATGGCGCTGCCTGTCAGCAGGAGGTGGAACGCCGCCTCGTCGCGCGAATGGCCGCCGACCTCGGTGAGCCAGGGCACCGCCCACAGGCCCTGCAGGGCCATGAAGCCGCCGACGATGGTGGCGGTCTGCGGCACGAAGCGCCAGAACACCCGACTGCGGAAAATGCCCGCGAGCGCGATCAACTGCTCGCCCAGCTGCTCGTTCTGATGGGCGGCGGGTTTCTCCGGCGTGCTGAAGATCGCGGCGGCGCCGAGCAGCACCACCACCGTCAGGGCGAAGAAAACGCCGCGCCAGCCCAGCGCCGGCAATGCCCAACCGATCGGTGTCGTTGCCGTCAGCGCCCCCAGGCTGCCGGCCGCCATTACCGCCGCGTTGAGCGACGCGGCCCGTTCGAGCGGGAACCAGAGCGAGAATGCCTTGAAGCTGGCCATCAGGCAGGCGCATACGCCCAGGCCGATCAGGGCGCGTGCGGTGGCCAGTTGCGGCAGGCTGTCGCCGAGCGCGAAGATCGCGCAACCGAGCGCGGCGACGACCAGCAGGCCGGCTTCGACGCGGCGCGGGCCCAAGCGGTCGAGCAGCAGGCCGAGCGGCAGCTGGAAGGCGGCAAAGGCGAGCAGGTAGGCCGAGGTCAGCAATCCCAGGTCGGCTGCCGAGACGGACAGTTCGCGCATGAGCTCGGGCGAGATCACCGCGTTGACGTTGCGCAGCAGGTAGGACAGGTAGTAACCCGCGGCGAACGGCAGGAATACGCGCAGCCAGGGGTTCACGGCGCCTCCCGCCACAGCCGGGCTGCGCCGCGCACGCCGGAGGAATCGCCGTGGCGGTTCTTCACCAGGCGCGTGGCCACGTGGTCGGAGAATACATGCGCGCCCCACAGCCGTGGCACGTTGTCGTAGAGCCGCTCGACGTTGGACAGGCCGCCGCCGAGCACGATGACCTCCGGATCGAGGACGTTGATCACCTGCGCCAGC
>CAYXZX010000061.1:0-14733 GCA_964469455.1 uncultured Rhodocyclaceae bacterium | reverse complement strand
TGCTATAGTGCAGTCGGCTTCTGACGTTCAGTGCAGCCGTCTTCTGAAAACGACAATAGGCTTACGCTGAAATTGTCTTGAACTGTCGCGGGTTTTAGGACTTGAGCGACAAACAAAAAGTGGCGTAATTCCGGTCTGTGGCTTGTCGCTTGTTTTAGTCTCATAATGCACCTGTAAGAGACTAAAACCAGAGACAACGCCATGAGAAACCAGGATGACCCCGGAACCCTCGACCTGATAACTGGCCGCCTGCTGTTGGGCTATGCCCGAGTGAGCACCGACGACCAGGACTTAACCCACCAACGGGCCGAGCTGCACGCGGCTGGCTGCACCCGTATTTACGCCGAGAAGATCACCGGCACCCGGCGCGACCGCCCGGAGCTGGCCCGCCTGCTCGATCATCTGCGACCCGGTGACGTTGTGACCGTGACCAGGCTCGACCGACTGGCCCGGAGTACCCGCGACCTGTTGGACATTGCCGAGCGCATCCAGGCCGCCGGTGCGGGCCTGCGCAGCCTGGCCGAGCCGTGGGCCGATACCACGACCCCAGCCGGGCGCATGGTGCTGACCGTGTTCGCCGGCATTGCCGAGTTCGAGCGAACCCTAATCATCGACCGCACCAGGAGAGGCCGCGAGGCTGCCAAGCGGCGCGGGGTCAAGTTTGGCCCCCGCCCTACCCTCACCCCGGCGCAGATCGAGCACGCCCGCGAGCTGATCGAGCAGGAGGGCCGCACCGTCAAGGAGGTGGCCGCCCTGCTGGGTGTGCATCGCTCGACCATGTACCGCGTACTAAACAAGGAGACCACCCAATGACCCACCGCGACGACGAGCCGGCTTTTCTGGACGACGAAGGCCCATCCAACGACCTGCCCGCGTTCATCTCCACCACCAACGCCCGCGAGCTGTACGGGCTACGCGAAGGCGAGACCGTGGCCGAAGCCATCACCCGCCACCAGGACGAAGGGGCCGCCGTGCGCCGACTGACACCTGACGAAATGGCCGAGCTACGGCGAGACATGGCCGAGTCATCGGCCTGGGCGCGTGGCGAGCTGGCCCGCCGGCGGAAGGAGCGCAAATAAGCAAAAACACCTTTACTCATTTGTATTTTGTGTTATGATGTTTTGAGTAAATTAACAAAGACGCAAGGGGCACATCATGCACGTTATCGCTGTTTTGA
This sequence comes from uncultured Rhodocyclaceae bacterium, assembly GCA_964469455.1. Classification (GTDB taxonomy): domain Bacteria; phylum Pseudomonadota; class Gammaproteobacteria; order Burkholderiales; family Rhodocyclaceae; genus Fen-999. Next base: position 13,556 of record CAYXZX010000061.1, on the reverse strand, counting down.
ACCAGAAAGGCGGGTCAGGAAAAACGACCATTGCCACTCACCTTGCCCGCGCCCTGCAACTGGACGGGGCCGATGTTCTGCTGGTCGATTCTGACCCGCAGGGCAGCGCCCGCGACTGGGCCGCCGTGCGCGAGGATCAACCCCTGACCGTGGTCGGCATCGACCGCCCCACCATTGACCGGGACTTGAAGAACGTCGCCCGCAAAGACTTTGTGGTGATCGACGGCGCACCCCAGGCGGCAGACCTGGCCGTGTCGGCCATCAAGGCGGCCGACTTCGTTCTGATCCCGGTACAGCCTAGCCCCTATGACATTTGGGCGACTGCTGATCTGGTGGAGCTGGTCAAGCAGCGGATCGAGGTCACAGACGGACGCTTACAGGCCGCCTTTGTGGTGTCGCGTGCCATTAAGGGCACCAAGATCGGCGCAGAGGTGGCCGAGGCGCTGGCCGGCTATGGCCTGCCTGTTTTGGAATCGCGCATTACCCAGCGCGTTGTCTACCCAGGCACAGCGGCCAACGGTACGACCGTCATGGAGGCCGAACCGACTGGCGATGCCGCCGCCGAAGTCCGTGCCCTGGCGGCTGAACTGAAGCATAAACTTATTTGAGCTTTTGAGGATTAACGCAAATGAGCAAGTCAGGAACCTTGAGCGCAGGCCGCCCGAGCGCGACCAGGAACAAAGCCGCCACCCTCGCCAGCCTGGCCGACGAGGCCAGCATGAAACGGGTCAACTTCCAGCTTTCCGCCGCCCTGCACACCAAGTTGAAGGTCTATGCCGCCAGTCACGGCAAGACCATTACCGAGATTCTGACCGATTACGTCGAGCAACTACCGGAGGCGTAGAAGAGTAAAGGCGCTTTTACTCAGTTACGTTTTAGCAGCTAAAGGAGAATAGCCCATGACCAAACGCCCCCAAGGGCCGCAGCCCATCGGCAGCGTTGTCGGTGACGACCTGATAGACCGGGTTCAGAAGATACGCGAGCGCAGCAACCAGCGCCGCATCGAGGCCGAAGCGCGCCCCGGTGAGTCATGGGCAGACGCGGCCGCCAGGTTGAGGAAAGAAGGACAGGATAAGAAAAGCACTCGTGACCGCAGCCTAGAGGAAGATTTGCTTGATAGGAGTTGGGCAGATGGGTCTGTGCAGCAGACGCAAGCAGAAACACGCTCAAATATCCGTAAGCCACCGGCCGCTGACTGCCAGCCTGATTTTTTCGTGCCAACACTCTATGACGTAGGCACCCGCGACAGTCGCAGCGTTATGGACGTGGCCGTGTTCCGCCTGTCCAAGCGAGACAAGCGAGCCGGTGAGGTGATCCGCTATGACCTGCCAGACGGTTACGTTGAAGTTACGGCAGGGCCTTACGGCATGGCCAGTGTGTGGGATTACGATCTGGTGCTGATGATGGTCTCGCACATGACGGAGGCCATGAACCGCTATCGGGAAGGGAAGGGCGACAAACCGGGCCGCATCTACCGGCCCCATATAAGCGACATTCTCAAGTTCTGCCGGCGTGGTGATGGTGGCAAGCAAGCCAGCGAAATCGAAGGTGCCCTTGATCGACTCAAGGGCACATCCATCAAGAACGTGCGTGAGCGGCCATCCCCCAACGGTAAGCGAATGATGCGTGAGGTTGAGGCGGAAGGGCTGATAAGCGGTTACAAGGTCTTGTCCCGCACCGACAACGGCAAGATTGCATCTGTCGAGATCGAAGCCCCGAGGTGGATTCACCAGGAGGTCACGGAAGGCAAGAACCCGGACGTTCTCGCCGTGCATCCCGATTACTTCCTGATCGAACCCGGCATTGGCCGGTACATCTACCGGCAAGCCCGGAGGGCAGCCGGCAAGGATCAAGCCGTGTGGGCGTTCCAGACCCTCTATGAGCGCAGCGGCAGCGCCGGAACGCTCAAGAAATTTGCCTTTACGCTGCGGAAGCTGATCGAGGCCAATGACCTGCCCGAATATCACCTGGAGGAACAGAAGGGGCAAAACGGGCCGCTTCTGGTGATGACGAATCGGGCATGGCTGGCTGATCTGGAAGGACTGGGCGCGTTGGAGTACCGGCAGCAGCTGATCGACAACGGCATGGAGCCTTCGGCCGCCAACAAGGAGGCACTGTCTTACGCTCGAAAACAGCGGAAGGCCGGGGAGGCGGGTTCCTAATGTACGGAGGAAACCGGCTCAGACCATTAGGGCAATATGCCCTAAGCGGCTTTCCGATCCTTTGCACCCCTCAGCCTGTGGATAGACCGTACATTAGGAACCGTTCTCCGTACATTAGGAACCATTCTCCGTACATTAGGAACCATTCTCCGTACATTAGGAACCGGGCACATTTGTAAGCCTTTGTTTTTAAATAAAAAAAGACGGTTTTTTTGCTCTAAAACTTATTAAAACTAAATAAAAACTTTATTAAAACCCCTCAGCCTGTGAGCAAGCCCCAGCCCTGGCAACAAAATCGACCGCCGAAAAGTGCCTATCGGCACGCCTGCCCTTCGGTCGCTTCGCTCCCTTCGCCCCGCCGCTTCGCGTCGGCCTATCGCGGCCGGTGGCCGCTCAAAAATGCCTGGCCTGCGGCCAGTGACTCTTTTCAGGTCGCGGCAAGCCGCGACGGTGCCAGCTCCACCCCCTCAGCCCAAGCCAAGCCCCTGCGCCGCCTGAAAGGCCGCTAAGGGTTTGTCAGTAAAGGATCGAGGCAAGCCCACCGCCTGCGCCCATCCTGAACAACTGCGCCGACTGCAAGGCCGTAAAGGTTGAACGCCAAGAAGGGGGGCGGGGAGCCGCTGCAACGATCTACGCGCCGGAGCAAGGCCAGAGCCGCCAGAATCGCGCCACACGACGCGGAAGGGGTAAGCCAAGGGGTCAGCCTACCCCCACCCCTGAAAACGCCTCTGCGGGCATTCTATGCGGTCGGTATGTTCGGGCAGGTTCCCAGGGGCCGGAGCTGGACCGATCCGCGACCCGGTGGCCGACCGGTGTAGGGCCTGGCGAGTTGTAGGCTTGTAAAATGTAGTATGTAGTAGTATCATACAACATATTACAACATACAGAGGTTTTACAAATGGCCGTCACCAAAGAGCAAATCCTTGCCGCCGCTGACCAGATCGCCGCCGAAGGCCAGCGCCCGACGCTGGAGGCAATCCGCCAGATCACCGGCGGCAGTTACACCACGATCAGCCCGGTTCTGAACGAGTGGAAGGCGAAGCAGACCAGCACCGCCGCGCCGATCCGCGAGCCTGCCCCCCAGGCCGTGGCCGACCGCCTGGCCGAAGTCGGGGCCGAGGTCTGGAGCATCGCCCTAGAGCTGGCGAACGCCCGTCTAGCGTCCGAACGTGAGGCGCTGGAGAAGGCCCGCGCCGACCTAGAAGCCGACCGGGTAGAGGCAACCGAGCTGGCCGACCGCCTGGCCGGTCAGGTTGACGAACTGCAATCCCGCCTGGCGTCCATCGAGGCCGCCGAAGCGGCCGCACGCGGCGAAGCCGACACGCTGCGCGACCAACTGGCCGCCGCTCAGGAACAGGCCCACACCGCCGACGCACGCGCCCAGGAGATCGAGCGCCGGGCCGCCGAGCTGCGCACCGAGCTGGACAGGGCACACCAGGACGCCGACCAGGCACGCCAGGCGCTGGCCGATCAGCAGCAGGCCGCCAAGGAAACCGCCGGCCAGCTCGACCAGGTGCGGGCACAACTGGCGAAGGCAGAAGCGCGGAACGAATCCACCGAGGCCCAGGCCGCCGAGCTGCGCACCCGACTGGCTGACCAGGAACAGGCCGCCCAGGAACAGCGCAAACAGACCGCCGCCGAGGCTCACCGCATGGCCGAGCGAATGACCGCCGCCCAGGCCGAACGCGACCAGGCACGCCAAGAGGCCGGCAAGGCCCGCGAGGAAGCCGCCCGGCTGGCCGGTCAGCTCCAGGCGCACCAGGAGCAGGCCGCCGCGTTGCTGGCCCGGATCAACCCGGCCGAAAGCAAGCCAGCGAGCACCAGGAAGAAAGGCGGGGAGTGATGCCCGCCCCTCAAGTGTCAATAAAACCCCCCGGCACCATCGCGGGGGCCAGGCACTTGAAGGCAGGGCACGAAAAGGCCCGCACATGGCGGGCCTGATATTGACACTTGAGGGGCGCGGCATTTTAGCCGCTAAACTCATTTGAGTTTTTAGGTTTTTGTGCTTCTACGCTTCTACTCTTTTGCTTCTGACTTCCGGCGACGCCAGGCGGCCAGGTCGATGACTTCGGCCGTCCGTTCGGTGGCTGACTGAATCGGGGCCGGCGGCTGATGCTTTGGCCGGAACAGTTCTGCCAGGAACGCCCACACGAACACAAACGGGGTCAGCGGTAACACAGCCAGGACACCCAGCGCCCGGAGCAGGGCGAGCAAAGCCCACCGGATGCCGGCGGGCAGCTTGCGCAGCAGATCGAGGACGAACCCACCGACCAGCCAAAGCGGTGCAGCCATGACCATGACAGCGGCCACCAGGGCAGGCCCAAGGCGACGGCCGAACCAAAGGCCCAAGCCAAGAGCAAGCAGCAACCCAATGACCAGCATCATTCAGGCATCCCCCCTTAGCTGTGGTACGGGTTAGGGTCGGATTTGCCCACATACTCAGCATCCACCAGGTAATTGAGCCGGGCGAGCTGGTACGGGTATTCACCTTTAACCAGGACAATCGGACGTTCCGGCCCGAGGCGCATCACCTCGTCAGGCGTGAGCAGGTTACGGCCGGCGAACTGTTGCGAACTGCCCGCACTCTTTCCCCGGTTCATGGAGCCGCCACCGCCAGAAATCCCGCTGCCGCTGTTCTTGCCCTCGTTTTGGGTCTCGTATTCGATGGTGGCCTGGCCCAGCGAGTCGCTGACGTATTTCGCGGTGTCGTAGTCATCCGTTCCGAAAAACACCTTGGCACTGTTCGCCATGAAGGTTTGCCAACGTGGATACACGCCCTTGAGCTGGGAGAGGTCTTGCAGGAACACCCAGAACGCCAGGCCATAGCCCCGCATGAGCGAAACGGCGTCCTCGATGGCCTTCATGTAGCCAAGCTGGGCGAACTCATCCAGGACGAAGGTCACGCGGTGCGGTGGCTGCTTTGACGATGCCGTAATGGCGGCAATCACCGAACCGACGAACAGACGAACGAACCGGGCATTGGTGGCAATCTTGTTGGCCGGCATGACCAGATAGACCGTCATCAGATCCGACTTGATAGCGGTCAGGTCGAAATCGGAGCGCGACAGCGCCGCGACGATCCGGGGATCATCCAGGAACGAGGTATTCCGGCGAGCGGTCGAGAGTACCGACCCGCGTTCGCGGTCAGCCATGCCCATGATGGTATTGGCGGCCCTGGCAGGGATGCCAAACGCCGCGCTTTCGTCGATAGCCATTTCGGCCAAGGTTGCGAGGAAAGTTTCCTCGTCAGCGGTCAGCAACCGGCGCAACTCACCCAAGTGGCGGCTGGCCGGATCGGCCAAGCCGGCAACGTGCAGCATCATCCCTTGAAGCAGGGTCTTAGCCGATTCGTCGAAATGTTCCCCGCCGCCCTTGGCGTCCGAAATTACCAGGGAGTCGGCCAGCATGGCCGATTCACTGACACAATCCGCGTCCGAGAGGTCGAGCCGATCCAGGACGTTGAAGGCGGCACACTCGGGGCCATTCACGCCGAACGGATCGACCAGGAACACTTTGTGGCCCAGCTCCCGGCGAGCGCGAGCCGTTACGGCCGCATTCTCGCCTTTCACGTCGAGCACCAGGCAGGAACCGGGATACTCCAGCAGGTTCGGAATGACCGCGCCAATGCCCTTGCCGGAGCCGTTCGGGGCGACCGTCACCACATGGCCGACATAGCGGAAACGCTGATCGAAACCGGCCGGCGCATCGGTCACGCGGGCCAGTGCCAAGCCGGCTTGCTTGGGCGGGCTTTTCAGGTTGTCCAGGTGGCCCGCTTCCTGAATCTCGGTAGCGGTTCCCCAGCGTGCCGAACCGTGCGTGGCGACCGGCGCGGCCATTTGCGAAACGACACCCGCCGAGGGCGAAACCGGCGCACCACCGAGACCGGCGCGGAGGTTTTCCAGCGTATGGCCCAGGGTCTTGAGACGGTGAGCGGTTGGCGTGTTGCCAGCGCGAGCAGCGAGCCAGCCAAACACCGGGCCAGCGTAAAGGTAGGTGGCGAACGTACCGGCCAGGGTGGCGGCGATCATGAACCACTGCGGCAGGAATGGCAGGAACACGAACGCGCCCGCCATTGCGGTGCCCGGCACCATGTAGGCGAGGCCAGCAGCAGCGCCGGCAGTGACCGGGTTTAGCTTGCGCTTGGTGGCCCACCAGGAGCCGCCGAACGTCACCACCAGGAGCATGAGAAGCCAGGGCTTCCAAACCGTCAGGACGCGATCCAGGAAACCGCCCACATAGCCATCAACGGTTCGGCCTTCCAGGCGATCCCGGCGAGTCTCAGCGACGGCCCGGCTTTGTGCCAGGGTTTCGGCCTTCACTTCATCACCGGCCGCCCGGCTAAGGCCGGTTACGAACTCCGCGCCGCGTGCGCTGGCCTGATTCATGATCGACGCGGCCAAGGTGGCCGCTTTCGATTCCTGACCCTCTGCCCGGCTGGCTTCGTCAATCTTTGCCAGCGCGTCATCGAAGGAGGACGGAGCCGACAGACCGACATTCTGGAACATGAAGTTCAGGTCTTGCCCGAACAAGGAACGGACAGCCGCCGCACCTTGGGCGCTGGGCGTCTCGGTGGCCGCCTTCTGCATATCCAAAAGCGGCCCCTTTGCCTCAGCAATAGCCGCCCGGAAGGCATCCCAGTTTCCCGCATTGGCCGCCGTGCTGACTTGCTCCCTGGCGTTATCCAATGCCGCCAGTTTGGCGGCCCAAGAATCGAGCACCGCGTTTTCAGCTTCGCAGCGCAGCGCCTCGCGCTGCTTGGCGTTTTCCTGTGCTTGTGGGTCGCTGGTGAAGGCCCAAGCGTCCGCGCTTGGAGTGCATCGCGTAAAGGTGGCGGCCGAAGCGGACGGGGCCACCGAAAGCAAAAACGCGCCAATCAGGACAGCAACGATGCTTGCCCATGCGCGTTCCAAGTACCAAGAAATGTCAGTCATGTTTCACCTCTGTGCAGGTTGAAAAAACAGCGTTACGGCTGGTTGCCGCCACCCGTACCGCTGGGGGCTTCACTGGCCTGATTCTGATTCAGGGATGGCAGGTCGAACAATTCGCGGTCTCGGTCTGCCTTCAGCTCAGAATTGAGCAGGTCTTGAAGCTGTTTCATGTGCCACTCGCCGCGCTTCACCTTGGCAAGAATAGCGCCGCCAATCAGGATTTTTCGGCGAGTGTCTTTCTTGCGCTCGGCCTCAGCTTCGCGCTGTTTCAGCGCCTGAATCTGCGCTTTGAGCTGGGATTCCTTTTCTAGCAGTTGTGCCAGTTTGTCCTTAGTCGTTTTTGCCATAGTGCTTCCTCCTTCTATGAGGCTTGAATATTATCGCCGATGGTGGTACAACGCAACCCGTAGAGAAGCGAAGGGCGCACTTATGCAAACTTCGTTTGCGTGCGGTCAGGGCTTCGCCCTAACAACCCCTCCGGGCCTGCGGCCCTCCGCGTTGCCGAAATCGGCAACTTGGCAAAAGCAGCGCGGCACTTTAGCCGCTAAAGAAAAGAGGCAGCGAGTTGGCAATTTTTCACCTTAGCGTTAAGACAATCAGCCGTTCCGCTGGCCGTTCGGCCACGGCGGCGATTGCCTATCGCTCAGGCGAAAAAGTCATGGACGAGCGGACGGGCCTTGTCCATGACTACACCCGCCGGCGCGGTGTTGAGCACACCGAAATTTTCCTGCCGGAAAATGCGCCCGCGTGGGCCTCGCAGCGTGAGCAGCTTTGGAACGCGGCCGAGCTTGCCGAGAAGCGCAAGAACTCGACCGTTGCCCGCGAATTTGAAGTGGCGTTGCCGGCAGAGCTGAACCGCGAGCAGCGCCTAGAACTGGTGCGCGAATTTGCCCGCGACCTTGTGCAACGTCACGGCATGGCCGTTGATGTTGCGATCCATGAGCCGGGCAAAGAAGGCGACCACCGGAACCACCACGCGCACATCCTTTGCAGTACCCGCCGACTGACGCCGGAAGGCTTCAAAGACAAGACCCGCGAACTGGACGACCAGAAAAGCGGAGAGGTCAGCCATTGGCGGGAACGCTGGGCGGAAATGTCGAACCGGCATCTTGAGAATGCCGGACGCCAGGAGCGCATCGACCACCGCAGCCTAGAGGCACAACGGGCCGCCGCCATCGAGCGAGGCGACACCGAGCAGGCCGCCAAACTTGAGCGTCTGCCGACCGTGCATCTTGGCCCGAACGTGGTGCAAATGGAGCAGCGCGGAATCAGAACCGAGCGCGGCGACAAGGGGCGCGATATTGCCCAGCGTAACGCGCAGATCATCAACTTTGCCGAGGCGCGTCAGCGCATCGAGACAGCGAGGGCAGCTTATGAGCGACACAACGGAAATGGACGAGATAGAACGCCTGATAGGGTCACTGGACGAGACGTTACCCGAGCAGGTGGAGAGCAACCCGGACGAGTCGCCGGTAAGTCCGACATTGGCCGCCTTGGACACGTCCCGCCGGCCTTCGCAAGAGGTCGCTTGCGGAACCTGTCCGAACTCGGTGTGGTTCGCTTCCCCGAACGAAGTGAAGTGCTATTGCCGCGTGATGTTCCTCGTAACGTGGAGCACGAGCGAGCCGAACCAGATCACGCACTGCGACGGGCTGACAATGGGCTGACCGGCGAGAAGCCGAACGCCCGCGAGCTGATCCAGCGCGAGCTAAACGCCGACTTGTTGCGCCGGGCCGTGGCCGACCGCGAACCCATCAAAGCGGCCAACGACCCAAGCCCGGACGCCATCAAACAGGAATGGCAAAACGAGAAGTCACGGCAATTCACCCTGATAGTGAATCGGGCCAAGGTTCTGCACTCCCGCGCAGCGGGCCAGATGGAACGCCAGGAAGGGAAGTTGAAGGCCATCGACCAGCAGCGGCCAGCCGAGCCGACCGGCCTTTTTGCGAGCTTCAAGAAGGCCGCACACGACCAGGCGCTTTCCGCCTGGCGTGGTGTCCGGTCTGGTCTTGAACGGCGCTGGACGCAACTGCAACGCCGCGTGACCCTGATCGGGGATTACATGCGCAAGGCTGGCCCCTACGAGCAGCCGACCCGAGGCGAACGCCTGGCCGAGAAGAAGGCCGCCGAGGCACGCCCGGAACTGGCCGCGAACTTCCAGCAGGTTATCGAGAAAGAGAAGGCCGCCCGCATCGCAGCGCAGCGGGCGAAGATTGAGCAACGCCGCACAGGCAAACAGCAGGAGCACACCATGAAACAGGAGAGCATCGAGGAGCTGAAACAGCGCATCGACACCAACCGCGAGAAGGCCGACAAGGCCGAGCGTAACGAGCTGGACAAGGCCGGACGACTGGCCGGAATGCAGCGCGAGACGAACGCGGAACAGCAGTACGAGGAAAACCAGACCGGCAAGACCCAGGCCGCCACACTCGCCAAGGAGCTGAACAGCGACAACGAGAAAGGCGACCAGGCGAAGGAGGCGAAGAAGCGGGAGATTTTGGAACGCTTCAAGCAGAAGGCGAGCCGCGACCGCGAGAACGACAGGAGTCGGGGCCGCTAAGGCGGTGCCCGGTCGGCGGCAACCGAACCGGACACCTAATCACAATCCACCTGCACAGAGGTGAATCATGACTAAGCGCAATGTTACCGGCCAAGACGGCCGCAATCTAACGAAATATCGCATTACCCTGGCTGCCGCCCTGGCTGCCCTTGTCCTGGCCGGCTGGATGATCCAGACCGCCTACAGCCAACACGTCCAGGTCTTGAAGATTGGCGACCAGACCGGCGAGCGCCTGCAAATGCGTGGCTACATCGGCCACCAGGAGGGCGCACAGCATGAGCAGCGTTAAGACCTGGCGACGGGCCGCCCTGGCCGCCTACATCGCCGCAGGCGTCGCCCTGCCCCTGGCTGGCTATGCCCTGGCAACCACACAGGCCAACGTCAACGCCGTGGCCGCCGCACAACAGCGCCTCAGTGACAGCCAATGGCGCGACCACCTGACCAACGACGACCAGGCCAGCGCGGACAGAGCCGCCGGCGAGCTGCTGCCGCTCGACTCCCGCCCGTACTCCCCCGCCATTGATTGGGCTGCCGTGGCCGTGCGTGTCACGCCGTCCGTGGTCATGGTTTCCACGCTGGAGAATGCCCGAGGCGATGGCCGCAGCAATCGCGCTTGGCTTATCCCTGGCGTACAGACCAACCAGGCGACCGCCTGGCTAACTTGGTATCGGGCTTGGAAAGCCGAGTGGGCGAAGCTCGACCAGGAACGCGAATGGGTCACGATGGGCGCGGGCTTCCTGATCGGTGACGGCCACCAGGTGGCGACCGCCGGGCACGTCCTCAGCGGCACCGAGGCGGTGCGCGTCAAGCTGGCATCGGGCGAATGGCGACCGGCCCGCATGGTCGGTGTCGATCCATCCCAGGACGTGGCCCTGTTGCGGATTGAGGGCGAACCCGGCCAGCCGGTGACGGTGGCCCCGGCCATGCCTCACCAGGGCCACGCAGTGGCAACGATCGGAGCGCCCCAGGGCTGGGGGTTCTCACTGTCGGCCGGACTGGTGAGCCGCTACGGCATGGCCGCCGGCATGTTCCAGGATTGGCCCATGCTCCAGATTGCCGCGCCGATCATCGGCGGCAATTCCGGCGGGCTGGTTTTCAATGCCAGGGGGGAAGCCGTGGGCATGGTTTCCTTCGGTAAGCAGACATTCAATCAGGCTGTCCCGATAGGCCGCGTTCTGGACGTGGCCGCACAGCTTGAACGCTGGGATGCCGTCATGGGGCGCTGCAAGGCGCTGACCAATGGCGGCATTTGCGGCTAATCGAATCTAAAGGCCGGGCCTTCGCTCTGGTCTGCTACCGATCCGCCGAGGGCGGTTCGATGAACGAACCTCAATCTATTGGAGCACCAAGCTATGAAAAACCTTCGTAACGCGCTTTTCCTGTCCGTGGCCGTCCTGATGGCTTCCCCTGTCGTCCATGCTTCCCAGGACGAGGACGCCGCCCGCGCCTCGATCTTCGCGCCTGTGCAGGCCGCTTATGAGTTCTACCAGGTGGAGGCCCGCAGGGGTCAGAACCAGGTTGATGCCATCGAGGACGAGCTACGAGACCCCGAGCTGTCGGCCGAGCGTAAGCAAACGCTAAGGGTTGCCCTGGCGGCCTTGCGTGCCAGACAGGCCGCAGCTTATGAGCGGCTACAAGCCGAAAGCGCCCTGGCTCAGTTGAAGATGATCGACTGGAGCGCGACTAGGTAAAACACCCTGAAAACAAAAAAGGCGGCCACCAGGCCGCCTCTTTTTTTGGGGGATCGTCAGTCAATCCCATACGGTGCAGCGGCAAGGCTGACTGCCCCACTGGCTACAGTGCCGCGCTCTGATTGCGAGTGGTTAGAGTAAGTCGGCCAGTCCGGGAAATACTCATCGGACTGATTGCCCCATACCGCCCAGCCTTCACGCGGGCCGCGTGCGAACAGCTCCAGGTAAGGCCCAGGGCTGCAAGACTCAACAATGTCATAAAACTCGTCTGGCTTGCGCGAGTGTTCGCGCTTGCGAGTGGCGAGGTAGTTCACTTGTGTTCTGCCTGGCTGCAACGTCCTGGCGTTCTTGCCGCGAACACCGAATAGAACCAGCTCCGTGACATTGCGGAAATAGAAGCCAACGCCTCTACCGTCAGAGCCACCATCCTTTCGGATTTTGTGCCAGACGATATTGCTTTTGTACGAGAAGCCCCAGGCTTCCAGTACCTTGATACCTTCCGGCAGCAGGGCATTAGGAACCCACAGGTAAAGGTGCGCGGTATCGGCGGCCAGTTGCTCTACAGGCAACGCCATAATCTCAGCTAGGTTCATCGTGCCGTAACGGGACAAGCGGCGATGTTCGGGCGCGACTTTGCCTGTCCGGTTCTGGAACTGCCAGGGCGGATCCGCAAGGATTGTTGAAAACTGCTTATCGCCATGCAGTTTCAGCAGGTCTTGCCCGGCCTCAGATAGTGCTGCATCGGCTTTCTTGGTTGTCATGTTTGGTTCCAGTCCTCTATCAGCTTTGGCGTGATGCCGAACACCAGGATTGGACAGCCACCATGCCGGCCGGCATTGAGCCGGTACAGCAGTTTGCCCATCCATGTGGTACTAGCGCCGTATTTGGCCCGTACCGTCTTGGGCTGGCCTGCCTTCTTGCCTGACTTGAATAGCTCAGGTTCTCCGGTCTTGGTCAGTTGCGGCACCACTTCAAAAACAGGGTTTAGCTTCTCGCTGCGTGTGACCATGACGCCCAGGCTAATCAGCCCGCACTCATGGAAGGCACGCATCGCGTACAGATCGCGGTCAAAGGTCTGATCCTTTGAGTTCCATTCCAGGTCGAAGGCAACGCGATCTTTCACATAGTCGATTTTGTGGCCGTCGATGAAGTTTTCGATGACCCGAGGCGTCGAGTCTGACCGTTTGGTCTTGCGGGTTTTCCCACTCGGTAAAACTTCCTCGTCGTACTCCTGCATTCTCACCAGTAGATCACCTTGGATACGGGCTTCGACCCAGCCAGCAGGCCGCAGCGTGCGGGAATACTTTTTCGGCATGTCCGACTCATTGCCCCCTGGCGTTCCAATGTCCCGAGTAGTGATCCGGAAATCGAGCAACGCCCGTTCAATCTCGGCCAGCTCATCAGGAAAGGACGTTGCCAAGATGGCCGCCGCGTGTCGGTAGCTGTACACGTCATAAAGCGCCCGCACTTCTGCGCTGATGTATTGCTCAATGTCTGCCTGATCGTCGGCATTCGGGCCGGGCCGGAGTGAAACATCATCCGCGCCGTTCTCTTCGGGCAGCTCGTCGCCCTCTGTCTGGTTGTCCAGATCTGGATCTTGTTCTTCGCTCATGTAAAGTGTTTGCAGCCATCGCTATGCCTCCTTGAAAGGCTGGTTGTGGTTAGGCTGATCGACCGGTTGCCCCCGGTCAGTCAGCCGCTTTTCTTATTCCGCGTTCGAGATCGCTTCCAGGCGCTTCAGGCGCTGTTCCAGGTCGGTCGCAGCCTTCAGGGCCTCGATGCCTAGTTCAGCCAGCAGCGGATTGTTTGCCGCCGCTAGGGCCTTCACATCACTGACAAGCAAGGCGGCGCATTGCGCCGCCTTCGTTACGTTCTCGCGTTCCGTATCGCTCAACATGCCGCCCCCTTCTGGTCGGTAGTCCTTCGGTCAAAGGGCAGGCTGGCTTGCCGGCCTTGTGTTGACTGCTGGACATACTCGCGCATGAAATCCCGAATCAATACCGAGGCGGGCCGGTCGTTTGCCTTGGCCGCTCTCAGAAAGGCTTGTTTCAGGTCAGCATCGACGCGGCAGGTGAAGTTTGTTTGCTGTTCCATCCTGCATCCTCTTAATAACGCCGTCTGTACTATGCACTAACATTGTAATGCAATCAATCGCCATAGGTGTCATTTTCAGAAGACGACTGCACCAGTTGATTGGGCGTAATGGCTGTTGTGC
>CAYXZX010000060.1:0-14900 GCA_964469455.1 uncultured Rhodocyclaceae bacterium | reverse complement strand
TCGCTGGTCGGCAATGCCGGCCTGCTGCTGACGCGGGTGGAACTGCTCAAGCACGGCGAGGCGAAGAACTTCGCCGTCGTCGATGCCGCCATGAACGACCTGGCCCGTCCCGCGCTTTACGATGCCTGGCATGACATCATCAAAGTCAGCGATGGCGGAGCGCCGATGCCATCCCGTGTCTACGAAATCGTCGGGCCGATCTGCGAATCGGGCGACTTCCTCGGCCATGCCCGCGAGTTGTCGCTTGCCCCGGGCGACCTGCTCGCCGTCATGTCCGCCGGCGCCTATGGCATGTCCATGAGTTCCAACTACAACACCCGGCCCCGCGCCGCCGAGGTCATGATCGATGGCGACCGGATGCATCTGATCCGCCGCCGCGAGACCATTGCCGAACTGTTCGCCAGCGAATCGCTCCTGCCGTGAAACGTGCCCCGATGCGTACCTCTTTCCTCCTCGCTCTGCTTCTGCCCCTCCTTCTTGCCTCCTGCGGCAAACCAACCCCGGAGAAGCCGCGGTCCGGACCACCGCCCGCGCAGATCACCGTGACCCAGGTCACCTCGGGCGAATTCGAGGCCACCGAGGAAACGCTCGGCACGCTCGAAGTCCTGGCTGATCCCAAGATTGGTGCCGAAGTCGCCGGCCGGGTCACACAGGTGCTTGCCCGCACCGGAACGGTGGTCAAGGCCGGCGCCGTGATGGCGGTCATCGACCAGGGCGACGTGGTATTGCAGAATCGCGCCGACGAGGCCGAAGTACGCCGCCTCGAGGCCATCGCCGCGCAGCAGGGCAGGTTGCTGGAGCGCCAGCAGGCACTGGTGGCCAAGGGCTTCCTCTCGCAGAACGCCGGCGACGACATCGCCGCACAGCGCGCCGCCGTGGTCGCCGCGCTCGACGCCGCGCGCGCGCGCGCCGACAGCAGCCGCCGCAACATCGGCAAGACGCGGGTGCGCGCGCCGATCGATGGCGTCGTCGAAGTCCAGATCGTCGCGCCCGGGGACTATGTCAAGGTTGGCGATCCGTTGTTCCAGCTGGTGGCGCCGAAGCGATTGCGCGCGCACCTGCCGTTTCCCGAAAGCGCCGCGTCGCGGCTGAAGCAAGGCATGGCCGTGCGACTGACGTCACCGTCGGTACCCGGCCGGATCTATGAAAGCCGCATCCACGATATCCGACCGGGCATCGTCGAGGGCAGCCGCTCGCTCGATGTGCTGACGGACATCGACAACGATGGCACGCTGCGCGGCGGCGGCACGGTCAATGGCACCATCAGCATCGCCGCCAAGGCCACCGCGTTGACCGTTCCCGAGCAAAGCGTCGTGCTCCGGCCTGCCGGCAAGGTCGTTTACGTGATCGAGGCGGATGGCGAGCTGAAGAAGGCACGACAGAAAGCGATCAAGGCGGGCGCCAAGCATGCGGGCCGCGTCGAGGTCCTCGAAGGCTTGTCGGGCGGCGAAACCGTCGCGCTCGACGGCGCCGGCTTCCTGGCCGACAACGCGGTCGTCGCGATCAAGGAGCCCGCCAAAGTCAGTGGCGGCGGCACGCCGCCGCCGGCGAAACAATGACCCTCCCGGAACTCTCGGTCCGACGCCATGTCCTGGCGTGGATGCTCTCGGCGGTACTGGTGCTGTTCGGCGTCATTGCCTTCACGCGCATTGGCATGGACCGCCTGCCCTACATCGAATTTCCCGTCGTTTCGATCACGACCACGCTGAAAGGCGCGAATCCGGATATCGTCGATTCGAGCATCACCAACATCATCGAGACCGCCGTCAATGGCGTGCCCGGCATTGAACACGTCCAGTCCAGTTCCTCGCCAGGGGTGTCGATCGTCAGCATCACCTTCGGCCTGGAGAAGAACATCGACGTCGCCTTCAACGAGGTGCAGGCGAAGGTGAACCAGGTGCTGCGTCGCCTGCCCCAGGGCACGGATCCGCCGGTCGTGGCCAAGATGGAGACCAACGCCTCGCCGATCTTCTGGATGGCGCTGCAGGGTGATCGCACGCAGCAGCAGATGAACCAGTACGCCCTCAACGTCGTCAAGAAGAAGCTCGAGACCATCGATGGCGTCGGCGAGATCCGCCTCGGCGGTCGTCGCGACCGCACGATCCGCGTCAATCTGCTGCCAGATCGCATGGCGGCGCTGGCCATATCGGCGCAGGACATCGCCACTGCATTCGCCAACGAACACGTGCAGATGGCGGGGGGCTTCGTCGTCGGCGCAACCACCGAGAATCTGGTCAAGCTCGACCTGGAATACCACAGGCTCGACAGCCTGGCCGAGATGGTGGTCGTTCAACGCAACGGTGTCGCCGTCCGTCTCAAGGAGGTCGCCGAGCTGGAGGACGACCTCACCGACAATCGGCAACTGGCGCGCTTCAACGGTGCCATGACCGTCGGCATCGCCGTCATCAAGGTCGCCAACGCCAACACGGTGGCGATCGTCGACCGCGTCCAGGAAAAGCTGGCCTGGGAAATCGAACCGCAGCTGCCGCCCGGCCTGACCATCACGGTCGTTTCCAGCGACGCCTCGTTCATTCTCGACATCGTCAATTCGCTCAAGCAGCACCTCATCGAAGGCACCTTGCTGGCATCGCTGGTCGTGTGGTTCTTCCTGCGTTCATTGCGCTCGACGTTGATCATCGCCCTGGCGATCCCGGCCTCGCTGATGGGCGCGGTCGCCGTGATCTACTTCTTCGGCTACACACTCAATTCGATGACCATGCTCGCCCTGCTGCTGTTGATCGGCGTGGTGGTGGACGACGCCATCGTGGTGTTGGAGAACATCTTCCGCCACCGCGAGGAGATCGATCCGGAGCCGGTATCGGCGGCAGTCAACGGCAGCAACGAGGTGGTATTCGCTGTCATCGCCGCGACGCTTTCGCTGGTATCGATTTTCGCTCCGGTGATCTTCCTCTCGGGCGTCATCGGCCAGTTCTTCCGGTCTTTCGCCGTTGTCGTCACCTTCGGCGTGCTGGTTTCGCTGTTCGTCTCGCTGACCTTGACGCCCATGCTCTGCTCACGCTACCTGCGCGTGGAAAAACAGCATGGCCGCCTGTATCACCTGCTCGACGGCATGCTTGGCGGCATGGATCGCCTTTACACACGACTGCTCGAAGGCGCGCTGCGGCACCGCTGGTGGGTCGTGTTGATCACGATCCTGATCGTCGCCACCAGTGCCTTCTTCTTCCTCAATGTCGGCAAGACTTTCCTGCCGGAAGAGGACGAAGGCCGCTTTCGCGTGTCATTGCGCACGCCGCTCGGTTCGAGCATCGACTACACCGAGAGCAAGTTGAAGGAAGTGGAGGCAATCCTCAAGACCCACTCGGAAATCCACACCGAGTTCTCGCTGATCGGACTCGGCACTGCCGGCCAGGTTAACCAGGCCATGGTGCTCGTGCGCATGGCGCCCCGCGAGGAACGCAAGCGATCGCAGCAGGAGGTGCTCGCCACCATACGCCAGGAGGTGGCTGGCGTGGCCGGGGCCCGTGCCTTTGCCTCGCCGCTGTCGCTGGTAAGCGCGGGGCAGCGCGGCGAACCGCTGCAGTTCGTCCTGACGGGCGATAATCTCGACGAAGTCGGCCGCCTGTCGAAGGAGTTCCAGCAGAAATTTTCGTCGGCGCCCGGCATCGGTCGCGTCGATAGCGACATCCAGCTCGACCTGCCGCAATTGGTGTTTCTGCCCGACCGCCTGCGCATCGCCAACGCCAACCTGGCATCGGCCGATGTAGCCTTGGCCGTCAACATGCTGACCGGCGGCATCGACATCGCCAAGTTCAACGACGAGCCGGGTGACGGCCAGCGCTACGACATCCGCGTCAAGGCAAAGGACGGCACCTTCACGCAGCCGACCGACCTGTCAAAGATCTTCGTCCGCAGCAGGGACGGCAAGATGGTGCGCCTCGACTCGGTGGCGAGTTTCGAGGAAAGGCTGGGGCCAGCCGTCATCGGCCGCTTCGACCTCCAGTACTCGGCTACCTTCTATGCCACGCCGACAATTCCGCTCGGCGACGCTGTGGCCCTGGCGCGCAGCACCGCCGCCGAATTGCTGCCGGCCGGCTATCAGGTCAAGATGATCGGCCAGGCCGAGGAGTTCGACAAGACCATGAAGTACATGGTATTCACCTTCGGCTTGGCCCTGGTACTGCTCTACATGGTGCTGGCCAGCCAGTTCAACAGCTTCCTGCAGCCGGCCATCGTCATGCTGGCGCAGCCGCTCGCCATCGTCGGCGGCGTCGCCGCGCTCTGGGCCTTCGGCCAAACGCTCAACATCTTCTCGATGATCGGTCTGACGCTGCTCATCGGCCTGGTCGCCAAGAACTCGATCCTGCTGGTGGACCTGACCAACCAGCGGCGGGAGCAAGGCATGACCGTGGACGCGGCGCTGCGCAATGCCTGCCCCATCCGCATGCGGCCGGTGCTGATGACCTCGGCGACGGTGATCCTGGCCCTGGCGCCGGCGTCGCTCGGCCTCGGCCCCGGCGCCGAAACCCAGCAGCCGCTCGCCATCGCCGTCATCGGCGGCATGATCTCGTCCACGTTGCTGACGCTGGTGGTCGTGCCGGCGGTGTATTCGCTGATCGAGAGCCGCCGCAGCCGGTAGGCGCAAAAGTCAGCCCTGGCGACGCGCCACGGGGAATCGTCCGCGGCTCAAACGCAGGCGCTGCGCACCTGCATCATGTCGGTCATGCCGCGCAGCGCCTTGTTGACACCGTCCTGCTTGAGGTTGGTCATGCCGCTCGACAGGGCGAACCGGAGGAACTCGGCCGCATCGGCCTGGTTGCGAATCAGCCGGCGAATTTCCGGCGTGACTTCCATGACTTCGTAGATGCCGAAGCGCCCGCGATAGCCGACGCCGAAACACTGGTCGCAGCCGCGGGGCCGCCAAAGGGCAAGCTCGCCATTCTTGCCGAAGCGCTCGCGCCAACCGGCGACGATCGCCTCGCGCTCCCGGAACGAGGGTTGCCGCTGGCTGCCGGCGTAGTAATACTCGGCGGCGAGGTCCTCGAGGTCGGTGCCGGCCAGCGGCACCCGGATGACGCAGGCCGGACAGAGCCGCCGCACCAGTCGCTGCGCCATGATGCCGACGAGGGCGTCGCCGAGGTTGTAGGGATCGGCACCGAGATCGAGCAGACGGGCCACCGTCTCGGCTGCCGAGTTGGTGTGCACGGTCGTCATCACCAAGTGGCCGGTCATCGATGCCTCGAGCGCGACCCGTGTGGTTTCCTCGTCGCGCATCTCGCCGATCATGATGACATCGGGGTCGGCGCGCAGGAAGGCGCGCAGCGCATTGGCGAAGGTCCAGCCGATCTTGGGGTTCACCTGCACCTGGCAGATGTTTTTCTGGACGATCTCGACGGGGTCCTCGGCGGTCCAGATCTTGCGATCGGGCGTGTTGAGTTCGCGCAGGGCGGAGTGCAGCGTCGTGGTCTTGCCGCTGCCGGTGGGTCCGCTGACCAGGATCAGCCCATAGGGCTTGGCGATCATGCGCCTGAACACATCCAGATCGCGCATGGTCATGCCGATCGCATCCATCGCCATCGGCTCGCCGGCTGGCAACAAGCGAATGGTGACGTCCTCGATGCCGCGAATGGTGGGAATGGTCGCCACCCGCAGATCCATGGCGCTGTGGCCCGGCCGCGGGTACGAAATCTTGCCGTCCTGGGGCTTGCGCCGCTCGGCGATATCCAGTTCCGACATGATCTTGATGCGCGAAACCACCGCGTCGTGGTAGGCCGCCGGAAACTCGGAATAGTCCTCCAGCCGGCCGTCGCGCCGAAAGCGAATGCGCGTGAAGCCGTTGCCGGGAAAAGCTTCGAGGTGGATGTCCGATGTCTCGCCAGCGGCAGCATCGTTGATCATCTTGTTAACCAGGCCGACGACCGTCGCATCCTCCTCGGTGATGATCTGGGTTGGCGGCGGCGGCACGGCGGCGCCGGGAAGCGTGACCAGCGCCTTTTTCGCCAGGTTGCGGAATTCCCGGTCGGTGTCCTGCGCCGAACGGCTCTGGCCGTAGTCGGCCAGGCGCTCGGTCAGGCGGCTGCCGGACACGAACACCAGTTCGATATTGAGGTTGGTCAGGAAGGCGAAATATTCCCGCTCCGAGAAGGCCAGCGGATTTTCCACCGCCAGGAACAACCGCCCTTCCAGTATCGCCAGCGGCACGGCGCGATAGACGCGGGCAACATCGATCGGCAGCTTCTTCATGGTCGCGGTCTCGATGGTGAAGCTGCGCAGATCCACCATGTGGATGCCGCTTTGCAGGCACAGTGCGCGCGTGAGGGCTTCCTCGCCAACGACGCCCATTCTCTGCAGCAGCTTGCCGAGCGGGTCATGCCGCTTGCCCATCCGCTCCTGCACGCGCAAGGCGGTTTCGATCGCCTTCTCGGTCACCAGTCCGTAATCGAGCAGGATCGCGCCCAGGCGCCGCGGATCCCGTTTGGCCGCCCCGCCCTCGCGCGCCTCGAGGGCTTGGCGCAACTGGTCGACAGTGGCGATTTCCGGCCATGGCTTGGAGGGAGCATGCAGGTCGCGTTCGACTTGTCCGCTACTAGCTGCCGGCCGCCCGGAAGATGCGGGAGCAGTTTCCATTGCATCGCCGCCACGGCCGCGCCTCGCGCTTTCGGCCGCCGCGGCACGGCGGGCATCGAAATCCAGTCTCGCCACTTCCGCCGTCGCCGCGGAAAAGGGATCGTGGGGATTCCCGCCATAGGCGGGATAAAGGGTTTCATGCAACTGGCGGACTGACACCAGATTGCGCAGGACCCGCTCGGTAAATCCCTTCCGGCCGCGACGATCCGTCAGCATCAGGCTGTCGAGGTACGCGATCGCCTCCCTGCTGCCCCACAGGGCCTCGATCTTGTCGAGCAGGCGCTCGTGTCCCGCCGCCAGATCGCTCGGAAAAGCGACGGACGTGTTGGCGCAGCCCGTGGTGATCTTCGGGTAACGCTTCGGGTACCTCTCACCGGTACTGGTTGCCATGTTCACTCCTCGATCGCCCCCTCCCGAGGAGCGCATACCTTCCACAAGCGGCCGTGCTAGAGAACGTAACGCGACAGATCCTCATTGACGGCCAGTTCGGCCAGCCGGGTATCGACGTAAGCGGCATCGACATCCACCGCCTGCCCGTCGCGCCGGCCGGCTTCGAACGAGACTTCCTCCAGCAGTTTCTCCATGACCGTGTAAAGCCTCCGGGCGCCGATGTTCTCGGTCTTCTCGTTTACCTGGAAGGCGATCTCGGCCAGCCGGCGTATGCCGCCGTCGGCGAAATTCAGCGTGACGGATTCCGTGCCAAGCAGCGCCTGGTACTGGCGGGTCAGGCAGGCATCGGTCTGCGTCAGGATGCGCTCGAAATCGTCGACCGAGAGCGAATCGAGCTCGACGCGGATCGGAAAGCGACCCTGCAACTCGGGAATCAGGTCCGAGGGCTTGGAAAGGTGAAAGGCGCCGCTGGCGATGAACAGGATATGGTCGGTCTTGATCATGCCGTGCTTGGTCGATACCGTCGTCCCCTCGACCAGCGGCAGCAAATCGCGCTGCACGCCCTGGCGGGAAACATCGGCGCCGTGCATTTCGGAGCGCGAAGCGATCTTGTCGATCTCGTCGAGGAAGACGATGCCGTTCTGCTCGACATTCTTGAGCGCCTGCGCCTTGAGTTCCTCGTCGTTGATCAGCCGGGCCGCCTCCTCGTCGGCCAGCGCCTTCATCGCGTCGCCGATCTTCATTTTGCGCGCGCGGCGCTTGCTGCCCCCGAGGTTCTGGAACATGCCCTGGATCTGCTGGGTCAGTTCCTCCATGCCCGGTGGCGCGAAGATCTCCATCGACGCGCTCGGCGCGGCAACCTCGATGTCGATCTCCTTGTCGTCGAGTTCGCCTTCACGCAGCTTCTTGCGGAATTTCTGGCGTGTGCCGGAATCCTCGGCCGGCGTATCGTCATGACTGACTCGTGCCGGCGGTAGCAGCGCATCGAGCACGCGATCCTCGGCGGCATCCATGGCGCGATCGCGCACCGCCTTCATGGCGGCCTCGCGCGCGTCCTTGATCGCGGTCTCGGCCAAGTCGCGGATGATGGTATCGACGTCGCGGCCGACGTAGCCGACCTCGGTGAACTTGGTCGCCTCGACCTTGACGAACGGAGCGTTGGCCAGCCGCGCCAGCCGGCGCGCGATCTCGGTCTTGCCGACGCCGGTCGGCCCGATCATCAGGATGTTCTTGGGCGTGATCTCGGAACGCAGCGGCTCGGCCACCTGCGCGCGCCGCCAGCGGTTGCGTAAGGCGATGGCGACGGCGCGCTTGGCGCGCGCCTGGCCGACGATGTGCTTGTCGAGTTCCGAGACGATCTCGGCGGGAGTCATGTGGCTCATGATGATGGCGATGATGCGCGGTTGTCCGCGATCTGCTGGAAGATGAAGGACGCAAGCACCAGATTGTCCTCGGGAGAAATATTGACGAATTCGATGCCGTGACCCCGGCCGAGAGCGGGCTCCTCCTCGTTGTCGCGCACGGCGCGCACGCAGCCGGGCAATTCCAGCACGTACTCGATGTTGGCGATGGCCACCTTGAACTTCAGCACCAGGTAGCAGCCCATCGCCAGGTCGGCCGACTTGCTGAGCACGAAGGCGCCCCCGCTGGAAAGATCGACGATGACGCCGGCGCCGCGCCGGCCGTCATCCGTGTCGAATGCAGCAATGGCGCGCAGCCGGACGCGCTCGCCCTTGCGGATATTGATGCCGACGACATCGGCGGGATAGCTGAGATGCAGGTACGGATAGGGCTTCACCAGGCTGGCCAGAACGGTGCAGGGAAAGGCGAACACGAACTTGCCGGAAAATATCCGCGCGATGAACGGCTGACCTTCCTTGAGATAAACCGCCGCGCCATCCTGGATCGGATTGGTGACGACGATCGACTTGCCCTTGTAGTAGCCGATCAGCCGGACGGCGTAGCGCCGCGCGTCGACGCTGCCCTGCAACTGCATGGCGTCGCCGGGCTGGATGCGAGTCTCGTCGAGCAGCACGCGCACTTCGCGCTTCGCCTCGCCGCGCTGCTGGGCGCCGTGGCCGTCGGGAACCTCGAGACGCAAGTCAAGCTCGCGCACGTGCCGGCGCTTGAGGATCTGATTCTTCTCCTGCTCGCTGGCGATCACCGTGCCGCGCCCCAGCACCAGCTGGCCATGACCGTCGTAGATGTCCCAGCGCAGCGGCTGACCGATCTCGAAGTCCTGAGGCTTGACGGGAACGCGGGACACGGTGAGCGGTTGCCTATTCGCCGAGAGTCTCGATGGTGAAGTTGCGATTGGTGTAGATGCAGAGTTCGGCGGCGATCTCCAGCGACTTGCGCACCAGTGCCTCGGGCGGCAGATCGGTGTTCTCGAGCAGCGCGCGCGCCGCCGACTGCGCGTAGGCGCCGCCGCTGCCGATGGCGACGATGCCCTGTTCCGGTTCGAGGACATCGCCGTTGCCGGTGATGATGAGCGAGTGCTCGAGATCGGCCACGGCCAGCATCGCCTCGAGTCGGCGCAGCATCCGGTCGGTGCGCCAGTCCTTGGCCAATTCGACCGCCGAGCGCAGGAGATTGCCCTGGTGCTTGTCCAGCTTGGCTTCGAAGCGCTCGAACAACGTGAAGGCATCGGCGGTGCCGCCAGCGAATCCGCCCAGGATGCGGTCGTTGTAGAGACGGCGCACCTTGCGCGCGCTGGCCTTGACGACGATGCTGCCCAGCGTCACCTGGCCGTCGCCGCCGAGCGCGACGATGCCGCCCCGGCGCGCGGAGAGAATCGTGGTGCCATGGTACTGTTCCAGGCTCATGCCTTATGCCTTGCGCAACTCGATGCCGGCCAGGCGGTCGAGTCCGATGACTTCCCATAATGCCGCCAGCAGATGGCTGGCCCCGACGAAACGCACCTGCTTGCCCGCCGCCGCCAGGCGCGTCACGAGATTCATCAGGTTGGCGGCGGCGACGAAGTCCATGCGCCGCACCCGAGTGACATCGACAACGAGGCATTGTTGGGTGGCGGCACGCTCATCGATGACATTGAAGGCATCATCCATGCCCGAAACGATCTCGCCTTCGAGCCGGCAGACGGCCGGGTCTTCATGCTCGGCAGGCGCCGCTCCGGCTGGCTCGCTCTCGTCGACCGCGGCGGATGCCGCGTGCACCGGCTCCCATGACGGCGGCGACAGTTCAAAAGCAATGGCGTAGTTCACTGCGGCTTCGTCGAACGCCTCCTGGTCGCCCAGTTGCTGATACAGCGCCAACAGCAGCAGCCAGGCCTGCTCGTTGTCCCGGGAGCCCGCGGCCACCACGGGAGCCAGCAAGGCCACGGCCTTGTCGGCACCAAGCAGGGTGCATTGCTTGCCCGTCCGCTTCAACTGCCGCAGCGCCTCGTTCAGCAGGGCACAGCCATCTTCGTCGAAGTCAACCGCCCGCCCCACGCTCAGCCTGATGGCGGCACTCTTTTCCGCGTGCCTGAACAATTGCCCGACGGCCTCCTGGGCCTTGTCGGCTCGCAGCGATGCCAGCGCCACGGTCGGCGTGCCGCCAGAACTGACTTTGGCGGCTCCGGCGCCTTCGCCGCTCGCCCACGCTGGCGGCGACGTCTCGAACCTGGCGGCGAACTCGATGGCCAGTTGCTCGAAGTCCGCCTGCTTGCCGAGCAGCTGATACAGCTCGAAGAGCATGCCCCAGGCCCGCCGGGCGTGCGGCCCCAGGTCCTCGGCGCGGATCGCCCCCTCGAGCGGCGCGCAGGCGGCGTCAGGCTGCTCTGCGGAGAACAGAACGGCCGACTGCTCGATCGCCGCCGGCATCTGATGAAATGTTTCCTGGACCTCGATGCGCGCCTGCGAGCGCTTGGGAATCTCGCCGGGCTGGGTGAAGTCGAGCGTGGTCAGTTCATCGCGCTGGCTTGTGGCGGGCTTCGCAGCAGGCACCGATGCCGGCTTGGTCGCCGGCCGCGCGGAACCTTTGCCCCCGAGCGGGGCAGGAGGCGTTTTCTTGCCGAAAAGAGAGAATGCCACGTGGTGAAGGCCAGTATGTCGAGAGGGAATTCTCTCACAGATCAGACTTGCCACGCACCGCCAGCGGCGCCGGAGCCAGCGGCGACGCCGCTGCCAGAGCGGCTACGGACAGGGCGGACAGGCAACAGACGATCGCCGCGCCGGCGGGAAGATCGAACCAGGCGGACAGGACCAGCCCGATGCCATGGCCGAGCATGCCCAGCAGCCATGACGCCGTCAGCCGCCGCCAGCCGGTCCGCCGGCGCATCGCCAGCGCCGGCGCGATCAGGCTGGCGAACACCAGCAGCACGCCGACGAGTTGCACCGAAGCAGTGACCGCCAGCGCGAACACCACGTAGAAGCCGGTGCGGCCCAGCCTCCGGCCCAGGCCAAACCATGCCGCGAGCAGCGCCAGATAGAGGCCGGCCGCCGGCGCCAACTGCCCCCAGCCAACCCAGAGCACCTGGCCGGCCAGCAAGTCCTTGAGATGTTCGCCGCCGTGCGGGTGGTTGGCCAGCAGCAGGATGCCCGCCGCGGCCGCCGTGACGAACAGCAGGCCGATCAGGGCTTCCTGGAGATCGGGCCAGCGCTTCTCGCTCCAGGTCAGCAGCAAGGCACCGGCCAGGGCGGCGGCACCGGCGGCGGCCTGGATCGACCAGGGGCTTTGCCAGCCGGCGAGGTCGGCGGCCACCACGCCCAGCGACGCCACCTGGGCGATGGCAAGGTCGATGAAGATGATGCCCCGGCGCAGCACTTCGATGCCCAGCGGAACGTGCGTCGCCAGCACCAGCAGCCCGGCCGCAAACGGCGCGGCCAGCAAACCCCACTCGATGCTCATCGCAGCGACTCCAGCAGGCGCCGGATCGTCAACTCGAAAAGGCTGAAGAGGTCCCTCGCCGCTTCGTCGCCGCCGACCGTGAATGGCAGAACGGCGACCGGCACCCTGGCTTCGGCCGAAAACCACTCTGCCGACCGCGGACTGTTGTAGGCGGCGCGCACGACCATGCGCGGCCGGCTGGCGGCGGTCTGCTCGACGAGGCGGGCAAGATGAGCCGCCGACGGCTCGACGCCAGGCTTGGGCTCGAGCGCCGCGACCTCCTTCATGCCCAGCCAATCGATGAGATACGACCACGACTTGTGCTGCACGACGACCGGCACGCCCTTGAGGATGGCGGCATCCTTTTCCCACCGGGCCATCGCCGTCCGCCACTTGTCGGCGAAGGCCGCGTAACCGGCACGATAGGCATTGGCATTGGCGGCATCGAGAGTCGCCAGCCGCCCCGCCAGCGCCTCGCCAATCTTCAGGATGTTGCGCGGATCGGTCTGAACATGCGGATTGCCCGCCGCATGCACGTCGCCATCGGCGCGGTCGAGCCGCGCCGGCACGTCCAGCATGCGCACGAAGCCGGCCGCCTCGAAATAGCCCGGCTGGCCGGGCTGAACGCGCGGATTGCCCGCTTCGCGCAGCACCACTGGCAGCCAGCCGGCTTCCAGTTCCGCGCCCGTCGCCACCACCAGATCGGCACGGCGTGCCCTGGCGATCAACGAGGGCCGGGCCTCGACGTGATGAGGATCCTGCATGCCGTGTGTGGCGGCAAACACACTGACCTTGTCGCCGCCGATTTCCCTGGCCAGGGCCGCCCATTCCGGAACGGTGGCGAAAACTTCGACGGCATGGCAAGGCAGCGCCGACAGCGCCGCCCAGATGAAAAGAAGGATTCGCATTGCCGCCTCCTAGAAACGGTGGGCGCCGTGGCTGCCCAAGCTCATGATGTATTGCAGCGTCCATTGGTCGTCGGTCACGCCGAGCGTCGACCTGTCGCGGGCGAACTGCAGGCGCAGACGCGAGAACTCGCTCGGCGACCAGTCCGTCATGACCGAATGCCGCTTCGGCGTGTAAGGGGCGAGCGTACCCGCCGCGCCATCGAGCACGTTCCCGTCGAGCAGGGCTGCGTTCATGCTGCCGCTGTTCAGCCGGTCGTAGCGATAGCCGACACGCCAGGCGGGCGCGAACCGCCAGATGCCCTGGGCATAGAAGCCGCTCTGGCGGCTGCGATAAGCGCCTGCCGGATCGCCGACGCAGGGGCTGCCCGGTCGCGTCGCAGCGTCGGCAGCGCAGCCAAGCTCGCCCTCCTCGGTGCGACGGAAGAACTCGGTCTGGAACTTGAACCCGTTCGCGCCGGCGTTGCCGTCAGACGCCCATTTCCAGACGAAATCTGCAATCCAGGTGCGGCTCTTGCCGCTGAACCGGCCATCGACCACGTTCGGTCCGGCCGGATCGGTGTCGTGGAACTGACCAGATCGATCCCTCGCACGTGTCCCCAGGTACGACAGACCGGCTCGCCAGGCACTCGATCGCCCCCAGTCGCCGCCAACATGGCCAAAGACGCTGCCGGCGCCGCTGCCGTTCCTGTTGCGGTCGGTACCGGGGAAACCTGCGCCGCGGCCGGCCTCCGCGCCCAGTTCGACGAACAGGTCGGTCGGCGCCACCCACTTCAGTTGCAGCCCGTCCTGCGCGTAATGCTCGCCGAACAGCGCCTTCGTCATCAGCGGCGCGTCGGCGAAATCCCAGGCATGGCGGTGCTGCTCGTTCAGATAACCGATGCCGGACAGGAACCGACCACCCTTGAGCTTGAGTCCGTTACCGAGACCGAGCGTCTGGAACCAGGCCTCCTCGACTGCCGCCTCGCCGTCGAGCAGCGCGACGTTCAGATGGCCACGGAAGTTCGGGTCGATGTTGGCGGCGATCACCAGTTCCGAATGATCGAGCGTCAAGCCGCGCTTCTCCGGACCGTGATCGTGTTCGCCGGGCGTCCAGAAGCCCGTGATGGCGCGTTCCGGCAAATCCTTCATCCGCTTGGCCTGGCCCTGCAGAATCAGCGAGATTTCCGGATTGAAATCTGCCGCGGGCGGCGCACCGCCGCCACTGACTTTCGCCGGCGTGGCCTCGGCCTGCGCCAGCCGACTGATTTGGGCCTCGAGCGCGGCGATGCGCTCCGCATGACTTTTCTTCAGTTGCGCCACTTCCTCGCGCAGGGTGCTCAGCTCGTCGGCATGGCTCGCCGGAGCGGCCGCGGCCAGCGTCGCCGCCAGCCAAAGGGGGTGTCCTTGCATGGTGATCTCCGAAAACAAATGGCGAACGGCACCCCGATGGCGAGCGCCGGGAATACTGTCGCGTTTTCAGAGAGCGGTCGGGGGAGCGCGGGCGAGATAGGGCTGCGCCGCCGGCAACGGCTTGGCATGGCAGCGGGCAGAGCCGGGGACTTCGTGGGCGCGGTCGAAAGTCAGCCGTGGCGGTACGCCAGGTGCCGCGCCGGCGGCCAGGCCGGCAGCGCTGACGCACGCCGGGCAGAGGTCAGCCAGCGCCAGCGCCTCACCGTGGCCATCGTCGCCCTGCCAGTTGTCCGAAGTTGCGCGCTCGACGGGGCCGATATGCCCGATCAGGTGCGCGAACGCAGCCTGCTGCGCCCCGAGCAGCAGCAGCGAGAACAGAACGGCAAGGACGGAACGCAGGCGGATCACGGCCGTAGCGTATCAGGAAACCTGCACCAGCAAGCCTTTGAGGTACTCGCCCTCGGGGAAGGCCAGATCGACCGGATGGTCGGCAGCCCCTTGCAGGCGCTGGATGATGCGCGCTTCGCGGCCGCTGTCGAGCGCCGCGCCGGCGATGATCTTCTGGAACAGTTCGAGGCCGATGCCGCCCGAGCACGAATAGGTCATCAGCAGTCCACCCGGCGCCAGCAGTTTGAAACCGAGCAGGTTGATGTCCTTGTAGGCACGCGCCGCGCGCTCGGCATGGCTGGCCGAGGGCGCGAACTTGGGCGGATCGAGCACGATCCGGTCGAACATCTCCCCGCCCGCCTTCAGCCGGCGCAACTCGTCGAAGACGTTGGCGCAGCGCCATTCGGCGCG
>CAYXZX010000059.1:0-14904 GCA_964469455.1 uncultured Rhodocyclaceae bacterium | reverse complement strand
TCCTTGGCTTCCTTGCGGTTGTAGGCGAAAGGCCTGTTGTGCCCCATCCGGGCGAGGGCGACGGCGGTGGTCGCGGCCAGCGGGATGCCTTTGTAGGCCGGCCCGAACAGGACGTCGAAGACGATGCCCGACGCGATGATCGCCCGGGCATAGAAGTCGGCCAGTTGCCCGAGCGACGCGCCGTCGCTGAACAATCCGGCATTGAAAAAATAGGGCGACAGCCGTCCGGCCTTCGTCTTGAATTCGCCGAAACGCAAGACGCCCTTCTCGCACGCGAAGGCAATGAACTCGCGACTAAAATCCATGCTTGCTCCAGTAAGGATCGCAAATGCTACGCATCATTACCCTGAATCTCAATGGCATTCGCTCGGCGACGGGCAAGGGATGCTTCGAATGGCTGGCGGGCCAGGAGGCGGATATCCTTTGCGTTCAGGAACTCAAGGCCCAGGACGCCGACCTGCACGCGTCGATGCGTTCGCCGGCCGGTTTCTCCGGGTGGTTCCATCATGCGGAAAAGAAGGGCTACAGCGGCGTTGGCATCTATTCGCGGCGGGCGCCGGATCGGGTGACCGTGGGCATCGGCAATGCCGAGTTCGATGCCGAGGGCCGCTATGTTCGGGCCGATTG
The DNA here is from genome assembly GCA_964469455.1 of uncultured Rhodocyclaceae bacterium. Taxonomy (GTDB): domain Bacteria; phylum Pseudomonadota; class Gammaproteobacteria; order Burkholderiales; family Rhodocyclaceae; genus Fen-999. The sequence goes on along the minus strand of CAYXZX010000059.1, from coordinate 14,277 downwards.
GAAGAACCTCACCGTGATCTCCGTGTACCTGCCGTCCGGTTCAAGTTCGCCGGAGCGGCAGCAGGCCAAGTTCCGCTTCATGGACGAATTCTTTCCGCACCTGGTCGCCTTGCGCACGGAAGGCCGGGAGATCGTCATCTGCGGCGACTGGAACATCGCTCACCGGGAAATCGACCTGAAGAACTGGAAGTCGAACCAGAAGAACTCCGGTTTCCTGCCCGAGGAGCGCGCGTGGCTCGGTCAGGTGTTCGACCGGCAGGGTTGGGTCGATGTCTATCGGCGTTTGCATCCCGAAACGACGGGCGAGGCTTACACGTGGTGGTCGAATCGCGGCCAGGCCTGGGCAAGAAATGTCGGATGGCGCATCGATTACCAGATCGCCACCCCGGGGATCGGCGCGGCGGCCAGCCGGGCGGAGGTGTTCAAGGAACGGCGCTTCAGCGATCATGCGCCCCTGACGATCGATTACGATTGGGCGGCATGGTAGGGTAACGACATGGCAATCGGTGAATTCGACGGCGAAGGCCCGGCGGGCCGCGTGCTTATCGTGGACGACGATCCGACCACGCGCAGCCTGTTGCGCGGCATACTGGCCCGGCAGTTCGATGTGGTCACGGCCTCGTCGGGCGAAGAGGCCCTGGCTTTGAGCCGGGAGCATCTGCCCGATCTGGTGCTGCTCGACGTCGAGATGCCCGGACTGGGCGGCTACGAAACCTGCCGCCAGCTGTGCGAGATCGGTCCGGTGCCGGTGATTTTCGCCACGGCGCATCAGTCCCTGGAAGAACACCTGAAGGCCTACGACGCCGGCGCCAGCGATCTGGTCACCAAGCCGGTCACGAGCGAGATTCTCCTGCGCAAGGTCGGCCTGGCCATCGACAAGCAGCGCTACGAAACCCGTCTCGCGGCGGAAAAGGAATCACTGCAGAAGATGGCGATGGGCTTCCTGTCGAGCATGGGCGAGACGGGTAGCCTCTTGAAGTTCATGCGCGCCGGCGTCACCTGCCGGACGCACGAGGCGCTGGCCCGGCAACTGGTGGCCGCCGCACGCGATCTGGGCATGCAGGCGAGCGTGATGATCCGTCACGTCCATGGCCCTACGCTACTTACCACCAGCGGCTCGCCGACCCCTCTGGAGCAGTCGATTCTTGGCCAACTCTCAGGCATGGGCCGCATTTTCCAGTTTCGCTCGCAACTGGTGGTCAATTACGAACGGGTATCCATCATCGTCGGCAACATGCCCGACGAAGTGACGGCCGCCGCCGAGGCAGGCCGATTACGTGACAACGTGGCGATCCTGGCCGAAACGGCGGAGGCTCTGTGCGACAACGTCGATATGCGCCAGACGTCGACGCAGCGGGCTGAGCAGATGCAGGTGGCCCTGGGCGGTGCCGTGAACGCGGTCGAGGCGCTGCGCGACAAGCAGATGGCGACGCTGGCCGATACCCGCGTGCTGCTCCAGGAACTGATGGACAATGTCGAGAAAAGTTACTCGTGGCTCGACACGACGCAGGCGCAGGAAAAGTCCATCAGCGCCGCGATGCATCAATCCGTGCAGAGGATTCTGGCGGTGCTGGCCGCCGGTGGCGACGATCTCGACATCCGGCTGGCGCAAGTGATCGGCGCCTTGCGGCAGAGCCACGACGGCGGCGAACTCGAATTCTTCTGAGCACGATCATGGCGGCATGACCTGTGTCATTGCATGGCCCTGGCAAAGGAGCTAGGCTGTAATTGGTTAACGATCCAAGAAGAGAGGAAATATCATGAACGACGTGACAGCGGCCAACAAGGACAAGCTGATCTCCGATATGAAAGTCGTGATGGCAGATGCCGATGAGCTATTGCGGGTCACCGCCAGCCAGGCGGGTGACAAAGTGTCCGAGTTGCGCGGCAGGATTCAGAGCAGCCTGACCAGCGCGCGCGCGAGCCTCGCCGATGCCCAGGCAGCGGCCGTCGAGAAAGCCAAGGAACTGGGGCATGCGACCGATGATTATGTCCATGCCAATCCGTGGCGGTCGGTGGGCATTGCGGCGGGCGTCGGCCTGATCGTCGGACTGCTGATCGGTCGCCGCTGAGCCTGTCATGAGCGATGAGTCCTCCGCCGGCGTGCTGGGCGCGCTGCGGGGTTTGCTCGTCACCGGGATCGCGCTGGCGCGGGTCCGCTTGGAATTGCTGTCGACGGAAGTCCGGGAAGAAAAGGCCAAGCTTATCGGCATTCTGGCGTTCGGCGGGGCAGCGGTTCTGTTGCTGGCGGCGGGGGCGGTGTTTCTGGCCGCCTTTCTTACCGTCCTCCTGTGGGACAGCCATCGCCTGCTGATGTTGGGCATTTTCGCCGCCGTCTTTCTCGTTGCCGGCGCGGGCGCGGCCATTGCGGCCCGGCGCCTTGCCGGCACGCCTTCCGGGCTGTTTCAAACCAGCCTCGAGGAGCTTGCGCGCGATCAAGCGCGTGCCGAGGCAGGCGACAAGAGTCAGTCGTCGTGAATCGCCGCCTTCACGAACTGGCGCTGCGGAAGCAGCGCCTGCAGTTCCAGAGCGGCCTTTTGCGGGACAGGTGGGCGGCCCAGGCTGGAAGCGTGCAGCCTCTACTGGCGGGCATCGATCGTGTCGGCCAGGGGGTGAATTGGGTAAGGCGGCATCCCGCTGCGGTGGTGGCGACGGGCATGGCGCTGTTGATTGCCCGGCCGCGCGCCACCCTGCGGTGGGCGCGGCGCGCGTTCATTGCCTGGCAGGCATGGCGCAGGGGAGGTTCCTGGCTGTCACACCGCTAGACCGCCAGGCAGACGTATTTCATTTCCAGGTATTCGTCGATGCCGTAGCGCGAGCCTTCCCGGCCGATGCCGGACTGCTTGACGCCACCGAATGGCGCGACCTCATTCGAAAAAACGCCGGTATTGACGCCGACGATGCCGTACTCGAGCGCTTCCGCCACGCGCCAGACGCGCGCCATGTCCCGGGCGTAGAAGTAGCCGGCCAGCCCGTACTCGGTGGCATTGGCGAGTGTGATGGCCTCCGCCTCGTCCCTGAACCGGAACAGGGGCGCTACCGGCCCGAACATTTCCTCGCGCGCGCAGCGCATGTCGGCCGTCACGTCGGCCAGCACGGTCGGTTCGAAGAACGTGCCGCCCCGTGCGTGACGCTTGCCGCCGGCGACGACGCGCGCGCCTTTGGCGACGGCGTCGGCGATCAGCGCTTCGACTTTCGCCAGCGCCGCCCGGTCGATCAGCGGCCCCTGCGTGACACCGGCTTCGGTGCCCGCGCCGACCTGCAGTTGCGCGACTCTTGCGCCGAACCGGGCGGCAAAGGCATCGTAAATGCCGTCCTGTACCAGCAGGCGATTGGCGCACACGCAGGTCTGGCCGGCATTGCGATACTTCGAGGTCATGGCGCCTTCGACCGCGGCGTCCACGTCGGCGTCGTCGAAGACGATGAACGGGGCGTTGCCGCCCAGTTCCAGGGACACTTTCTTGATGGTCGGCGCGCACTGGGCCATCAGCAGCCGCCCGATTTCCGTGGAGCCGGTGAACGAGAGCTTGCGGACGACCGGGTTGCCGGTCAGTTCGCCGCCGATGATGGGTGCCGAGGCCGCCGAGCCGGTGACGACGTTGATCACGCCCGATGGAAAACCGGCCCTTCCAGCCAGTTCGGCCAAGGCCAGCGCGGTCAATGGCGTTTGCTCGGCCGGCTTGACCACCACCGTGCAGCCGGCGGCGAGGGCGGGCGCCACCTTGCGGGTGATCATGGCCGCCGGGAAGTTCCAGGGCGTGATGGCGGCGCAGACGCCGATCGGCTGCTTCATGACCACGATGCGCCGGTCGGCGTTCGGCGCCGGAATGAGGTCGCCATACACGCGCTTGCCTTCCTCGGCGAACCACTCGACGAAGCTGGCCGCATAGGCCGTCTCGCCGCGCGCCTCGGCAAGCGGCTTGCCCTGCTCGCGCGTGATCAGCATGGCCAGGTCGTCGATGTTGGCCAGGATCAGCTCGAACCAGGCGCGCAACACCGCCGAGCGCCGCGCCGCGGGCAGGGCCCGCCAGGCCGGCCAGGCGGCATTGGCGGCATCGATGGCGCGACGTGTCTCGTTCGCGCCGAGGTCTGGGATGCGTGCAAGAACTTCGCCCGAGGCCGGATCGGCGACCTCGAAAGTCGTCGTGCCGGCCACCCATGCGCCATCGATGAACGCTTGCTGGCGCAGCAGGCCGGGGTCGTGCAATTGCATTCTCTTTGCTCCTTTAATCAGGGTGATGCCGGCAAGTCTATCCGACTACCATGAAACCATGCCCCGTCATCGCTTTCACCTGGTTGCGGTCTGCTCGACGCTCGTGCTGGGCGCCTGCGGCATGCTGGCCAGCGCTCCGGAAAACAGCCGACCAAAGTCAGGCGTGGCGACACGCCAGGCCGGCGCCGCCGAGGATGTCGTGCTGTTCGCCCTGGGCCTGATCGAAACCCGTTACCGCTTCGGCGGCAAGAATCCGGAGGCGGGGCTCGATTGCAGCGGCATGGTCAGCTATGTCTTCGGCGAGGCGGCCGGGCTGCGGCTGGCCGGCTCGGCGGCCGACATCGCGCGGCGCGGCAGGCGCGTGGGTGCTGCCGAAATGAAGCCGGGCGACCTGGTGTTCTTCAACACGCTCGACCGACCGCGCTCGCACGTCGGCATCTACATTGGCGATGGTCGCTTCGTCCACGCGCCGAGCAGCAATGGCCACGCGTGGGTTCGCACCGACAGCCTCCGCCAGGGCTGGTTCGCCAGCCGCTTTGAAGAAGCGCGAACCTACTTCGACTGAGCGCGGCTAGACGCCGTTGGCCTTGAACCAGGCCAGCATGCGGCGCCAGCCGTCCTCCGCCGCTTCCTTGCGATAGGTCGGCCGGTAATCGGCGTGGAAAGCGTGCGGCGCATCGGGGTATACGTGGATTTGCGATTTGCTGCCGGCCTTGGCCAGCGCCTCGCGCATGCCTTCGACCTCGTCGGAGGAAATGCCCTGATCCTTGCCTCCATAAAGCCCGAGCACCGGCGCCTTGATCTCGGCGGCGAGGTCGAGCGGCCACTTCGGTTGCTTCGTCGATGGCGCACCATCGATCTGGCCGTACCAGGAAACCGCTGTCTTCAACTTTGGATTGTGGCTGGCGTAAAGCCAGGCCGTGCGGCCGCCACGACAGAAGCCGGTAATGGCCAACCGGCCCGGGTCGCCGCCATTGGTCGCAGCCCAGGCCGCGCACGCATCGAGGTCGTTCATATGCTCGGCGTCAGAAGCGGCCGCCACCGGCCCGTCGAGGATGTCGCGAATATTGGCCATCTTCGAGACATCGCCATGGCGGGCATACATTTCGGCGGCGATGGCCAGATAGCCGGCCTTGGCCAGGCGCCGGCAGACATCCCTGATGTATTCATGAACGCCGAAGATTTCGTGCACCACAAGCACGGTCGGCAGCTTGCCGCCTCCGGCCGGCATGGCGCGATAGGCCGGCAGCTTGCCGTCGACGGCGGGAATCTGAACCGCGCCGGCGGTGAGGTCTTCGGCGTCGGTCCTGATGGCTGTCTGCGCCATGATCGGCTGGGTGGCCAGCGCGAAACCGGCGCCCAATGAAGTGACGATGAAGCCGCGACGGTCGAGGTACGACTTCGGCACGAGGCTGTCGAATTCTTGTTGGTACATGGCGCTCACCTCTCTCCGGTTGAGGAGACCAGAAAACTACGCCGCGCGCCGGCAATGATCAATGTGGCGTGCCGCGACGACTGACTTTAGAGCAGCACGATGTCGAATTGTTCCTGGGTGTAACCCGGCTCGGCGTGCAATGAAACCGGGCGGCCGATGAAATCGGAGAGCATGGCCATCGATTGCGATTCCTCGTCGAGGAACAGGTCGATCACCGACGGCGCGGCCAGCAGGCGGAATTCGCGGGCATTGAACTGCCGGGCCTCGCGTAGCAGCTCGCGCAGGATTTCATAGGCGACGGTCTGTGCCGTCTTGACCTCGCCGCGTCCGCCGCAGGTCGGGCAGGGCTCGCACAGGACGTGGGCGAGCGACTCGCGGGTGCGCTTGCGCGTCATCTCCACCAGGCCGAGCGCGGTGAAACCATTGACCGTGATGCGGGTATGGTCGCGTGCCAGCGCCTTGTCGAACTCGGCGAGCACGGCGGCGCGATGTTCGGTCGACTCCATGTCGATGAAGTCGACAATGATGATGCCGCCGAGATTGCGCAGCCGCAGCTGACGGGCGATGGTCTGCGCCGCCTCGAGGTTGGTCTTGAAGATGGTGTCGTCGAAATTGCGCAGGCCGACGAAGCCGCCGGTATTGACGTCGATGGTGGTCATCGCCTCGGTCTGGTCGATGATCAGGTAGCCGCCCGACTTGAGGTCGACGCGCCGGGCCAGCGCCCGCTGGATCTCGTCCTCGACGCCATGCAGGTCGAACAGCGGCCGCTCGCCGTTGTAGTGCGTCAGCAGCGAGGCCAGCTGCGGCATGAATTCCTCGGCGAAGGCAGACAGCTTCTGGAAGTTCTCGCGCGAGTCGATGATGATGCGGCGGGTGTCGAGGCTGACCAGGTCGCGCAGCAGGCGCTGCGCCAGCGTCAGGTCGTGGTGCAGCATGAAAGGCGCCTGGGCCTGCTCGCCGCGGTGGCGGATTTCCGACCACAGGCGGCGCAGGTAGGCGATGTCTGAGGCCAGTTCCGCCTCGGTGGCATTCTCGGCCACGGTCCGGGCGATGTAGCCGCCGGCCTCGTCGTCGGGCAGCTGCGCCTGGATGCGCGTGCGCAATGTCTCGCGCGCGGTTTCGTCCTCGATGCGCTGCGAGATGCCGATGTGTTTCTCTTGGGGCAGATACACGAGCAGGCGGCCGGCGAGCGACACTTGGGTCGACAGCCGGGCGCCCTTGGTGCCGATCGGGTCCTTGAGCACTTGCACCATCAGCTGCTGGCCCTCGCTGAGGATGCGCTCGATCGGCCGCGGCCCCTCGCCCACGACTCCGCCGCTGCCATTGCTCTTCTGGGTCCAGATATCGGCGACATGGAGGAAGGCGGTGCGCTCGAGGCCGATATCGATGAAGGCCGACTGCATGCCCGGCAGCACCCGCGCCACCCGGCCGAGATAGACGTTGCCGACGATGCCGCGACCGTTGGTGCGCTCGATGTGCAGTTCCTGGACGACGCCCTGCTGCAGGAGCGCCACGCGGGTCTCCTGCGGCGTGAAATTGATCAGGAATTCTTCCATCGTCGCCTCGTGCGGTTCCCGTGTCTCAAACCGGATAGCCGAATTGTCGCAAGAGCAGCGCGGTTTCGCACAGCGGCAGGCCGACGATGCCGGAATGGGAGCCGGCAATCGATTCGACGAAGATCGCCGCGCGGCCCTGGATGCCGTAGGCGCCGGCCTTGTCGAGCGGCTCGCCGCTCCTGACATAGCGCCGGATTTCGTCGTCGCCCAGGACGCGGAAACGGACCTCGCTGATCGACAAGGCGTGCTCGATGATATCGCCGTGGGCAACCGCCACGGCGGTCAGCACCCGGTGCTCGCGTCCGGATAGGTGTTTCAGGATGGCGCTGGCCTCGGCTTCGTCCGCCGGTTTGCCGACTATGACGCCATCGACGTCGAGCGTGGTGTCGGCGGAGAGCACCGGCCGTGACGCCAGGCCGCGCAGTCCGCACAGCCGTACGCCGTGCCCGGCCTTGGCACGCGCCACCCGGATCACGTAATCCTCGGGACGCTCGTGGGGCAGGGCAGTTTCGAGGATTTCCGGATCTTGCCGGTTGCCGCCGCGAAACAAGAGCAACTCGTAATGAACGCCGATCTGCGTCAGCAGTTCGCGCCGGCGCGGGCTGCGCGATGCGAGATAGATCGGGGCGGGCGGGATCGGACTCATCATTCCCGGTGATAGGGGTGGCCCTTGATCAGGCTGGCGGCGCGATACAGCGCCTCGGCGAGCATGACGCGGACCAGGCCATGCGGCAGCGTCAGGCCGGACAGGCGCAGCACTTCGGTCGCCTCGCCCTTCAAGCCGGGATCAAGGCCGTCCGGACCGCCGATCAGGAAAGCCACGTCCTCGCCCTCGCCGGCCCATGCTTGCAGGCGGTCGGCCAGCATCCGGGTGGTGACTTCGCCGCCGCGTTCGTCGAGGACGATGCGCTTGCAGCGCGGCGGCAGCGCGGCCCGCAAGCGCCCGGCTTCGGCGGCCATCAGCGCTGCCACCGGTTTGCCGGACGTCCTGGGTTCGGCCTTCACGGGCGCCAGCTCCAGCGGCATCTCACGCGGCATGCGCCTTGCGTAGTCGTTGAAAGCTTCGTCGACCCAACCGGGCATGCGATGGCCCACCGCCGCGATCATCAGTTTCACGCCGACTTCACTCCGCCGGCGCGGCGTCGGCCTTGGCCGCTCTCGCCTTCGGCCGGGCCTGCCAGAGTTCCTCGAGGTTGTAGTAGCTGCGCACGGTCGGCTGCATGACGTGGACGACGATGCTGCCGAGATCGACCAGCACCCATTCGCCGCTTTCCTCGCCCTCGAGTCCGATCACCTCGCCGCCGGCCTCCTCGACTTTCTCGCGCACGTTGCGGGCGAGTGCCTTCACCTGCCGGGTGGAATCGGCGCTGGCGATGATGATGCGATCGAACAGGGAAGTCAGCTTGGTGGTGTTGATGACCTGGATGTCGCGACCCTTGATGTCTTCGAGGGCGGCAATGGCGATTTTCTGAAGCTTGGCAGTCTGCATGGTCAGTTCGAGTAGAGCCGGTGCCGGCGAATATAGTCGAGAACGGAAGGCGGCAGCAACGCGTCCACCGGCGCGCCCTGGCGCAGCCGCTGGCGTACCTCGGTCGACGACACCGTGCCGGCATCCAGACGGAATGTCGCGATGGCGCCGGCCGGCGCGGCGGGCAAGGCATCGACGTGGGAGACGAGGCGGCGACGCCACTCCTCGGCCAGTTCCGGTGGCATGCGTTCGGGCGCCAGATCGAAAGTCGGCCGTGACGCCACGCCGATGTGAGCGAGCGCGAACAGGTCGCGCCAGCGGCGCCAGGTCGTCAAGCCGAGGAAGGCGTCGGCGCCCATCAGCAGCACCAGTGGCCGGCCCGGACCTTGGCGCTGGCGCAGCCGCTCCAGCGTCGGCACCGTGTAGCTCGGCGTGTTCGCAAGGATTTCGGCATCGTCGACTGCGTAACCCGGATGGGCGGCGGCGAGGCGAACCATGGCGAGACGATGCGCGCTGGAAGCGACGGGCGGGCGGCGGTGCCACGGGTTGCCCGCGGGAATCCAGATCACGCCGGCCAGTGCCAGTTGCCGGGTGGCTTCCTCGGCCAGCCGCACATGAGCCACGTGAACCGGATCGAACGTGCCGCCGAGAACGCCCAGGGCGGCAGGCAGGCCCTCACTCACGCTCGGCGTCGTCGGCGCGGTGGTGGAAGACGTCCTGATAGCTGACGTAGACGCTGGCCATCAGGATCGGCGCCATGATGAAGATCAGCACCATCTTGAGAGCCACCGAAAGAACATTCAGCAACGTCGTCGAGATGGCGCCGGAGGTGATCAGCAGCAACCCGGGGATCGCCACGGCGAAGATGGCGATGGTCAGGCCGTAGGTGGCAAAGGCGCGCCAATTGCGCCAGCTGGCGACGAAACTGAAGAATACCGACTTCAGGGGCGGCACGTCATCCCAGGCGGTCAGCAAAGGCGCGAACCAGAAGGCGGTGATGACCGGCAGGGCGACGATCATCAACCGTCCCATGGCCGCGAGCATTTCGTCGTCACTGGCGGATTTGTCGGAACCGATGATCGAAATGGAACCGCCTTCGACGAGCATGCCGGCGGCGAGGATGAACATTGAGCCGAGCAGATGGAGGCCGCCCAGGCGCACCAGCTGCACGCGATGCTGCTGGACACCTTGCGCGAGGGCGATTCCGCCTACGGAGTTGCCCCGCTCGATGGCCCGGCAGCCGTTGGCAAGCACGACGATCAGCGCTGGCAGGGCGAGTGGTACGAGGAACGGGCCGACCAGTGGCAGCAGGTTGATCACGATGATCACGAACAGGTAGGCCATGGTCATGGCCGTCAGCAACGGCGGATTCGCCCTGAACAGCCGCAGGCTGGCGATGACCCATAGGAAGCCATGGCGGGCAGGGAGGCGGCGGGCCTGCATCGGGTCCGGGGCGGTGGACTAAAACAAGTTTGCTCAGAAGCGCTTGATGACCCACATTGGTACGCGCACTCGCGACTCGATGCCGTCTTGCCGTATCCATTTGCCCTCGCCCTGATCGTCGATCAGGTAGTAGGGAACGCCGTGCGGCGGCGTCACTTTCATCATGTACAGCTTGCCATTGACCCGGTATTCCTCGACCCGGTCCTCGCCGCGCTTGACGATCGTCACCTGCGGTTCGTCGGACGACTCGACGATCCCCGGCGGCGGGGGAGGCACGGCGGGCAGCGGCTGCAGATCGGCCGGCCGCTGCTGGCTGCCGACCGGCAGCGCCAGCGTCAGCAGCAGGGCGGCAAGTCCGGCGAGGATGCCAATGATCGGCGGGCGTCGCGTGGCCATGTTCTGGATTCCTTGTTCTACTGGGTTCCCGGTGAATGCTTCGATTCTAGCAGTTGGTCGGATCGGGGCCCTACAGATTGAGCAGCAGCTCATGTTCGTGCGCCAGCCTGCCGAAGCCGCGGTTCTGGTAGTAGTCGAAGATGGAGGCGACGACGCACTCGGGATCGTCGATCACGGTGATCAGGTCCACGTCTTCCGGATTGATCATCTTTTCCGCCACCAGCCGCTGGCGAAACCACTCGATCAGGCCTTGCCAGAACTCGCTGCCCACCAGGATGAGCGGTATCTGCGGCGATTTCTTCGTCTGGATCAGGGTCAGTGCTTCCAGAAGTTCGTCGACGGTACCGAAGCCGCCGGGCATCACGACGTAGGCGGTGGCGATCTTGACGAACATGTACTTGCGGGCAAAGAAGTGGCGGAAAGTCTGGGAGATGTCCTGGTAGTGATTGGCCTTCTGCTCCAACGGCAACTGGATGTTGAGGCCAACCGAAACGCCCTTGCCCTCGAAGGCGCCCTTGTTGGCCGCCTCCATGACCCCCGGGCCACCGCCGGACACCACCGAGAAGCCCGCATCCGAAAGCAGCCGGGCGATGCGCTCGGTCAACTGGTAGTAGCGTGATTCCGGGCCGATGCGGGCGCTGCCGAAGATCGATACCGCCGGCCGGATGCTGGCCAGCCGCTCGGTCGCCTCGACGAACTCTGACATAATGCCGAACACCCGCCACGCCTCGCGGGCCGCCGATTGGGCTTTTTGCGCCGGCGTGACCGTCCAGGGGTCGGGGATGTTCGGCAGCTTGTCCTTCGCGCTCATATGCCTCTTCTGCTCCTCGTCGACGGATCGTCGTATCTCTACCGCGCCTTTCACGCGCTGCCCGACTTGCGTACCGCGTCCGGGCAGCCGACCGGCGCCATCAAGGGCGTGGTTTCCATGCTACGCAAGCTCGAAACCGACTATAAGGCAGATTACCGGGCGGTGGTGTTCGATGCCAAAGGCAAGACATTCCGCGACGACTGGTACCCCGACTACAAGGCGCACCGGCCGCCGATGCCGGACGACCTGGCCGCGCAGATCGAGCCGCTGCACGACTGCGTGCGCGCCGAGGGGTGGTCGTTGCTCATGATCGACGGCGTCGAGGCCGACGACGTGATCGGCACGCTGGCGCGCGAGGCCACCGAGCAGCGCATCGACTGTGTGATCTCGACCGGCGACAAGGACCTGGCCCAGCTGGTCAATGCGCATGTCAGGCTGGTCAACACCATGAGCAACGAAGTGCTGGACGAAGCCGGCGTCGCCGGGAAATTCGGCGTGCCGCCCGAGCGCATCGTTGATTACCTGGCGCTGGTCGGCGACGCGGTGGACAACGTGCCGGGCGTGGCCAAGGTCGGTCCCAAGACGGCCGCCAGGTGGCTTGCCCAGTATGGCTCGCTCGACGGGATCGTCGCCCATGCCGCCGAGATTGGCGGCGCCGTCGGCGATAACCTGCGCGCCCACCTCGACTTCCTGCCGATGGGAAGGAAGCTCGTCACCGTCGCCTGCGACCTCGACCTGCCATTGAAACTGGCCGACCTCGTGCCGCGGCCGAACGACGATGCGAAGTTGGTCGAGCTTTACGGGCGGCTCGAATTTCGCAGCTGGCTGCGCGAGGTTGAAGCCGCCATGCCCGCCGCGCCGGTCGCGGAACCGGCGAAGAACGCCACCGACGCTTACGAAGCGATCCTCGACGAGCCGACCTTCGAACGCTGGCTGGCGAAGGTCGAGGCCGCGCCGCTGACGGCACTCGATACCGAGACCACGTCCCTCGACCCGATGCAGGCGCGGCTGGTGGGAATTTCGTTTGCCACGCAGGCAGGCGAAGCGGCTTACCTGCCGCTGGCGCACCACTATGCTGGCGTACCACGACAGCTGACTTTCGACGCGACGCTGGCGCGGCTCAAGCCCTGGCTGGAATCGCCGACGCACAGGAAGGTGGGCCAGCACCTCAAGTACGACCGCCACATCCTCAGGAACCACGGCATCGAGCTACGCGGCATTCAGGACGACACGCTGCTCGAATCCTACGTGCTGGAATCGGACAAGTCGCACGATCTCGGCAACCTGGCGCAGCGGCATCTTGGCCTGAAGTCGATCAGCTACGACGACGTCACCGGCAAGGGCGCCAAGCGCATTTCCTTCGCCGAAGTGCCGATCGAGAAGGCCGCCGAGTATTCGGCCGAGGACGCGGACCTGACGCTGCGCGTGCACGAGGCGCTGGCGCCGAAGCTTGCGGCCGAGCCGCAACTCGAGGCGCTCTACCGCGAACTCGAACTGCCCGTGGCCGAAGTCCTCTACCGCATGGAACGCAACGGCGTCCTGATCGACGTCTTCTCGCTCGCGCAGCAGAGCGAGGAACTCGGCCGCAAGATGCTGACGCTGGAGAAGGAAGCACAGGAACTCGCGGGCCAACCCTTCAACCTCTCCTCGCCCAAGCAGCTCGGCGAAATCCTGTTCGGCCAGCTCGGCCTGCCCGTGATCAAGAAGACGCCGGGCGGCGCGCCGTCGACCGACGAGGAAGTGCTCGAGAAGCTGGCCGAGGACTTCCCGCTGCCGCGCAAGATCCTCGACTACCGCAGCGTCGCCAAGCTCAAGAACACCTACACCGACAAGCTGCCGCTGATGGTCAGTCGGCAGACCGGCCGCGTGCATACCAGCTTCGGCCAGGCCGTCGCCGTCACCGGGCGGCTGTCGAGCAACGACCCCAATTTGCAGAACATTCCCGTGCGCTCTGCCGAAGGTCGTCGCATCCGCTCGGCCTTCATCGCGCCGCCGAATCACGCCATCGTCTCCGCCGACTATTCGCAGATCGAACTGCGGATCATGGCGCATCTCTCGAACGACGCGCGCCTGCTCGAGGCCTTCGCCCGCGGCGAGGACATCCACCGCGCCACTGCGGCCGAAGTGTTCGGCGTCACGCCGCTCGAGGTCGGCCCCGAGCAGCGCCGCGCAGCCAAGGCGATCAACTTCGGCCTCATCTACGGCATGAGCGCCTTTGGCCTGGCCAAGCAGATCAACGTCGAGCGCAGTGCCGCCCAGGCCTACATGGACCGCTACTTCGCGCGCTATCCGGGCGTCGCCCGCTACATGGAAGAGACCCGCGCGCAGGCGCGCGACAAGGGCTATGTCGAGACCGTGTTCGGCCGCCGCCTCTGGCTGCCCGAGATAAAGTCAGGCGTGGTGGCACGCCGCCAGGGCGCGGAGCGGGCCGCCATCAACGCGCCCATGCAGGGCACTGCGGCCGACCTGATCAAGCGCGCCATGCTGGCCGTTCAGGACTGGCTGGACAGGGAGCGACTGGCGACGAAACTGATCCTGCAGGTGCACGACGAACTCGTGCTCGAAGCGCCGGACGGCGAGATCGCGAGCGTGCGCGAGCAGCTGCCGAAGCTCATGGGTGGCGTGGCGAAGCTCGCTGTGCCGCTGATCGTCGAAGTGGGTGTCGGCCCGACGTGGGACAGCGCGCACTGAGTGATTGGATATGTGTCAATAATGTCAGTATTGGCGGGAATTGATGACATTTGTGGCGTATCCCTTGTTTTTTTCTTGGGGCACCCCTTCGTACCAAAGCTGATCCGTAACAACGGCTTGCGATAATCATCGCGAGTTGGCACGGCAATTGTATATATCCAAGCGGAAACCGCCGTAAACCGGGTGTTAATCCTCCCCCGACATTAACTACTTTTCCGGTCGTCGGCAGCTGGCGCAAGACTCCTGCGAAGTGGGTGGATTGAT
>CAYXZX010000058.1:0-14914 GCA_964469455.1 uncultured Rhodocyclaceae bacterium | reverse complement strand
GGCTCTTCGCGGTGTTCATGGTGATCAGCGCGTTGGTGTTGGCCGGGTTGCCGACCACAATCAGCTTGAGATCGCGTGCCGCGACTTCGTCGATGGCCTTGCCCTGCTCGGTGAATATCTTGGCGTTTTCGAGCAGCAGGTCCTTGCGCTCCATGCCGGGGCCGCGCGGCCTGGCGCCGACCAGCAGCGCCTGCTGGGCGTCCTTGAAGGCCACCTTCGGGTCGGCGGTGCCGATCATGTCGGCCAGCAGGGGGAAGGCGCAGTCCTCGAGTTCCATCATGACGCCCTTGAGCGCCGCCTGTGCCTTATCGATCGGCAACTCGAGCATCTGCAGGATGACGGGCTGATCCTTGCCGAGCATCTCACCGCTGGCGATGCGAAACAGCAGGGCGTAACCGATTTGTCCGGCGGCGCCGGTGACTGCGACTCGTACGGGGGCTTTGGCCATGGGTGGCTCCTTGCAAGTGGATGAGAGGTCAACACCGGTTACCGGCATTCCGTCACCGGCCCGATTTGCGTGCAGAATCTTAGTCGCCTCTTGTGCGCCGTGTCAATAGTTATCTTATAACATATATAAGACATAAGATAGCCTATGGACGAGTCCATCTGTTTGTGGTTGAATGCACGCCATGGCGCACGAATCTCCCACGTTCAGTCCGCTCTATCGGCAGATCAAGAGTCTGATCCTCCAGTCGCTGGAAGGCGGCGAATGGCGCCCCGGCGAGGTTATTCCCAGCGAGACCGAACTGGCGGGCCGCTTTGGTGTCAGCCAGGGCACCGTGCGCAAGGCTGTCGATGAACTAGCCTCCGAAAACCTCTTGCTGCGGCGACAGGGCAAGGGCACCTACGTCGCCTCGCACAACGATCCTCGTGCTTTCTTCCGGTTTCTCAGGCTTGAGGCCCTCAAAGGCGACATCGGGCCATCGACCAGCGTGCCGCTCGAGTGCTGGCGCGCCAAGGCCGGGCTGGAAGCAGCTCGCGTGCTCGGCATCAAGCTCGCCGAGCCGATCGTCATCGTCCGGCGCCTGCTCGAGTTTTCGGGCAAGCCAGTCGTCGTGGACGAGATCTATCTGCCTGGCGATGTCTTTGGCGGTCTGACGCTGGAGATGCTCAAGAACTGGCAGGGATCGTTGTACACCCTGTTCGAATCTGAGTTTGGCGTGCGCATGGTGCGCGCCGAGGAACGGCTGCGTGCGGTGGCGGCCGATCGCTCGAGCGCGGAACTTCTTGGGGTCAAGGAAGGCAGTCCATTGCTTTCGGTGGAGCGGGTCAGTTTCAGTTATGGAGGCAGGGCGGTGGAGTGGCGTCGAGGCTTGTACTCCACTGTGGACCATTGCTACGTCAATGAATTGAGTTGATCGGGAAAATCGGCGTGCGCCGGGAATGGTGGGGTGCCCGATGGTCGATAAGAGGCGCTGTTTAGCATGTTGATCGGATTTATAATCCTTGCTTGCTGCGTCGTGTCATTAGAGGGAGGTCGAGCATGGCTGGATCCGTTAAGGAAAGACCCAAGCATCTAAATTTATTCGAAATTAAACTGCCGTTGCCGGGCTGGGTGTCGATATTGCATCGCGTCAGCGGTGCCGGCCTGTTCCTGATGTTGCCCTTGCTGATCTGGTTGTTCGCCCTGTCGCTGCGTTCGCCGGAAGGCTTCGAGGCATTCAAGGCAACGACGGGTCATCCGATCGTCAAACTGATCCTGCTGGGACTGCTCTGGGCCTATCTGCATCACTTCTGCATGGGCATCCGCATCCTGCTGATCGACATTCATGTCGGCGTCGAGAAGGCTCGGGCACGCGCGTCCGCGTTGGCCGTGCTGGTGGTCAGCCTGGCGCTGACAGTCATTCTGGGAGTGAAACTATGGTGACCCGAACCGTGGTCGGAGCCCGCTATGGATTGACGGACTGGCTGGCCCAGCGCGTCACCGCGTCGATCATGGCGTTGTACACCGTGGTGATGGCGGTGCTGCTGCTCGGCCGGGATAGTGGCTATGAAGGCTGGCGCGCACTCATGGCCAACGGCGCCGTCCGCTTCTTCACATTTCTTTTCATCGTCAGCCTCTGCTATCACGCGTGGGTCGGCATCCGTGACATCTGGATGGATTACGTCAAGCCCGTCTCGATTCGACTGATGCTGCACGTGCTGACGCTCCTCGTTCTGGTCGGCTATGCCGGCTGGGCTGTGCAAATCATCTGGAGGCTCTGATCGTGAGCGTTACCGTTCGCACTTTCGACGCGGTGATCGTGGGCGCCGGTGGCGCCGGTCTGCGTGCCGCCATCCAACTGTCGGAATCCGGGTTCAAGACGGCAGTATTGACCAAGGTGTTTCCGACCCGTTCACACACCGTCGCCGCGCAAGGCGGCGTGGCCGCGTCGCTCGGCAACTCCGAGGAAGACCACTGGCACTGGCACATGTACGACACCGTCAAGGGTTCGGATTGGCTCGGCGACCAGGACGCCATCGAGTTCATGTGCCGCAAGGCCAACGAGTGCGTCATCGAACTCGAGCACTACGGCATGCCTTTCGACCGCACCGATGCCGGCAAAATCTATCAGCGCCCGTTCGGCGGCCACATGTCGAACTTTGGTGAGAAACCCGTGCGCCGTTCCTGCGCCGCGGCCGATCGCACCGGCCACGCCATGCTGCATGCGATGTACCAGCGCAACGTCAAGGCCAACACGCAGTTCTTCGTCGAATGGATGGCGCTGGACCTGGTGCGCGATGCCGAGGGCGAAGTGCTCGGCGTGACCGCGATGGACATGGAGACCGGCGAGATCGTCGTCTTCCACGCCAAGGCCACCATCTTCGCCACCGGCGGCGCGGGGCGCATCTTCTACAGTTCGACCAACGCCTTCATCAACACCGGCGACGGTCTGGGCATGGCGGCACGCGCGGGAATCCCGCTCGAGGACATGGAGTTCTGGCAGTTCCATCCGACCGGCGTGGCCGGCGCCGGCGTGCTGATCACGGAAGGCGTGCGCGGCGAGGGCGGCATCCTGCGCAACATGCAGGGCGAGCGGTTCATGGAACGCTACGCGCCGAATGCCAAGGATCTCGCCTCGCGCGACGTCGTCTCCCGCGCGATGGTCACCGAGATCAACGAAGGGCGCGGTTGCGGCCCGAACAAGGATTTCGTCCTGCTGGACATCACGCACCTCGAACCCGCAACGATCATGAAGCGGCTGCCGGGCATTCGCGAGATTGCCATCCAGTTCGCCGGCGTCGATCCGATCAAGGAGCCGATTCCAGTGGTGCCGACCTGCCACTACCAGATGGGCGGCATTCCCACCAACTATCACGGCCAGGTCGTGGTGCCGCAAGGCAATTCCAAGGCGGCGGTGGTGCCGGGTTTCTACGCCGCCGGCGAGTGCGCCTGCGCGTCAGTGCATGGTGCCAATCGTCTCGGCACCAACTCGCTGCTCGATCTGCTGGTGTTTGGCAAGTCTGCCGGGGAAACCGCCGTCGAGGAATTGAAGAAGTCCGCCAAGGCGCACAAGCCCTTGCCGCAGTCCGAGATCGATCGAAGCCTCGGGCGCGTCGATCGCCTGAACAGCCAGACGGGTGGCGCGAACGTTCACGAGACCCGGTTGGCAATGCAGCGGACCATGCAGAATCATTGCGGCGTGTTCCGCTTTGCCGACAAATTGAAGGATGGCGTACAGAAGATTCTCGATGTCGAAAAGGACGTGCGTCGCGTCGAGATTGCCGACAAGTCGAAGGTCTTCAACACCGCCCGCGTCGAGGCGCTGGAACTGGAGAACCTGATCGAGGTGGCGGTGGCGACGATGATTTCCGCCGAGGCGCGCAAGGAATCGCGCGGCGCGCACGTGCGCGATGACGCGACCGACACGCCGGAACGTCCTGACGGCCGGGATGACGCCAACTGGCTGAAGCACACGCTTTGGTACAAGGAGGGCAATCGCCTCGACTACAAGGCGGTGACCCTGACGCCACTCTCCGTCGACACCATCGCCCTGAAGAAGCGCGCCTACTGAGGAACGGGACATGACCATGCGCACGCTCCAATTCAAGATCTATCGCTACGATCCGGACAAGGACCAGAAGCCCTACATGCAGGACATCGCCGTCGAGGTCGATGCCACCGACCGCAAACTGCTCGACGCGCTGGTGAAACTGAAAGCCAAGGATGACTCCATCGCCTTCCGCCGGTCCTGCCGGGAGGGGGTTTGCGGTTCGGACGCGCTCAACATCAACGGCAAGAACGGGCTGGCCTGCCTCACCGACCTGGCGAGCTTCCCGGACGGCAAGCCCATCGTGTTGCGGCCCCTGCCAGGGCTGCCGGTGATCCGCGATCTGATCGTGGATATGACGCAATTCTTCAAGCAGTACCACTCGATCAAGCCCTATCTCGTCAACAACGATCCGCCGCCGGAGCGCGAACGCCTGCAAAGCCCGGAGGATCGCGAGGAACTGAACGGTCTTTACGAGTGCATCCTGTGCGCCTGCTGTTCGACGTCCTGTCCGTCGTTCTGGTGGAATCCGGACAAGTTCGTCGGCCCGGCAGGTCTGCTGGCGGCCTATCGTTTCCTCGCCGACACGCGTGATCAGGCGACCAACGAACGGCTTGACAACCTGGAGGATCCCTACCGGCTGTTCCGCTGCCACACCATCATGAACTGCGTCGATGTCTGCCCCAAGGGACTCAATCCGACCAAGGCCATCGGCAAGATCAAGGACATGATGGTGCGTCGGGCGGTGTAGCGCATGGACGAGCAGCGGCGTGTCCGTCGAGAACGCCTGCGCTGGCATTGCCGGCGCGCGCTGCTGGAGTTGGACATCGTTTTCGAACGGTTCTGGCGGAATGCCGGGGAGTTGACCGAGGACGACGAAGCTGTGCTCGAGGATCTGCTGGCGATGGAGGATCACGAGCTTTGGTATCTGGTGAGCGGGCAGACCGAGACGGACGATCCGCGCGCCAAGGGCATGGTCGAGCGGTTGCGTCGGGCCTGACGCGGCAGCGAAACCGGTAAATAACGAAGGGCGACCTGACAGGGGTTCTTGAAATGAACGCACAACGCATGGCAACGCTGAACATCGACGGCAAGGCCGTCGAGCTTCCCGTGTATTCCGGCAGCATCGGTCCGGACGTCATCGACGTCCGGCCGTTGTATGGCAAGACCGGCACCTTCACCTTCGATCCGGGCTACATGTCCACCGCGTCGTGCAAGTCGTCGATCACCTACATCGACGGCGACAAGGGCGAACTGCTCTATCGTGGCTACCCGATCGAGCAACTGGCGGAAAAGTGCGACTTCCTGGAGGTCTGCTACCTGCTCAAGCACGGCGAGTTGCCGAACCATGCCCAGCGCGACGACTGGAACAAGCGCGTGAAGCGCCACACCATGGTGCACGAGCAGTTGACCCGCTTCATGCAGGGCTTCCGCCGCGACTCGCACCCGATGGCGGTGCTGGTCGGCCTGGTCGGCGCGCTGTCGGCCTTCTACCATGACTCGCTCGACATCAACAATCCCGAACATCGCCTGATCGCGGCGGTGCGCCTGATCGCCAAGATGCCGACCATCGTCGCGATGGCCTACAAGTATTCGATTGGCATGCCAATGCCCTATCCGAAGAACAGCCTCGACTACACGGCCAACTTCATGCACATGATGTTCAGCAATCCGTGCGAGGAATACGAGCCCAATCCCGTGCTGGTGCGCGCGCTCGACCGCATCCTGATCCTGCATGCCGATCACGAGCAGAATGCCTCGACCTCGACGGTGCGCCTGGCGGGTTCGTCGGGTGCCAATCCGTTCGCCTGCATCGCCGCTGGCATCGCCTGCCTCTGGGGGCCGGCGCATGGCGGCGCCAACGAGGCCTGCCTGCGGATGCTCGAGGAAATCGGCGATGTGTCGCGCGTGCCGGAGTACATCAAGCGCGCCAAGGACAAGAACGACAATTTCAAGCTGATGGGCTTCGGTCACCGGGTGTACAAGAATTTCGACCCGCGCGCCAAGCTGATGCGCGAGACCTGCCACGAGGTGCTCAACGAACTCGGCCTCCATGACGACCGGCTGTTCAAGCTGGCGCTTGAACTCGAGCGCATCGCCCTCGAGGATGAATACTTCATCGAGAAGAAGCTGTATCCGAACGTCGACTTCTATTCCGGCATCGTCCAGAAGGCGCTGGGCATCCCGACCCAGCTGTTCACCGGCATTTTCGCCATGGCCCGCACCATCGGCTGGATCGCCCAGTGGCACGAGATGATCGGCGATCCGGAGCAGAAGATCGGCCGGCCGCGTCAGCTGTATGTCGGCGCCACGCGCCGCGACGTGCCGACCATCGAACAGCGATAAGCCCGCCGCCCTTGCCGGGCGTGGCTCCGACCAGCAGAGGTGACGACAATATGATGAGACAAACATTGGCGAATTCCTACCTGTTCGGCGCCAATGCGCCGTTCATAGAGGAACTCTACGAGCGCTACCTGGACAACCCGGCCGCCGTCGAGCCGGCGTGGCGCGATTATTTCGACAAGCTGGGCGCCTTGCCCGGCGTTGGCAACACCACCGCGCCGGACGTGCCACATGCGCCAGTGATCGCCTCGTTTGCGCAAAGGGCCAAGGAAGGCACCCTGGCGGCACCGGTGCGCGCGAGCAAGCAGAATGCCGAAAAGCAGGTCAGGGTGCTGCAGCTGATCAACGCCTACCGCTTCCTGGGCAACCGCTGGGCCCAGCTCGATCCGCTGAAGCGCCAGGAGCGGCCGGCGGTCGCCGAACTCGATCCCTCCTACTACGGATTCACCGAAGCCGATCTTGGGCATGTCTTCCACACGGGTTCGTTCGAGGCGGTCGGCGAGTCGGCCACCCTGCGCGAGATTCTCGAGGCGGTGCGGCAAACCTATTGCGGCTCGGTGGGTTCCGAGTACATGCACCTGACCGAGGTGGTGCAAAAGCGCTGGCTGCAGTCGCGGCTCGAAAGGTGCCGTGCCACGCCGGCCTACGGACCCGATGACAAGAAGCGTTTCCTGGAGCGCCTGACCGCTGCCGAGACGCTCGAACGCTACCTGCACACCCGCTATGTCGGCCAGAAGCGCTTCTCGCTGGAAGGGGGCGAGTCGCTGATCGTGGCCATGGACCAGTTGATCCGTACCGGCGGCGTTGTCGGCGTCGAGGAGATGGTGATCGGCATGGCCCACCGGGGCCGTCTCAACGTCCTGGTGAATACGCTCGGCAAGCAGCCCGGCATGCTGTTCGAGGAATTCGAGGGCAAGAAGGCGCAGGAACTTTCCGCTGGTGACGTCAAGTACCACCTGGGCTATTCCTCGGACGTCGCGACTCCGGCGCGGCCGATGCACCTGACGCTGGCTTTCAATCCCTCGCACCTCGAGATCGTCAACCCGGTGGTCTGCGGCTCGGTGTATGCGCGGCAGGTGCGGCGCGGCGCCTCGGGGCGCCGCGAAGTGGTGCCGGTGCTGATCCATGGCGATGCCGCCGTCGCCGGCCAGGGGGTCAACCAGGAGATGCTCAACTTCTCGCAGACGCGCGGTTATGGCACGGGCGGCACCGTGCATCTGGTGGTGAACAACCAGATCGGCTTCACCACCTCCGACCTGCGGGACTATCGCTCCTCGCTCTATTGCACCGACATCTTCAAGATGGTCGAGGCTCCCATATTCCATGTCAACGGCGACGATGCCGACGCGGTCGCCTTCGTCACCCAGATGGCGATGGAGTTCCGCCAGGAGTTCGGCAAGGATGTCGTCATCGACATCGTCTGCTTCCGCAAGCTCGGCCACAACGAGCAGGACGAGCCGATGGTGACGCAGCCCTTGATGTACAAGAAGGTCAATGCGCATCCCGGCACCCGCAAGCTTTACGCCGAGAAGCTGGCGGCCCAGGGTGTCATCGGCGCCGACGACGGCGAGCGGATGATCAAGGACTATCGCACCGCGCTGGACGAGGGCCGGCATCTGATCGATCCGGTGATTTCCGATCACCAGAGCAAGTACGCCATCGACTGGCGGCCGCATGCCAACGTTCCCTACACCGAGAAGTGCGATACCACGGTGCCGAAGAAGGAACTGCAGCGCCTGGCCGAGCGCGTCACCACGATTCCGGACCACTTCAGCCTGCATTCACGCGTCCAGAAGATCATCGACGACCGCCGGCAGATGGCGGCGGGCAAGCTGCCGGTTGACTGGGGCATGGGCGAAACCATGGCGTATGCCACCCTGCTGGCGGCGGGCTACAACGTGCGCATTTCCGGCGAGGATGTCGGACGCGGCACCTTCTTCCACCGGCATGCCGCCCTGCACGACCAGAAGCGCGAGAAGTGGGACGAGGGCACCTATTGGCCGCTTCAGCAGCTCCAGGAGAAGCAGGGCTGGTTCCACTGCTTCGATTCCGTGTTGTCGGAGGAGGCGGTGCTTGCGTTCGAGTACGGTTTCGCCACCGCCGCGCCGAACGAACTGGTGATCTGGGAGGCGCAATTCGGCGACTTCGCCAATGGCGCCCAGGTGGTGATCGACCAGTTCCTCAGTTCGGGCGAGGCGAAGTGGGGACGCGGTTGCGGCCTGGTGATGTTGCTGCCTCATGGCTACGAGGGCCAGGGCCCCGAGCATTCGTCCGCACGGCTCGAGCGCTACATGCAGTTGTCCGCAGAGTTCAACTGGGAAGTTTGCCAGCCCTCCAACGCCGCGCAGATCTTCCATTTGCTGCGCAGGCAGATGCTGCGCAAGCAGCGCAAGCCTCTCATCGTCATGACGCCGAAGTCCCTGCTGCGGCACAAGGACGCGACCAGTTCGTTCGACGAACTGGCGAAAGGGACTTTCCAGACGGTGATCGGCGAAGTCGACGACCTCGCCGCCAGGAAGGTGACCCGCATCGTCGCCTGCGCCGGCAAGATCTACTATGAATTGCTGGCGGCGCGCCGCGAGCGCAAGCTCGAGAACGTCGCCCTGCTGCGCATCGAGCAGCTCTATCCGCTGGATGATCGCCGCCTTTCGGAGGAACTCAAGAAGTATCCGAACGCCAGGCAGATTGTCTGGTGCCAGGAAGAGCCGCTCAACCAGGGCGCGTGGTACGCCAAGCACCACACCTTGATGCGCGTGCTCGCCAAGGGGCAGACCCTCGAAGTGGCGGCGCGGCCGGCCTCGGCATCGCCGGCGGTCGGCTACGCGGCCAAGCATGCCGTCCAACAGAAGCAAGTCATCGACGCCGCCCTGGGCTGAACAGGTGGCGCCAGCTAAACAGAGAGAGAAACCATGATCATCGACGTCAAAGTTCCGCAGTTATCGGAATCGGTGTCCGAAGCCACGCTGGTGTCCTGGCACCGCCAGGAGGGCGAAGCCGTCGCGCGCGACGAAAACCTGATCGACATCGAGACCGACAAGGTCGTGCTCGAGCTGCCTGCGCCGGATGGCGGCGTACTGGTCAAGATCATCAAGGGCAACGGCGAATCGGTGGCCTCGGGCGACCTGATCGCCCAGATCGACACCGAGGCGAAAGTCAGTGCCGGCGCAGCGCCGGCGGCGAAGGCCGAGACGGCTCCGGCACCCGCCGCCAAGGCCGAGGTGAAGGCGGCCGCAGCCGCGGGGCCGGCGGCGCGCAAGCTGATGGAGGAGAAGGGCCTGTCGTCTGGCGAAGTGAAGGGCAGCGGCCCTGGCGGCCGCATCCTCAAGGAAGACGTCACCGGCACGGCCCGGCCCGCGCCGGCGGCGCCCGCCACCGGCGTGTCGCCATCGCTGACTTTGGCGCCGACCCCCTCGCTGCCGCAGCCGGCCGTGATAACCGCCGAGGACATCATCGCCGAACGTCCCGAGCAGCGCGTCGCCATGTCGCGTCTGCGCGCCCGCGTCGCCGAGCGGCTGGTGCAGTCGCAATCGACCAATGCCATCCTGACCACGTTCAACGAGGTGAACATGGCGCCGGTGATGGACCTGCGCAACCGCTACAAGGACAAGTTCGAGAAGGAACACGGCGTCAAGCTCGGCTTCATGAGCTTCTTCGTCAAGGCGGCGGTGCATGCGCTGAAGAAGTACCCGATCCTCAACGCCTCGGTGGATGGCAACGACATCGTCTATCACGGCTACTTCGACATCGGCATCGCCGTCGGCAGCCCGCGCGGCCTGGTGGTGCCCATCCTGCGCGACGCCGACCGCATGTCGCTGGCGCAGATCGAGAAGAAGATCGCCGAGTTCGGCGTCAAGGCCAAGGACGGCAAGCTGTCGCTGGAGGAACTCACTGGCGGCACGTTCTCGATCTCCAACGGCGGCGTGTTCGGCTCGATGCTGTCGACGCCGATCATCAATCCGCCGCAGTCGGCCATCCTCGGCATCCATGCCACCAAGGACCGTCCCGTGGTCGAGAACGGCCAGATCGTCATCCGGCCGATCAACTACCTGGCCATGTCCTACGACCACCGGATCATCGACGGCCGCGAGGCGGTGCTCGGCCTGGTGGCCATGAAGGAGGCGCTGGAAGATCCGGCGCGCCTGCTGCTCGATCTCTGAGGACGCGACCATGGCCAACAAGCAATTCGACGTGCTGGTGATCGGCGGCGGCCCCGGCGGCTACGTGGCGGCGATCCGCGCCGCGCAGCTCGGGCTCAGCACGGCCTGCATCGAGCGCGACAGCTATGCCGACCCCAAGGGCGAGGTGCGCCTCGGCGGCACCTGTCTCAACGTCGGCTGCATTCCATCCAAGGCCCTGCTGCAGTCGTCCGAGCTCTACGACCAGGCGGGTCATTCTTTCGTCATGCACGGCATCGGCCTCGACAGCCTGAAGATCGACGTCGGCACCATGATCCGGCGCAAGGACAACATCGTCACCCAACTGACCGCCGGCATCCGCGGCCTGTTCAAGAAGAACAAGGTGACATTGCTGCCGGGGCACGGCCGCTTCGTTGGCCGGGACAACGACCAGTGGCAGGTGGAAGTCGCCGGCAAGGATGGCAGCGAGGTCATCGACGCCAGGAACGTCATCGTCGCCACCGGCTCGCGGCCGCGTCATCTCGACGGCATACCCGTGGACAACAAGGTGATCTGCGACAACGTCGGCGCGTTGTCGCTCGACGCGGTGCCCAAGCGGCTGGGCGTCATCGGCGCCGGCGTCATCGGCCTGGAACTGGGTTCGGTGTGGAAGCGGCTCGGCGCGGACGTGACCGTGCTCGAGGCCCTGCCCGATTTCCTGGCGGCGGCGGATGCCGCCGTCGCCAAGGAGGCGTGGAAGACCTTCACGCAGAAGCAGGGCCTGAAGATCCATCTCGACGCCAGGATCGGCAAGGTGACGGCGGGCAAGAAGGGGGTGCGCATCGAATACGAGTGCGGCGACGCGGCCCAGGTGCTCGAGTGCGATCGCCTCATCGTCTCGGTTGGCAGAATCGCCAATACCGACGGCTTGGGCGCCGAGAATGTCGGCCTCGCGCTCGACGAGCGCGGCCGGGTCGCTGTCGACGATCATTGCCAGACCAACCAGCCCGGCATCTGGGCGGTGGGCGACGTGGTGCGCGGCGCCATGCTGGCGCACAAGGGCATGGAAGAGGGCGTGATGGTCGCCGAGCGCATCGCGGGCCAGGCCGGACATGTCAACTATGAAGCGATTCCCTGGGTGATCTACACCCATCCCGAAATCGCGTGGGTGGGCAGGACGGAGGCGCAACTGCGCGCCGCCGGCATCGAGTTCCGCACCGGCCAGATTCCGTTCGCCGCCAACGGCCGCGCGCTGGGCCAGGGCGACACCACCGGCTTCGTGCGCATGTATGCCGACGCGGTGACCGACCGTGTGCTGGGCGTGCATGTGATCGGCAACAATGCCTCCGAACTGATTGCCGAGGCCGTGGTGGCCATGGAGTTCGGCGCCTCCAGCGAGGACATCGCCCGCATCTGCCATGCGCACCCGACGCTCTCGGAAGTCATGCACGAAGCGGCGCTGGCGGTGGACAAGCGTCCGCTGCATTTCTGACGGCAAGCCGGTAACATCCTGGCCACGGGCGAGCACCGTCCGTGGCCATTTTCTTGAGCCATGCCCCACAGCATCCTCAACGTCCCCAGGAACGGCATGATCGAAGGCTTCAATGCCGCGCTGAACGCGCGCGGCATCGTCGCCGATCCCGCCCAGCTGATGGCCGCCATGCGGCTGCAGCAGTTCTATGACGAGCTGATCGCCTTCAAGGCGGCGCGGCGCACCCGCCTGCGCAAGATGCTGGTACGGCCGCGCTTGCCGCGCGGCGTCTGGTTCTGGGGCGGCGTCGGGCGCGGCAAGAGCTTCCTGATGGACTGTTTTTTCGAGGCGGTGCCTTACCAGCGCAAGCGGCGCGTTCACTTCCACGCCTTCATGCGCGAGATACACGAGCGCCTGCAGGCACTGAAGCAGGAGGCCGACCCGCTGGCGCGCGTGGCGGCTCAGGTGGCGCGGGAAACGAGGCTGATGTGCTTCGACGAGTTCCATGTTTCCGACATCGCCGACGCCATGATTCTCGGCCGCCTGATGGAGGCGCTGTTCGAGGCGGGGGTGGTGTTCTGCATCACGTCAAACTATCCGCCCGATGGACTGTATCCGAACGGCCTGCAACGCGACCGGCTGCTGCCGACCATTGCCCTGCTCAACGAAAGCCTCGATGTCATCCGCATCGATGCCGGCATCGATTACCGCCTGCGGGCGCTGGAGCAGGCCGACATCTTCCACGTGCCGGCCGACGCGGCCGCCGAGGCGCAGATGATGCACACCTTCAGCCGCGTCGCCAGCGGCGGCGGGCATGTGCAGCCGCTCGCCGTGGCGGGCCGCGAACTGCCCGTGATTCATCGCGCGCCCGGCGTGGTCTGGTTCGATTTCGCCACGCTCTGCGGCGGTCCGCGCTCGCAGAACGACTACCTCGAGATCGCCCACAACTTCCATACCGTCTTCCTCTCCGGCATTCCGAAAATGGGCCGCGAGCGCGCGTCCGAGGCGCGTCGCTTCACCTGGCTGGTCGATGTCTTCTACGATCACCGCGTCAAGCTGGTGGCGACGGCAGAATGCTCCGCCGAAGCGCTCTATACCGAAGGCACGCAGGCGGCCGAGTTCCAGCGCACCGTGTCGCGCCTGAGCGAAATGCGCTCGCATGAATACCTCGCCAGCGGTCATCGCCGGTTCGAGACGCACACGCCACCGGCGTGATTGCCACGCCCGGCACCGCTTGCAAGAAGCCGCCGGCAGTCGGTTAGAATCGCCACAACGTCCGCTTGGTCCCGACAAAGGAGTGCGTTTATGTTGCAGCCCGGCCAGCCCGCGCCGTCGTTCTCGCTGCCAGACGCCGACATGGAGATGTTCGATTTCCGCTCGCTGCACGGCAAGCGAAGCGCGGTGGTGTTCTTCTATCCGAAGGACGGCACGCCCTATTGCACGCAGGAAGCCATCGAGTTCTCCGACCACGAGGACGACTTCAATCGCCAGGGCTGCGTCATCCTCGGCATATCGCGCGACGACTGCCTGGCCCATGCCGAGTTTCGCGACAAGAACGGCTTGTCGATCCGCCTGCTGTCGGACGTCGATGGCAAGGTCGGCCATCAGTACGGGGTTTATCACTATCGCGAGAGGGACGGCCATCGCAAGCTGTTCGTCCAGCGTTCAACCTTCATCATCGATCGCCAGGGCATCGTCCGCCACGCTTTCTATGACGTCGGCGCCAAGGGACATGCCGCCGAGGTCTATCAACTGGTCAAGCAGCTCAACGGAAAGAAGACCTCATGAAAATCGCGAAGAACACCGTCGTCACGCTCAACTACCGCGTCACCGACAGCGACGGCAATCCGGTGGACGACGGCGAGCAGCCCATCGTCTACCTGCACGGCGGCTATGACGGCATCTTTCCAAGGATCGAGGAGGCGTTGCACGACAAGGAGGTCGGCGCGGCGCTGGAGATCAAGCTGCAGCCCGAGGATGCCTTCGGCGATTACGACGCCGAGCTGGTGGCGGTCGAGCCGCGTTCGCTGTTTCCCGACAACATCGAGGTCGGCATGCAGTTCGAGCGCGCCACCGAGGACGGCGACGACGGCGAGCTCTACATGATCACGGACATTGCCGACGACAAGGTGGTGGTCGACGGCAACCATCCGCTTGCCGGCATGGCGCTGATTTTTTCCTGCACGGTGGCGGAGGTGCGACAGGCCACATCCGACGAGATCGGCCACGGCCATATCCACGGCCCGGGGGCGCATCACCACCACTGACTTTCAGTGCCGGTTTGATCATCGGGCCCTACCCAAGCAGTTTCTTCAACCCGTAGAGTTTTTCCAGCGCCTCGCGCGGTGTCAGCGCGTCCGGATCGATGGCCGCCAGCGCATCGACCAGCGGATGCGGCTCCGCCCCGGCTGCCGGTGGCAGTGTGGCGAACAGGTCGGGCTGGTGATGATCGGCCACCTCGCGGTTTTCCAGCACGGCCAGCCGCCGCCTGGCATCGCGCACCACGCTGCCGGGAACACCGGCCAGCGCCGCCACCTGGATGCCATAGCTTTGCGAAGCCGGTCCTTCCTCCACGGCGTGCAGAAACACGATCCGATGGCCGTGCTCGACGGCGTCGAGATGCACGTTGGCGCATTCGGCATACTCCTGGGCCAGCCGCGTCAACTCGAAGTAATGGGTCGAGAACAGCGTGAAGGCGCGGTTCTTCTCGATCAGGTGGCGGGCGATGGCGAACGCCAGCGCCAGGCCGTCGAAGGTCGAGGTGCCGCGGCCGATCTCGTCCATCAGCACCAGGGACTTCTCGGTGGCGCCATTCAGGATGGCCGCCGCCTCGGTCATCTCGACCATGAAGGTCGAGCGTCCGGAGGCGAGGTCGTCGGCGGCGCCGATGCGCGTGTAGATGGCGTCGATCGGGCCGAGCCGGCAGGCGGTCGCGGGCACGAAGGCGCCGCAGTGGGCGAGCAGCACGATCAGCGCCACCTGCCGCATGTAGGTCGACTTGCCGCCCATGTTGG
>CAYXZX010000057.1:0-15265 GCA_964469455.1 uncultured Rhodocyclaceae bacterium | reverse complement strand
AAAGGGTATTGTCCTAGGCCTCTAGACGATAGGGACTTATCGTTTGGTGGAGGTAAGCGGGATCGAACCGCTGACCTCTTGCATGCCATGCAAGCGCTCTCCCAGCTGAGCTATACCCCCACAAGAGAGCGCGCATTATATGGATCGCCATCTTGGCTGTAAAGCCGCGCCGAAAACTTTTTACAGCACCTTGCCCGGGTTCATCAGGCCCCCCGGATCGAGGGCCTGTTTGACCTTGCGCATCAGGTCCATCTCGACATCACTCTTGTAGCGGAGGATCTCCCGGCGCTTGAGTTGACCGAGACCGTGCTCGGCGGAAATCGAGCCGCCGAATTCGCTGACAAGGTCGTGCACGATTCGGTTGACAGCTTCCGTCTGACCGATGAAGGCGGCGTTGTCCTGCGCGTGCGGCTTCGACTGGTTGTAGTGCAGATTGCCGTCACCGAGGTGACCGAAGCAGACGATGCGCACACCGGCAAAGGCGGCCCCGAGAGCCGCATCGCAGCGGTCGACGAACTCGGGAATGCGCGAAACCGGCAGGGAGATGTCATGCTTGATTGAAACACCCTCGATTTTCTGCGCCTCGGAGATGTTTTCGCGCAGGGCCCAGAATGCCTGCGCCTGCTTTTCGTTCCGGGCGACGGCGGCATCCGCCGCCACCCTTGCGACGATGGCCTCGGCCAGGACATCTTCAAGCGCGGCGGAAATGTCCGACACCATGGTGTCCGAAAGCTCGATCAGCACCTGCCAGGGCGACGGCAGCGGCAGCGGATCGCGGCTGCCGGGAATGTTCCTGAGCACCAGATCGAGCGCCGGACGGCCGACCAGTTCAAAGGCGGTGACGCGCCCGCCGATCTTCTCGCGCAACCGGGTCAGCAGCGTCACCGCAGCCTCGGGCGTCGGCACGCTCGCCCAGGCGGTGGCGACGCTGCGCGGCCGCGAATACAGTTTGAGCACGGCGGCGGTGATCAGGCCGAGCGTGCCTTCCGCGCCGATGAACAGATGCTTCAGGTCGTAGCCCGTGTTGTCCTTGCGCAGGCCGCGCAAGCCGTGCCAGACGCGGCCGTCGGCCAGCACGACTTCCAGGCCCAGGCAAAGATCGCGGGCGTTGCCATAACGCAGCACCTGAACGCCACCCGCGTTCGTGGACAGGTTGCCGCCGATGGTTGCCGTGCCCTCGGCGGCCAGCGACAGCGGAAAAAGCCGGTCAGCCCGTTTCGCCGCCTCCTGGACCTCGAGCAGCGTGCAGCCCGCCTCGACGGTAATGGTGTTGTTGGCGACGTCGACATCGCGCACGCGCCGGAGCCGGCGCAGGCTGACCACGATCTCGCCCGCGATCGGCGTCGCGCCGCCGCACAGACCGGTGTTGCCGCCCTGCGGCACGATGGCGACGCCGGCCTGCGCGCACAGCCGCACCACCTCCGCCACTCGCGGCGTGTCGCCGGGACTGACTATGGCGAGTGGCGTGCCTTGGTAACGGCCACGCCAGTCGGCCGCGTACGGCGCAATGTCGTCGGCACCGGTCAGCACGTATCCGGCACCGACGACCGCCCGCAAGGAATCGATCAGGTCGTTCATGGATTCAGAGCGTACTCGATGGCGGGGAGCATGCGCTTCACGGCCGCGACACCTTCCGGAATGGCCTCGCCAGCCCGGTGAAAGTCCATCAGCCCGAGATGCGCCAGGCGTGGCGCCACCAGCACGTCGGCCGGTTCGCCGGCCAGGCGGCTGCGGGCGATGCGCGTCTGCATGATGTGGATGCTGGTCGACAGCACCCCCGCCAGTGACGGCGCGTCGTGGTTGCGCTTGATGCCCAGGCTGGCCAGCAGCCTGTCCGACCAGTCCGATCCGTGGCTCGCGTCCGCGCCCGCACCGCGCCTGAGTGAACTGCCGACGATATCCGAGCCGAGGTCGACGGCGATGACGACGTCGGCCCCGAGTGCCCGGCAAAGCGACACCGGGACGGGATTGACCAGGCCACCGTCCACCAGCAGCCGGCCATCGCGACTGACCGGCGCGAACAACCCGGGCAGCGCGATCGAGGCGCGCACCGCCGCCGCCACCGAGCCTTCGCGCAGCCAGACTTCGCGGCCGTTCGCCAAGTCGGTGGCCACGCAGGCGAACGGCAGCGGCAAGGCCGAAAACTCCTTGTCCACGAAATGGCGTTCGAAGAAAGCGATCAGCTTGTCGCCCTTCAGCAGTCCGCCGGCCAGGCTGACATCGAGCAGCCCGACCACGTCCTTCCAGGCCAATCCGGACACCCACTGCTCGAGCGCGGCCAGATCGCCATCGGCATAGGCCGCGCCGACCAGCGCGCCCACGGAACAGCCACAAAGCACATCCGGGCGAACGCCAGCCTCTTCCAGCGCGCGGATCACGCCGATATGGGCCCAGCCGCGCGCCGAGCCGCTGCCGAGCGCCAGGCCGATTTTCGGCTTCATGTCAGCTTGGCGAAAAGATCGTGCACATCGCAATCGGTAATGGTGACGGTGGCGAACTGGCCGACCTCTAGATCATGGCCGTCGGTCACGTACACCACGCCGTCGATTTCCGGCGCATCGGCGCTGGAACGGGCGATCGCACCCTCGTCATCGACGTCGTCGACCAGCACCTCGATGCTCTGCCCGATGCGCCACTCCAGCCGCCGCGTGCTGATGTCCTCCTGATGGGCCATCAACCGCGCGCGCCGCTCCTCTCGCACTTCCTCGGAAAGCGCGCCCGGTAATTCGTTGGCTCCCGCGCCTTCAACGGGCGAATAGGCGAAACAGCCAACACGGTCGAGTTCAGCGGCATCGAGGAACTGCAACAGTTCGTCGAATTCCTGTTCCGTCTCGCCCGGGAACCCGGTGATGAAAGTCGAGCGGATAGTCAGCCGTGGCACCACGCCGCGCCAGGCGGCGATGCGATCGAGCGTCTTGTCGATGTCGCCGGGCCGCTTCATCAGCTTGAGGATGCGCGGACTGGCATGCTGGAAGGGCACATCGAGGTAGGGGAGGATCCTGCCTTCCGCCATCAGCGGCAGCAGGTCATCGACACTGGGATACGGATAGACGTAATGCATCCGCACCCAGACGCCG
The DNA here is from genome assembly GCA_964469455.1 of uncultured Rhodocyclaceae bacterium. Taxonomy (GTDB): domain Bacteria; phylum Pseudomonadota; class Gammaproteobacteria; order Burkholderiales; family Rhodocyclaceae; genus Fen-999. Next base: position 12,188 of record CAYXZX010000057.1, on the reverse strand, counting down.
AGTTGCCCGAGTTCGCGCGCCAGGTCGACGAGTTTCGTTTTCACCGGCCGGCCACCGACGAAGCCGGTCCGGTACTTGACGTCGACACCGTAGGCGCTGGTGTCCTGGGACACGATCAGCAATTCCCTGACGCCCGCCTCGACCAGCTTTTCGGCTTCCTGCACGATCTCGCCGATCGGCCGGCTGACCAGATCGCCGCGCAGGCTCGGGATGATGCAGAAACTGCAACGGTGATTGCAACCCTCGGAAATCTTCAGGTAGGCGTAGTGCTCCGGCGTGAGCTTGACACCCTGCGGAGGGACAAGATCGACGAAAGGGTCATGCAATGGCGGCAGGTGCTCATGCACGGCCGCCATCACCTCGGGCAGCGCGTGCGGACCGGTGACTGCGAGCACTTTGGGATGGGTTGCACGGACAATGTCGCCCTTGGCGCCGAGGCAACCGGTGACGATTACCTTACCGTTCTCAGCCAGCGCCTCGCCGATTGCCTCGAGCGATTCCTCGACGGCCGCGTCGATGAAGCCGCAGGTGTTGACGATGACCAGATCGGCCCCGTCATAGGTGGCGGAAAGTTCGTACCCCTCGGCGCGCAGCCGGGTCAGGATGTTCTCGGCGTCGACGGTCGCCTTCGGGCAGCCGAGTGAGACGAAGCCGACCGTGGGCGCCTTCTTGCGCCGGGTCACTTACTTCTTGTCGCCGGCCTTGTCGACCGAGCCCTGCGGGTAGCCGGGGAACTGGAATCCGGCAAAGAGCTTGCGCGTCTGTTCCTGCATGCTGTCCTGCATCTGCTGGAACATCTTGGCGCTTTGCTCGACATAGGCGCCCATCATGCTTTGCATGGCAGGCCCCTGGAAGCTGAGGAACTGGGACCAGAGTTCCTTGCTCATGGATGCGTTGTCGCCGTACAAATGCCGCGCCTGCTCTTGCAGTTTCTTCTGCATGTCGGTGAAGGCCTTGATGTTGTTCTCGAGATACTGGCCCATCATGCCCTGCATGGCATTGCCGTAGAAGCGGATCATGTGCGAGAGTACGTCGGAGGAAAACATCGGCACGCCGGCCGCTTCTTCCTCGAGGATGATCTGCAACAGGATGCTGCGCGTGAGATCGTCGCCGGACTTCGCGTCCACCACCTGGAAGTCCTCGTGCTTGAGCACCAGATCCTTGACGTCGACCAGCGTGATGTAGGTGCTGGTCCGCGTGTCGTACAGGCGGCGGTTCGGGTATTTCTTGATCAGTCTGACTTGCTCGGCCATGGCGATCTCCCCAGCCACCGGATCGTGGCAGTGCAGCAATTATATAGGCAAACCCCCCGCCCAAGCAGGGGGATGGCCAAGCTTCGGCGTCCCGCCGCCGCTGACTCTTACTGGAAGTGCAGGCCGCCGTTGATGTTCAGCGTGGCACCGGTCATGTAGCCCGCCAGTTCGGAAGCGAGATAGGAGCAGAGCGCGCCGATCTCCTCGGGCTTGGCCAGGCGCTTCATCGGAATGGAATCGACGATGCCCTTCAACACGTCCTCGCGGATGGCCATGACCATCTTGGTGCCGACATAGCCGGGCGCGATGGCATTGACCGTGACGCCCTTGGTGGCCATTTCCTGGGCAAGGGCCTTGGTGAAGCCGATCACGCCGGCCTTGGCGGCCGAGTAGTTGGTCTGGCCGGCCTGGCCCTTGACGCCATTCACCGACGAGATGTTGATGACGCGGCCCCAGCCGCGCTCGGCCATCTTCGCCGACACCTGCTTGGTCATGTTGAACAACGAGGTCAGGTTGGTGGAAATGACGGCATCCCACTGGTCCTTCTCCATCTTGCCGAACATGCGGTCGCGAGTAATGCCGGCGTTGTTGACCAGGATGTCGATCGGCCCGGCGCCCGCCTCGGCATCGGCAACCATTTTCTTGCAGTCGTCGATGTTCGAAACGTCGCCGGCCACGCAGACGAAGTCCTTGAGGCCGGCCGCCGCCATTTCCTTCAGCCATTCCTCCTTGTTGTCGAACTGCGGGTGGTAGGCCGCCACGACCTTGTAGCCATCCTTCGCGAACGCCTGGCAGATGGCAGTGCCGAGACCGCCCATGGCGCCGGTGACGAGAGCTACGCGTTGAGTCATTTTTGCTACTCCTTTGCTGGAAAAAGGCGGCCGACCTGCCCGGGTCGCGAAGACCTAGAACATGTGCTGGCCACCATTGATGGAAATATTGGCGCCATTGACGAAGGCAGCCTCCTCGGAGGCCAGATAGGCCACCAGGCCGGCGACTTCCTCCGGCTTGCCGAGTCGCGACATCGGAATCTGCGGCAGGATCTTCGAATCCAGCACGTCCTGCGGGATCGCCATGACCATCTTGGTGCCGATGTAGCCTGGCGAGATGGTGTTCACCGTCACGCCTTTCTTGGCGACTTCCAGGGCCAGCGACTTGGTGAAGCCGTGCATCCCGGCCTTGGCCGCGGCGTAGTTGGTCTGGCCGAAAGCGCCCTTGGTGCCATTGACGGACGAGATGTTGATGACACGGCCCCAGCCGCGCTCCATCATGCTGTCCATGACATGCTTGGTCATGTTGAACACCGAGTCGAGATTCGTGTGCATGACCGCGTCCCAGTCGGCCTTGGTCATCTTTTTGAACGTCATGTCGCGCGTGATGCCGGCGTTATTCACCAGGACGTCGACCGGACCGAGATCCTTGACCACTTGATCGACGCAGGCCTTGCAAGCGTCGTAATCGGTGACATCGCAGGCATAGGCCTTGAAGCCGAAGCCCATGTCGTTCATCTTGCGCAGCCACTCCTGCGCCGTCTTGTTGCTCGGGCTGTAGGTGGTCACCACCTTGTCGCCCAGCGCCGCCAGCTTGACGCAAATGGCCTCGCCGAGACCGCCCATGCCGCCTGTTACCAGTGCCACTCGTTGCATTTCTCACTCCTCCTTGTTGGTGTTGCGTTCTTATGCTGCCTTTTCCTTCACGTAGCGGCCGGGCGCCGGCTCGCCAGCCGGATGCGCCCTGCTGCCAAGACGACCGCGCGCCGCCACCTCGCCGTCGCCGAACTGCTTCAACCATTCCGCCCAGCGCGGCCACCAGCTACCCTTTGTCTCGGTGGCGCCAGCCAGCCACTCGTCGGCACTGGCGGCCTCGCCATCGTTGATCCAGTAGCTACGCTTGTTCTTGCCGGCCGGATTGATGACGCCGGCAATATGACCGGAAGCGCCGAGCACGAACGTGGTCTTGCCGCCCAGCAGGGCACGGCCAAGATACGAGGTCTGCCAGGGCACGATGTGGTCCTCGCGGGTCGCGAGGATGAACACCGGCATGTCCACCTTGCGGAGATCGGCCTTGACGCCGCACATGGCGAGTTTGCCCGGAACGCGCAGATTGTTTTCGAGATACATGTTGCGCAGGTACCAGGCGGCGAACGGCCCCGGCAGATTGGTGGAATCCGAGTTCCAGTAAAGCAAGTCGAACGGCGCCGGCTTGATGCCTTTCAGATAGTTGCCCACCACGTACTGCCAGATCAGGTCATTGGCGCGCAGCGCCGAGAAAACGGTCGATAGCTCCCGGCCGGTCAGCAGCCCGCCCTTGCCGATGGTGTTCTCGCGCGCGACGACGGAGGCCTCGTCGATGAAGCAGCCCAGTTCGCCCGGCTCGGAAAAATCAAGCAGCGTGGTCAGCAGCGTCAGCGACGCGACCTCATTGCCGCCGCGTGCCCTCATCACGGACAGCGCTGAACTGATGATGGTGCCGCCGACACAGAAACCGAGCGCGTTGACCTGGTCGACACCGCAGATGTCCTTGACGACGCCGAACGCCTTCAGCACGCCGCGTTCGATGTAGTCGTCCCAGGTCAGGTGGCCCTGCTCGGCCTTGGCGTTGCGCCACGAAACCAGGAACACCGTGTGGCCCTGCTCGACCGCATAGCGAACGAAAGAGTTCTCGGGCTGCAGATCGAGGATGTAGTACTTGTTGATGCAGGGCGGCACCATGACGAACGGCCGCTTGGCAACCTTGTCGGTGAGTGGCGCGTATTGAAGCAACTGCATTAGCTCGTTTTCGTAAACCACCGCGCCGGGCGTGATCGCCAGATTGCGGCCCACTTCGAAGAGCGACTCGTCGGTCATCGAGATGCGCCCCTTTTCGAGGTCGGCGATCAGGTTCTGGATGCCCTGGGTGATGCTCTGGCCCTGCGTTTCGAGCGCTTTCTGGACGAACTCCGGGTTGGTCGCGACGAAATTCGAGGGAGCCATCGCATCGACGAACTGGCGAGTGACGAAACGCAAGCGGTCCTTGGCTTGGCCATCGGCCACGGGTGCTGCCTCAACCGCCTTCTTGAGGTAATCGGAATTGATGCGGTAGGCCTGGCGCAGGTAGTCGAAGATCGGGCTCTCCGCCCAGGCTGGATGGTCGAAACGGCGATCGCCCGGTTCGGCGGGCGCGACCGTCGGCGAAACATCGCCGCCGCGACGCGCCAGCATGGCCTGCCAAAGGGCGGCATGGCGCTCCCGCCATTCGTTCTGCAGCGCAGCAAGGGCGTCGCCCTGCGGCTGCCAGGCTTCCATCCACGCCTTGATGGAGGACGTAACGTCCTGAGCCGACGACATGCTTACCCCTTTCCGGTACCCCACGCCGATGGTTGTCGGCAAAGCCGGGCACTCTTGAGACAAAATTCCCGGTCGCTACCATCCGGGTTAGATTTTGCATCGCAACATTGTACGCTTCGGGAAGCCGCAATCGTTGCGATTTCTATAATCCGGCCATGCACATCATCGTGATCGCCTGGATCTACGTTGCCGCGCTGATGGCGTTGACCGAGCCGAATGTTACCGCCGGAATCCTTACGTTTTCCTTATACGGACTGCTGCCGCTTGCCCTGCTGCTTTGGCTGTTCGGCTTCCCCGCCCGATCGCGCAGGTCAGGAGGGGCCGAATCCGGCGACCATGCGATGGGTAACGACGATGGTCGCGATGCCGGCGCCGATCAATAGTACCTGCTGAAGCGTGGCCCGCAGTTCCGGGCGCTTGTGCAGCCCCGGAATCAGGTCGGCCACGGCAACGTAGATCATGCTGGCGGCTGCCAGTGCCAGAAGATGCGGTATGGCACCCTGCGCCGTCGACAGCGCGAACCACGCCAGGAGGCCTCCCACCAGGGTCGCAAAACTCGAAAGCAGGTTGTAGAAAAAGGCCCGTGCCTTCGAATAGCCCGAGTGCAGGAGGATCAGGAAATCCCCGACTTCCTGCGGGATTTCGTGGGCGACGATGGCCACCGCCATGACGAGACCGAGACGCGGGTCTTCCATGAAGGCAGCCGCAATCAGCACGCCGTCGACAAAATTGTGGAAAGTGTCGCCGACCAGGATCATGAGGCCGCTGCGACCGCCGTCGTGGCCATGCGGTTCGTGACCTTCGCAGGACTCGATGTGGCAGTGGCGCCACAGGACGAGCTTTTCCAGCACGAAGAAGCCCAGGATGCCGGCCAGTACGATGGTTGTGGTGGTGGTGGCATCGCCGCTGCCGACGATGGCTTCCGGCAGTACTTCGAGAAATGCCGCGCCCAGCAGGGCGCCGATGGCGAAGCTGACCAGCACCGGTACCCAGGACGCACGCACCTTGAACGCGAACGCTGCCGCCACGAGCACGGAGAGGGCTCCGCCGGCTATGGCGGAGCCGACAATCCAGGTCAGAGTAGTCATTGGTCGATTATACGATCCAGATCAGGCTCGCCATGCGCCCGGTCAGGCCTTCCCGGCGATAAGAATAAAAGCGTCCGGCTTCGGAAAATGTGCAGAAGCCGCCACCGAAGATGCGCTCGACGCCCAGCGCATTGAGTCGACGGCGCGCCACCGCGTAAAGATCGCACCGCCATTTGCCGTCCTGAGCGGCGAGGAACGCCTCGGCCGCACCCGAGTCGACGGTAATGAAGGCCGCCCGCACCTCCTCGCCCACCTCGAACGCCGCCGGACCTATGGCGGGGCCAAGCCAGGCGAGCAGCCGCTCGCCCGGGATTGCGAGTGCCGCCACCGCGGCCTCGAGGATTCCGGCGGCCAGTCCGCGCCAGCCGGCATGGACGGCGCCTACCGCGCGCCCCGCTTCGTCGCACAGCAGGATGGGCAGGCAATCGGCCGCGAGAACGGCACAGACGACACCGGGCGTCCGCGCCACCGAAGCATCGGCCGCGATGCCCGGAACCGCCTCCTCGGCCGCGACACAACGCGTTCCATGCACCTGCGACAACCAGGCGGGGTCGCCGGGCAGGTGCCGGCGCAAGTCGGCCCGGCGTGCCGCCACGGCTGACTTTTCGTAATCGACATGATCGGCGACGTTGCCATGCACGCGGGTGGTGACAAGCGCACGGACATTCGCCGGCACAGGCCAGTCGGGGACGAGAAAGTCAGCCATGGCGGCACGCCGCCAGCAAGGCCGAAAAGTCCGCCGGCAGCAGCGATTCCCAAGCCATCTCGATATGGCTCGCCGGATGCACCAACGCCAGTCGCCAGGCGTGCAACGCCTGGCGCGGAAACCCATCGAGGCGGGGATCGGACGAGTTGCGCTTGCCGTACACCTGGTCGCCAACCAGCGGATGACCGATCGACGCCATGTGCACGCGGATCTGGTGCGTTCGCCCCGTCTCCAGCCTGCATTCGACCAGCGTCGCCGAACCGAAACGTTCCCTGGGCCGGTAATGGGTGCGCGCATCGCGTCCTGCACTTGCTCGTTTTGCCACCGCCATCTTCGTCCGCTGCGTGGGATGTCGTCCGATGGGCGCGTCGACGGAACCGCACGCGGCGACCTCGCCGTGCACCAATGCCAGGTAGTGCCGCTTCACCGTCCGTGCCTGCAACTGCCGCACCAGTTCGGTCTGCGCCTCCAGTGTCTTCGCCACCACCAATAGTCCGGAGGTATCCTTGTCCAGCCGATGAACGATGCCGGCGCGGGGTACCGATGCCAGCGCCGGCGCGTGATGCAGCAGCGCATTCATCATCGTCCCCGACCAGTTGCCGCTGCCGGGATGCACGACCAGTCCGGCCGGCTTGTCGATCACAAGAAGGTGTGCATCCTCGTAGATGACGTTCAGCGCGATTTCTTCGGCCACCACGGTGGTGGCGACTGGCGGAGGCAAGGCCTCGACCCGCAGCTCTTCCCCCCCCAGCAACTTGCGGCTGGCGTCGGCGGGGGCGTCATCCAGCATGACGCGCCCTTCCTTCACCCACGCCTGCCAGCGGCTGCGTGAATACTCGGGGTACAGGCGTGCCAGTGCCGCGTCGAGTCTCAGGCCGGCGCAGGCCGCCGGAATGGCCGTGACCGCTGGGCTATAATCAGCCGAATCGGTTCCTCTGGTGCTCATCATGCGTAGTTTAGCCGCTCTGCTTGCCCCGCTCTTGTTGATGGCCGCACTGGGCTTGGCCGGTTGCGGCCTGTTGCCGGAGGAACAGGACGAAACTCTTGGCTGGTCGGCGAACAAGCTTTACTCCGAGGCACGCGGATCGATGTCTGATGGCGCCTACGACAAGGCAGTCAAGTATTTCGAGAAGCTCGAGGCGCGCTATCCGTTCGGACGTTATGCCCAGCAGGCCCAGCTCGAGGTTGCCTACGCGCATTTCAAACAGGGCGAAACGGCCTCGGCGATCTCGGCGTGCGACCGCTTCATCCGCCTGCACCCGAATCACCCGAATGTCGACTATGCCTATTACCTGAAAGGCCTGGTTAACTTCAACGAGGACCTCGGCCTGCTCGGCATCCTTGGCAATCAGGACTTGACGGAGCGCGATCCCAAGGCGGCGCGCGAGTCGTTCGACACTTTCAAGGAACTCGTCACCCGTTTTCCGGAAAGCCGCTATGCCGCCGATTCGGCACAGCGCATGAACTATCTGGTCAATGCGTTGGCCGCCCACCAGGTGCACGTTGCCGACTTTTACCTCAGGCGTGGCGCCTACGTCGCCGCCGCGAATCGGGCACAGGCGACCATCAATGCCTATCCGAACTCGCCGGCCCGCGAGGATGCACTGGTCACCCTGATCAAGTCCTACGATGCGATGGGCATGAAGGATCTGCGTGACGACACGGAACGCGTGATGCGCGCGAACTTCCCCAACAGCCGCTACTTCAAGCCGGAAGGCGGCGACACCAAGCCCTGGTGGAAGTTCTGGTAGCTGGAAGTTCCGGTAGCCGCTTGCTGCCGGTCAGGCGTTTGACAGCGCGCGCTGCCGGCGCGTCTCGAACAGGCAGATTCCCGAGGCAACCGATACGTTGAGGCTTTCGACGCTGCCGGCCATGGGTATGCACACCAGCTCGTCGCAGGTCTCACGAGTCAGCCGTCGCAGACCGCCACCTTCGGCGCCGAGCACCCAGGCGACAGGGCCGCTCAGGTCGACAGCGTACAGTTCCTTTTCAGCCTCGCCGGCCGCCCCCACCACCCAGACACCGAGTTCCTGCAATTCGCGCAAGCTGCGAGCAAGGTTCGTGACCATGATGTAAGGTACCGTCTCCGCCGCGCCGCTGGCCACCTTGATGGCCGTGGCATTGAGTCCGCAGGCGCGATCCTTGGGTGCCACCACGGCATGGGCGCCAGCCGCATCCGCCACGCGCAGGCAAGCGCCAAGATTGTGCGGATCGGTGACGCCATCCAGCACGAGCAGCAGGGCGGGACCCGAAAGCGTCTCCATGACGTCATCGAGCGTCAGGTAGCGTTCGGTTGCGGTAACTCGGGCAACCACGCCCTGATGCCGGATACCGCATGCCATGCCGTCCAGCCGCGCGGCATCGGTGGTGATCACGCGCACACCGGCTGCGTCCGCCAGCTTCAGCAGATCCCGCATGCGCTGGTCCTGGCGATCAACCGCGACGTGAATGTCCCTGAACGACTCCGGCGAACGACGCAGCCTGGCCGTTATCGCGTGGAAGCCGTGGATCAGGCGGGTTTCGCTCATGAGCGCGGAGGGGGGATATGGGTGGGGTGGCTGATGGGACTCGAACCCACGACAACCGGAATCACAATCCGGGACTCTACCAACTGAGCTACAGCCACCACCGAAAAACTCTGCATGGCCCGCCCGAAGGGACTCGAACCCCTAACCCCCGGCTTAGAAGGTTGGTGTTTTGAGGCTCTAACTCCCGCTCTGCGCCTGGTTTCATGGTATTTTTTAACCCGAAATTGGAACCAATTTGGAACCAAAACCATGGCACATATCGAACAGAACGGCGCGAAGTATATCGCAAGAGTCCATAAAAGAGGCTTCCCCACCCGCTCGAAGACCTTCACCAGCAAGCGGGAAGCAGAGCGGTGGGCACGGGACTACGAAGCCCAACTGGACAAAGGCATCGTTCCCGCTAAAACCCGCAAAGGCACGACCATCGGGGATATTTTTCAGCTGTACCTGGACAATCACGAGATTGACTGGCGTGAGAAGGGTCGCTACATCCAGATTCAGGAAGACCTGAAGTCCTTCTCGCTGGAAACCCTCACCCGCGCACGCATTATCAAATATATCGAGGCGCTGAAAAAAACACCCGTTCCGGATCGGCGCAAACCAGAAAACCGTACCAGCCTGACCGCGCATCGTCACAAGCTGTACAACGGTGCCGAGATCAAGACGTATTCGGATTCCACGATCCGGAAATACTATTTCTGTTTGAAGCGCGTATTGAAATGGCATAGCCTTCATGAAGGCTACCATTTCGACGAGCAAAGGTTCAAAGACATTGAACCACCACCCGCATGGAAAGAAGACCGTGAAGAGCGGATGCCGAGCAAGAGCGAGAAAGAAAAAGCCATTTACCTGGCTTGCACTCTGATGCCCAGTAACCAAGATGCGTGGGCCAATCTGATTGGCTTCGCTGTTGAAACCGCGATGCGTGCGCAGGAAATCGTCAAGGCAAAATGGTCGGAGTTCTCACAAGACCAGCGCGTACTGCACATCCCCAAGAAGAACACGAAAACCAAAACCGAAAGAGATGTGCTGATTTCAAAACGCGCAAGAGAGATTCTGGCCCGACAGAAGAACGATTCCGACTATGTCTTCCCTGAATTCAACCAGGATTCCCGGACAATGACAAAAGCATTCAGACTGCTTTGCTACAAGGCCGGCGTTGAAAACTTCAAATTTCATGATCTGCGGCATGAAGCCATTTCGCGCATTTGCGAAAACAATCACACGAACCGTATGTCGCAGATGGAAATCATGAAAATGACCGGTCACAAGACCATGACGACTTTCGCCAGGTACACCAAGTTTTTCAACTCGGATAAGGCCGATTTACTCTGACACGATCAGCGTGATCGATCCCCCCCCCTTGCCATAAAGTAACGTTTACGTTACCATTAGACATGAACATCAGGCTTGAAGAATATCTCCGCGCGGACGGGACCAATCCTTACCAAACGTGGTTCGATGAGCTTGATGCGCAGGCGGCAGCAAAAGTCACGGTCGCGAAAACCAGACTCTCGCTCGGCAACACTTCGAGCGTCGAATGGTTCCGCGGCATCGGCGAGTACAAGATTGATTGGGGTCCGGGATACCGGATTTACTTGGCCAAGGATGGCGATGCGCTGATCATCTTGTTCGGTGGCAGTACCAAGAAGGGCCAACAGAAGGCGATCGACCAGGCCGTGGCGCTGCATGAAGAATATAAGGCGAGAAAGAAAACCCTCGCCGCAGGCAAGAAAGGAAAAAAGACATGACACTCACCCGTGATTTCAAGCAAACCGTCGTCGAGCGCGTCTCGCGGGACCCTGATTTTGCCAAGGCGCTGCTTGATGAAGCCGCCACGCTTTTTCTCAGCGGGGAGCCTGATGCCGCGCGCGTCATTCTGCGCGATCTCGTGAATGCGACCGTCGGATTCGAGCACCTTGCCGAACTCACCCAGAAGCCCAGCAAGAGCCTTCACCGCATGCTCTCTGCGAAGGGCAATCCGAGTATGGACAATCTGGCGGCGATCTTCGGAGCGATCCGGAACTGGTTGAAGGTTACTTTCGATGTGCGGGTTGTTGAGGCCGCGTAGCTGGCTCATTTCATATCCATCTTTGACAATCTTGGATACAATTTGAGCAAGCGGTTGCCGCTCTTCCCAAAGGAGTCTCCACATGGGCATGAACATCAATTTGACCCCGCACCTCGAAAGCATGGTGCGACAAAAGGTCGACTCGGGGCTTTACACGTCCGCCAGCGAAGTCGTGCGTGAGGCATTGCGCCTGATGGATGAACAGGACAACCTGCGCGCCGCCAAATTGGAACAATTGCGTCAAGACATCCGTGCCGGCCTGGACAGCGGCCCGGCAACCGAATGGAATCCCGAGCAGGTAAAACGCGAAGGACGCGCCAGGCGTCAAAGCAAGTCATAACCATGGCGCGCGTTGTACGCCGGCCGCTTGCCGGCGCAGATATCGCCGAGATTTGGGACTTCATCGCTGAAGACAGTGTCACTCAGGCGGACGCCTGGGTTGATCGCCTCGACAGCAAGCTGCGCCTGCTAGCGACGCAGCCTCTGATGGGACGAGCCCGCGACGAATTGTCACCAGGCGTGCGCAGCCAGCCATTCGGGCGGTACGTGGTTTTTTATGAGCCGCTGGGCTTTAGCTCTTTCTTTGGCTCAGGAATCGGCACCTCCTGATGAAAACATTCCATCGGACAGCACAGTCGAAATGACCTGGAAAACATTTGGCGGTCCGCAGGATGCCCTGTATTGGGGGATGCTCCTGGTTCGAGCTGAAGGAGACGGTATTGCTATGGATCGTGGTGCGCTGAACCACTATTTTCGTCTCCATCTGCACCGTGGAATCTCTTATCTGGCTGGTGCCAATGGTCCGCAGAGCCTTGAGGATCTCACGGCTCTTTCGTTGTCGCATGGATAGCAATTCATGAAGTAGTGGCCTCATCCCATGTTTCAATGCGGGGGATGTAGCGGCCAGCCTTTATTGGGACAAGCCTAACAACCTGTCGAGCTGGATTGTTTGAATAGCTAACGTGTATTGGTCGCGAGCTATCAATCAAGTAAAGCCGATCAAAGTCTAGGTGGCCGACAACCCATTTGGCGACTTCCTCCATATCTTCATCCTCAACGAGGAAGTCACAAGCGGCGCCCAGGCGTTCGCATACATACCTGCCGTTTCTCTTCTTCTCATGTGCCGCATGTTGATCTAGCTCAGGAGCGATACGTCCTGGAATATGTTTAGCGAGTTCAGGTGAGCAAAACGCGTACGTCAGTTTGATCATCCCGA
>CAYXZX010000056.1:0-15651 GCA_964469455.1 uncultured Rhodocyclaceae bacterium | reverse complement strand
CCATGTCGCACTTGTTCATGAAGACGATGATGTAGGGCACGCCAACCTGACGGGCCAGCAGGATGTGCTCGCGTGTCTGCGGCATGGGGCCGTCAGCGGCCGAAACGACGAGAATGGCACCGTCCATCTGGGCAGCACCGGTAATCATGTTCTTGACGTAGTCAGCGTGGCCCGGGCAGTCAACGTGGGCGTAGTGACGGCTGGCAGTCTCGTACTCCACGTGCGCCGTGTTGATGGTGATACCCCGCGCCTTCTCTTCCGGCGCCGCGTCAATCTGGTCATATGCCTTGGCTTCGCCGCCAAACTTCGACGACAACACCGTCGTGATCGCCGCAGTCAACGTCGTCTTGCCATGATCCACGTGACCAATCGTCCCCACATTCACATGCGGCTTCGTACGCTCAAACTTGCCTTTTGCCATGATTCGCTTCCTTTAAAGAACAATGTTACTTCTTGTTGATAATCGCCTCAGCCACGTTCTTCGGCGCCTCGGAATAGTGTTTAAACTCCATCGAGTAGGTTGCACGCCCTTGGGTCAGAGATCTCAGTTGTGTCGAATAGCCAAACATCTCGGCTAGAGGAACTTCTGCCTTGATGACCTTGATATTACCAGGCAGATCGTCCATGCCCTGAACCATCCCGCGGCGCCCCGAGAGGTCACCCATGACGTTGCCCATAAAATCTTCTGGCGTTTCAACCTCAACCGCCATCATTGGCTCGAGCAGAACCGGACTCGACTTACGCATCGCATCCTTGAATGCCATCGAACCGGCCATCTTGAAGGCATTTTCGTTCGAATCGACTTCGTGATAAGAACCGTCGAACAGCGTAACCTTGACATCAACCACCGGGAACCCAGCCAACACGCCATTCGGCAAGGTGTCTTCGATACCTTTGTTAACCGCAGGAATGTACTCGCGCGGAACCGTACCACCTTTGATGGCATCGATGAACTCGTAGCCCTTGCCTGTCTCGTTCGGCTCCAGCTTAATCCAAACGTGACCGTACTGACCACGACCGCCCGATTGCTTGACGAACTTGCCTTCCTGCTCGGCCGACTTGCGAATGGTTTCGCGATAAGCAACCTGCGGGGCGCCAACGTTTGCCTCGACACCGAATTCACGGCGCATGCGATCAACGATGATCTCCAGATGCAGTTCGCCCATCCCTGAAATGATCGTCTGGCCAGATTCTTCATCGGTGCGAACCCGGAAGGAAGGGTCTTCCTGGGCCAAGCGACCGAGCGCCAAGCCCATCTTTTCCTGGTCACTCTTGGTCTTGGGCTCGACCGCAACGTGGATCACCGGTTCCGGGAATTCCATGCGTTCGAGAATAATCGGCCTGTCGACCGCCGACAGCGTATCCCCGGTAATGGCTTCCTTGAGGCCGACTGCGGCTGCGATATCCCCCGCATAGACCTCCTTGATTTCCTCGCGTTGATTGGCATGCATTTGCAGAATCCGGCCGATGCGCTCCTTGCGTTGCTTGACCGGGTTATAGATAGTGTCACCCGACTTCATGACGCCCGAATAGACGCGAAAGAACGTCAACTGGCCGACATACGGATCGGTCATGATCTTGAAAGCCAAGCTGGCAAAAGGCTCTGTATCCGATGCCTTCCGTTCGCCCTCGCTGCCGTTCTCAAGTTCACCCCTGACCGGAGGAATATCGATAGGCGATGGCATCAATTCGATGACAGCATCGAGCATGGCCTGCACTCCTTTGTTTTTGAACGCAGAACCGCAGAGCATGGGGACGATCTCGCTGGCAATGGTGCGCTGGCGTAACGCCTTCTTGATTTCGTCCTCGGAGAGATCACCCTCATCGAGATACTTGTTCATCAACTCTTCGGATGCCTCGGCAGCAGCCTCAAGCATCTTCTCGCGCCACTCCTTGGCAATGGTTGCCAACTCGCCAGGAATGTCCGTATATTCGAATTTGGTCCCCTGACTCTCCTCGTCCCAGAGAATAGCCTTCATCTTTACCAGATCAACAACGCCCTTGAAGTTCTCCTCGGCGCCGATGGGAATCTGGACCGGAATCGGATTGGCCTTCAGGCGCTCGCGCATCTGGTCGTGAACGCGGAAGAAGTTGGCGCCAGTACGATCCATCTTGTTGACGAAGGCTAAGCGCGGCACACCATACTTATTCGCTTGACGCCAAACCGTCTCGGATTGGGGCTGAACGCCACCTACCGCGCAATAAACCATGCAGGCACCATCGAGGACACGCATCGAACGCTCCACCTCGATAGTAAAGTCCACGTGGCCCGGGGTATCGATGATATTGACCCTGTGTTCCGGGAAGTTCATCGCCATGCCCTTCCAAAAACATGTTGTCGCAGCCGAAGTGATCGTGATGCCGCGCTCTTGCTCCTGCTCCATCCAATCCATGGTCGCGGCGCCGTCATGTACTTCGCCGATCTTGTGGTTAACGCCGGTGTAGAACAGGATGCGCTCGGTTGTCGTCGTCTTGCCGGCGTCAATATGCGCCGAGATGCCGATGTTTCGATAGCGCTCGATGGGAGTCTTGCGGGCCACTTTGTTTACCTGCCTTATCTAAGCCAAACCGCCTTGGTACTCGCCAACAAGGAGAGCCACCAAAGCGGTAACGGGGAAACCGCGCGAATCAAATCGCGCGACAGCTTTCAGAACCTGAAGTGAGAGAACGCCTTGTTGGCTTCCGCCATACGATGAACCTCCTCGCGCCGCTTCATCGCAGCACCACGGCCCTCGGATGCCTCCAGCAGTTCGCTGGCAAGACGCTGCCCCATGGACTTTTCACTGCGTTTGCGCGCGGCCTCGCGCAGCCAACGCATTGAAAGAGCCATTCTACGCGATGGACGGACCTCGACGGGCACTTGATAGTTCGCCCCGCCTACCCGCCTGCTCTTGACTTCAACAATCGGTTTAACGTTGTTAACGGCCAAAGAGAAAACTTCCAGAGGATCCTTGCCGCTCTTGGCCTTGATTTGGTCGAAGGCTCCATAGATGATGCGCTCGGCAACCGACTTCTTGCCACTGGTCATCAACACATTGACGAACTTGGAGACATCAACGCTGCCGAATTTTGGATCCGGCAGGATGTCACGCTTGGGGACTTCACGACGACGAGGCATGTGGTTCGACCTTCCAACCTAGAATATGAAGTGTAGGCTTTGAATCAGGCTTGTTTCGGCCGCTTGGAGCCGTACTTAGATCGGGCCTGTTTGCGATCTTTAACGCCTTGGGTATCAAGGCTGCCACGAACAATGTGGTAACGGACACCCGGCAGATCCTTGACACGCCCCCCACGAATCAGCACCACCGAGTGCTCTTGCAGGTTGTGGCCCTCGCCGCCAATATAGGAAATCACCTCAAATCCATTGGTAAGACGTACTTTGGCGACCTTACGAAGCGCAGAATTTGGCTTTTTAGGGGTGGTGGTATACACACGCGTACATACCCCCCGCTTCGCCGGACTCCCTCCAAGCGCAGGGACCTTGCTCTTGCTAACAGGGGCTTGACGGCCCTTGCGCACTAACTGATTGATAGTTGGCATTTCACATTTCCAAGATACGCCAAGCGCTAGCCAAGGGTAATTCGACTTCTAGTCGGCGCTAGCGGCCAAGCACAAAGGAGCAGGATTGTATTGTTACCTGAAGTAGCCGTCAACCTGTTTGAGGTTCTTCCGCGCTTGGTGACATTTCCGCCGGGAAGTCGAATAGACCTTTCGCCATGTCTCCACCAGAAGACTGCGTTCGACGTGTTCTGTGATAAGCAAGCCCAGTGCCGGCCGGAATAAGCCGGCCAACAATGACGTTCTCTTTCAGGCCACGCAGATCATCGCGCTTGCCCATTATCGCTGCTTCAGTCAGCACTCGCGTAGTCTCCTGGAACGATGCGGCCGAAATGAACGAGTCCGTCGACAAACTGGCTTTTGTAATGCCCAGCAAGATATTGTCGAATTCTGCCGCCCTCTTGCCATCTGCCCTGAGGCGATCATTCTCATCCAATACCTCTGAACGCTCGACTTGTTCCTCGCGTATGAATTTCGAGTCACCGGCTTCAGTTATGACAACCCGACGCAGCATCTGTCGAACAATGACCTCAATATGCTTGTCGTTGATCTTGACGCCCTGCAGACGATAAACATCCTGAACTTCGTCGATGATGTAGCGCGCGAGTTCCTCGACACCCTTCAAACGGAGAATATCGTGGGGATCAGCGGGTCCATCAACGATGATTTCTCCCTTGTTCACGACTTGACCATCGTGAGCCATCACGTGTTTGTCCTTCGGAATCAAGTACTCATGGGCTGCGCCTTCAGGCTCCGTTATCACAAGCCGTTGCTTGCCCTTGGTATCCTTCCCAAAACTCACGGTACCAGTAACCTCAGCAAGCAAACCTGCATCCTTCGGCGAACGCGCCTCGAACAATTCTGCCACCCGTGGCAAGCCCCCGGTAATATCCCGCGTCTTGGCCGACTCCTGCGGAATACGGGCCAGAACATCACCTACGGCAGCTAATTGGCCGTCCCGCACCGTGATGATCGAACCGACTTGGAAAGTGATCGCAACCGCATGGTCGGTACCGTGAATTTTCACCTCCTGCCCCGCATCGTCGAGCAACTTGACTTGCGGTCGCAGCCCCTTTTGTTGCGACTTGCTGCCGCGTTTCGGGTCAATAACGACCAGCGTGGACAAGCCGGTCACGTCGTCGATCTGCTTCGCGACAGTTACGCCTTCCTCCACATGCTCGAACTTGACGGTACCTGCATATTCGGTAACGATCGGTCGAGTGTGAGGATCCCAAGTCGCAAGCGATGCGCCAGCCTTCGAAGGATTTCCATCATCGGCCAGCAACGTCGCACCATATGGCACCTTATGGCGCTCTCGCTCTCGCCCATTGTCATCGACGATCGTAAGCTCTCCGGAGCGGGAGATGACGATCTTTTCGCCCTTGGGATTGGTGACGTAACGCATCAATGAAGTGAAACGGACGATGCCCGCGCTCTTCGCTTCGACATGGCTCTGGGCGGCAGCACGTGACGCGGCACCACCAACGTGGAAGGTTCGCATGGTCAACTGCGTCCCAGGCTCTCCGATTGACTGAGCGGCAATCACGCCGACCGCCTCACCTGCATTGACCAATGATCCGCGGCCAAGATCGCGGCCATAGCATCTTGCGCACAGCCCATAGCGAGTATCACATGACAGAGGCGTACGCACACGGACTTCGTCAATCCCTAGCGCCTCGATGACATCAACAGCATCCTCGTCGAGCAAAGCGCCGCGCTCGAACATTATCTCCTGAGTATCTGGATTGAGCACTTCCGAAGCTACGACACGACCCAAAATGCGCTCGCGCAAGGGTTCGACGACCTCGCCACCTTCAATTAACGCCTTCATCGCAAAACCGGCAGTGGTACCGCAGTCTTCTTCCGTGACCACCAGGTCCTGTGTCACATCGACAAGTCTACGGGTCAGATAGCCGGAGTTTGCAGTCTTCAAAGCAGTATCGGCCAATCCCTTCCGGGCGCCGTGAGTCGAAATGAAGTATTGCAGGACGTTCAGTCCCTCTCGGAAATTAGTGGTAATCGGCGTCTCGATGATCGAGCCATCTGGTTTTGCCATCAAGCCACGCATACCAGCCAGTTGACGGATCTGAGCCGCTGAACCGCGCGCACCTGAATCGGCCATCATGTAGATGGAATTAAAGGAATCCTGAGTGACCTCGTTGCCACTCCGATCCCGAACCTTCTGGTGCTGCAGTTGATCCATCATGGCCTTGGCGACCTGATCACCGGCGCGGCCCCAGATGTCAACCACCTTGTTGTACCGCTCGCCGACAGTCACCAGTCCCGATGTGTACTGTTTCTCGATCTCCTTTACCTCGCCTTCTGCAGCCTCGATGATGTTGTGCTTTTGATTCGGCACCAGCATGTCGCCGATCGCGATCGAGATACCACCTCGCGTGGCCAAGGAAAAACCTGCTTGCATCAATTTGTCGGCAAAAACGACTGTCTCCTTCAAACCGCAACGACGGAAGCTCTCATCGATTAGCTTGGATATCTCTTTCTTCTTCAATGGCTTGTCAATGACCTTGAACGGCAGGCCTTTCGGCAGAATCTCTGACAGCAAAGCGCGTCCCGCTGTAGTCGAGTAACGAGTTAGTTTTTCGTTCCAACCTTCGCCGTCATGCTCGTACTCCTTGATACGAATCGAGATGCGGGCATGTAGATCCAATTGACGCGTGTCCACCGCCCTGGCAATTTCCGCGATATCAGCAAAGATCATCCCCGAACCCGTGGCCGCTGCGTTCTCGCGCGTGGCGTAGTAGAGTCCAAGAACCACATCCTGCGATGGCACGATGATCGGTGCGCCGTTGGCAGGCGACAGCACGTTGTTGGATGCCAGCATCAAAGTCCGCGCTTCCATCTGCGCCTCCAGTGATAGCGGCACATGCACAGCCATCTGGTCGCCGTCGAAGTCGGCGTTGAATGCGGTACAGACCAAAGGATGCAATTGGATCGCCTTGCCTTCGATCAAGGTAGGTTCGAAAGCCTGAATACCTAAGCGATGCAGGGTCGGTGCACGGTTAAGCATCACCGGATGCTCGCGAATAACTTCCTCGAGAATATCCCAGACAATGCCCGTCTCTGCCTCGACTTCCTTCTTCGCCGCTTTGATGGTGCTGGCAATACCCATCTTTTCCAGGCGCTCGAAAATAAACGGCTTGAAAAGTTCCAGAGCCATCTTCTTAGGCAGCCCACATTGATGGAGTTTGAGTTGCGGGCCAACCACGATGACCGAACGGCCCGAATAGTCGACGCGTTTACCGAGCAGATTCTGACGGAACCGGCCACCCTTACCCTTGATCATGTCGGCAAGCGACTTCAGGGGTCGCTTGTTTGCGCCCGTCATGGCTTTTCCGCGGCGACCGTTATCCAGCAGCGAGTCGACGGCTTCCTGAAGCATGCGCTTCTCGTTGCGGACAATGATGTCGGGCGCCTTGAGTTCCAGCAACCGCTTCAGGCGGTTGTTGCGATTGATGACGCGGCGATAGAGGTCATTCAGGTCCGAGGTCGCAAAGCGACCACCATCAAGCGGGACCAACGGGCGAAGATCCGGGGGCAATACCGGTAGCACTTCAAGGATCATCCACTCCGGTTTGATACCCGAGGACTGAAAGCCTTCGAGGACCTTCAACCGCTTGGCGATCTTCTTCATCTTCGCTTCAGAACCCGTCGTTTCCAACTCCTTGCGCAAGACCTCAATCTCATGGTTGATATCGAGGGTGCGCAGCAGTTCACGAATACCCTCCGCACCCATGACTGCGGAGAAATCGTCGCCGTATTCCTCGACCTTGGCCAGATAATCGTCCTCGGTCAGCAATTGGGCGCGATTGAGCGGCGTCATGCCGGGATCGACGACAACGAAGGCCTCGAAATAGAGAACCCGTTCGATGTCACGCAGCGTCATGTCGAGGACCATGCCTAGACGGCTCGGGAGGCTCTTGAGGAACCAGATGTGTGCGGTCGGTGAAGCCAGTTCAATGTGCCCCATGCGTTCTCGTCGCACCTTGCTTTGCGTGACTTCGACGCCGCACTTCTCACAGATGACGCCGCGATGCTTAAGGCGCTTGTACTTGCCGCACAGGCACTCGTAGTCCTTCACTGGCCCGAAGATCTTGGCGCAGAAAAGGCCGTCACGCTCCGGCTTGAAGGTACGATAGTTGATGGTCTCTGGCTTCTTGACTTCGCCATAGGACCACGAGCGGATCTTCTCGGGCGATGCTAGTCCAATGGTAATCGCATCGAATTCTTCTTCCTGAGTGACCTGCTTGAAGAGGTCGAGCAGTGCTTTCATTGTCGCTTACTCCTTGAGGGGGCCTCTCAGTAACGTTCCAGATCGATGTCGATCGCCAGCGAGCGGATTTCCTTCACCAGCACATTGAACGATTCCGGCATGCCGGCATCAATCCTGTGCTCGCCCTTGACGATGTTTTCGTAAACCTTGGTCCGGCCGGTAACATCGTCGGATTTCACAGTCAACATTTCCTGCAGTGTGTAAGAGGCACCGTAGGCTTCAAGTGCCCAGACCTCCATCTCCCCGAACCGCTGGCCGCCGAACTGCGCCTTGCCTCCAAGAGGTTGCTGCGTCACGAGGCTATAGGGCCCCGTGGAGCGGGCATGCATCTTGTCGTCGACCAGGTGGTGCAGTTTTAGCACGTGCATGTAGCCGATTGTGACCGACCTTTCGAACGCCTCGCCGGTACGGCCGTCATAGAGCCGCGCCTGTGTCTTGGCGGGATTCAGTCCCAATTGCCCGGCCACATCATCGGGGTAAGCGAGATCAAGCATAGCCTTGATCTCATCTTCCTTGGCACCGTCGAAGACCGGCGTGGCAAACGGCACACCGCCGACCAAATTCGTCGCCAGTTCCAAGGTGTCACGATCGTCGAGCATATCGACTTCCGCGCCCCGGCCTGCAACGTTATAGATCTTGTGCAGCAGTTTGCGCACCTCGGCGGCGGTCGCTTGCTTGCGCAGCATCTCGCCAATCTTTAGGCCCAAGCCCTTGGCCGCCCAGCCTAAATGCGTTTCCAGAATCTGGCCGATGTTCATCCGCGATGGCACACCCAGCGGATTGAGGACAATGTCGACAGGGCGACCATCCTCCATATACGGCATGTCTTCGACGGGCACAATTTTCGACACGACACCCTTGTTGCCGTGACGACCCGCCATCTTGTCACCGGGTTGCAGACGGCGCTTGACGGCCAGGTAGACCTTTACCATTTTCTGCACGCCCGGCGGCAGTTCGTCGCCCTGGGTAAGCTTCTTCTTCTTGGCCTCGAAAGCGACATCGAAGTCCTTGCGCGTTTGCTCGAGGCTGTCGCGCAGGTTCTCCAACTGTTGCTGGGCCTCCTCGTTTTCAAGCGAAATATCAAACCAGTGGTAATGCTCGAGCGAGCCGAGGTAATCCTTGCTGATCTTGGTGCCCTTGGCCACCTTCTTTGGCCCCTTGCTGGCGACCTTGTTGATCAGCAGCTTTTCGATACGAGCAAAAGTATCGCGTTCAACGATCCTCATCTGGTCGGCAAGATCCTGCTTGTAGCCGCGCAGCATATCGTCGATGATCGACTGGGCACGCTTGTCGCGTTCGATGCCCTCCCGCGTAAATACCTGGACGTCGATGACGGTACCGGACATTCCGGACGGCACGCGCAGTGAAGTATCCTTCACATCCGAGGCCTTCTCGCCGAAGATGGCACGCAATAGCTTCTCTTCCGGAGTCAGCTGGGTTTCACCCTTTGGCGTCACTTTGCCTACCAGCACGTCCCCGGCTTCCACTTCGGCGCCGATGTAGACGATGCCCGACTCGTCGAGGCGTCCCAGTTGCGCTTCGCCGAGCGTCGCGATGTCGCGCGTAATCTCCTCGGCGCCCAGCTTGGTATCTCGCGCAACGACGGTCAGTTCCTCGATATGAATCGATGTGAAGCGATCGTCGGCCACCACGCGCTCCGAGATGAGGATGGAGTCTTCGAAGTTATAGCCGTTCCATGGCATGAAGGCGACCAGCATGTTCTGACCCAGCGCCAGTTCGCCAAGGTCCGTCGATGCGCCATCGGCCACCACATCGCCCTTGGCAATGATGTCACCCACCGTGACCACTGGCCGCTGATTGATGTTGGTGTTCTGGTTGGACCGGGTGTACTTGATCAGGTTGTAGATATCCACGCCAACCTCGCCCGGAACCGTCTCCGCGTCATTGACGCGCACGACGATACGGTTGGCATCGATGTAATCGACCACACCGCCGCGCAGTGCCTGTACGGCCGTACCCGAGTCAACTGCGACTGTGCGCTCGATGCCCGTGCCGACCAACGCCTTCTCAGGGCGCAGGCAGGGCACGGCTTGCCTCTGCATATTGGCGCCCATCAGTGCACGGTTGGCATCGTCATGCTCGAGAAAGGGAATCAGCGAAGCGGCCACCGAAACAATTTGACCGGGAGCGACGTCCATGTACTGGACCTCGTCCGGCGTCTTCAATTCGAACTCGCCCTTGAAGCGGCAGGACACCAGTTCGTCAGTCAACTTGCCCTTCTTGTCGAGCGTCGCATTGGCCTGGGCAATAACGTAGTTGCCTTCCTCGATTGCCGACAGATATTCGATTTCCTCGGTCACTTGGCTGCCATCGACCTTGCGGTAAGGCGTCTCCATGAAACCGAATTCGTTGGTACGCGCATACAGTGCGAGCGAGTTGATCAGGCCGATGTTCGGACCTTCCGGCGTCTCGATCGGGCAGACGCGGCCATAGTGAGTCGGATGCACGTCGCGAACTTCGAAACCGGCGCGTTCCCGTGTCAAGCCACCTGGGCCAAGCGCCGATACACGACGTTTGTGCGTGATTTCCGACAGGGGGTTGGTCTGGTCCATGAACTGCGACAGTTGGCTCGAGCCGAAGAACTCCTTGATCGCAGCGCTGATCGGCTTGGCATTGATCAGGTCGTGCGGCATCAGGTTTTCCGACTCGGCCTGGCTCAAGCGTTCTTTGACCGCCCGCTCCACACGCACGAGACCGGCACGGAACTGGTTCTCGGCCAGTTCGCCCACTGAACGGACGCGGCGGTTGCCCAGGTGGTCGATGTCGTCCACCTCACCACGCCCGTTGCGCAGTTCGACCAGGATGCGGATGACGTCGATGATGTCCTCGTTAGATAACGTCGCGGTGCCGGTCAACTCGTCGCGCCCGACACGGCGATTGAACTTCATGCGACCAACGGTCGACAGGTCGTAGCGCTCCGGTGAGTAGAACAGGCCCTGGAAGAGGCTCTCGACGGCATCCTCGGTCGGCGGCTCGCCTGGCCGCATCATGCGGTAGATGGCGACGCGCGAGGCCCACTGATCGGCTGTCTCGTCAATGCGCAGGGTCGAGGATATGTACGGACCTCGGTCCAGGTCATTGATGTAAAGCGTCTTTAGATCCTCAACGCCTGCTTCCATCAGTTTGGCCAGCAGGGTTTCGGTAATCTCCTCGTTGGCATTGGCGAGGACCTCGCCGGTTTCTGCATCGACAACGTTCTGCGCGACGGTGCGGCCGACGATGAAGTCCTCCGGCACGCCGATCTTCTTGATGCCCGCCTCGGCTAGATCGCGGATGTACTTGGCCGTGATGCGCTTGTCCTTGGGTACGATCACCTTGCCGTGCTTGTCAGTAAAGTCGAAGCGCGCAACTTCGCCACGCAACCGCTCCGGGACCAGTTCGAACAAAATGCCCTTCTTGGCCAGGTGGAAAGTATCGAACTCAAAGAACGTCGCGAGAATCTGCTCTGCCGTCAGGCCGATCGCCTTCAGCAGGATTGTCACCGGCATCTTGCGCCGACGGTCGATACGAAAATAGAGGAAGTCCTTCGGGTCAAACTCGAAATCCAGCCATGAGCCGCGGTAAGGAATGATGCGCGCTGAAAACAGCAGCTTGCCGGAGCTGTGAGTCTTGCCCTTGTCATGCTCGAAGAAAACACCCGGCGAGCGATGCAACTGGGAGACGATGACTCGCTCGGTACCGTTGATGACGAAGGAACCGGTCGTGGTCATGAGCGGAATCTCGCCCATGTACACTTCCTGCTCCTTGACTTCCTTGATCTTCTCGTTGTTCGTCTCGCGATCCAGAATGATCAAGCGCACCTTCGCACGCAGCGGCGACGCGAAGGTCAGGCCACGTTGCTGGCATTCCTTGACATCGAAGGCCGGTTCGCCGAGCTTGTATTCGACAAACTCCAGACGCGCGCTACCGGAGTGCGAGGCAATGGGGAAGATGGACGAAAATGCTGCCTCCAAGCCTTGGTTGCGCCGCTGCGCAGGCGGCACATCGACCTGCAGGAATTGGGTATAGGAGTCGAGTTGTGTGGCCAGCAGGAACGGCACGTCAAGCACGTTGGCGCGCTTGGCGAAGCTCTTGCGGATCCGCTTTTTCTCGGTGTAGGAGTACGTCATGGTCGCTCCATTTTCTCGTCAGCGTCGAAGGTCAGAAGGCAGGGCTGGGGAGTCCAGCACTCTCTGCTAACCACGGCAGCCATGCACAGGCCCGGCAACAAAGCACAAAAGGGCTGGTGGCTTGCCGCCACCAGCCCGTCTTGCCGTCGAGGTATTACTTGATCTCGACCTTGGCGCCGGCATCCTCAAGCTGCTTCTTGAGAGCATCGGCGTCCGCCTTCGGGATCGCTTCCTTGACGGGCTTCGGCGCACCGTCGACCAGGTCCTTGGCTTCCTTCAGACCCAGGCCGGTGGCAGCGCGCACCACCTTGATGACTTCGACCTTCTTTTCGCCCGCGGCCATCAGCATGACGGTGAATTCGGTCTTCTCTTCGGCGGCCGGGGCGGCAGCGCCGGCGGCGGGCGCCGCGACGGCAACGGCAGCGGCGGCGGCGGAAACGCCGAACTTTTCTTCCATTTCCTTGATCAGTTCGGACAGTTCGAGAACGGTCATGCCAGCGATGGCGTCGAGGATTTCAGCTTTGGTAGCCATGTTCAAATTGCTCCTGAATGAATTGATGGTTCGTTAAATGACGGTTGTCGTTGCGATTACGCAGCCTCTTTGGCGTCGCGCACAGCGGCGAGGCCCCTGACGAACTTGGTCGGGACTTCGTTGAGCGTGCGGACGAACTGGGCGATCGGTGCCTGCATGGTGCCGAGCAGCTTCGACAGCAGTTCCTCGCGGCTGGGCATGGTCGCCAGTGCCTTGACGCCGTTGGCGTCCATGACATAGTTGGCCATTGCACCCGCCTTGATGACGAGCTTGTCGTTGCCCTTGGCGAACTCGTGGAGGGTCTTGGCCGCCGCCACCGGATCCTTGGAGATCCCGTAGATCAGCGGGCCGACCATCGCCCCCTGGAGTCCTTCGAACGGCGTGCCGGCGACGGCACGACGCACCAAGGTGTTCTTCAGCACCCGCAGGTACACCCCCGACTTGCGCGCGTTGGCGCGCAGGGTGGTGATCTGCCCCACTTCGAGACCACGGTACTCAGCGACGACGATCGCCTGGGCATCCGCCACCTGCGCGGACACCTCGGCAACGACCGCCTTCTTCTCTTCGAGATTGAGACCCAAGGTCAGCTCCTTTCAAATGCCATCGTGACCCTTGCCCTGCGGCAAAAGTCAGTCATGGCGACACGGCGACCTTCATTCAGGAATCCGACTGCAAATCCCGCCTTCGGGTGACGCCATCTGCGTTGGCCACCGATGCGACTGGTGATTAAGCCCCTCCCGGGACGCCTACGGTCTTTGACAACCCGCTGCGCTCCTACGGCAACGCAGCGGCCCAAAGTTTCTTACTGTGCCTGCTGCGCAACCAAACTGGCCTGGTCGACGCGCACACCCGGCCCCATCGTCGAGGACACCGACACCTTCTTCAGGTACTGGCCCTTGGCGGCGGCCGGCTTGGCCTTGCTCAATGCCTCGATCAGCGCCGACATGTTCTGCTGCAACTGATCCACCGAGAACGATGCGCGGCCGATGGTGCAGCTGACGATGCCCGCCTTGTCTGTGCGGTACTGCACCTGGCCCGCCTTGGCGTTCTTCACCGCCGTGGTCACGTCCATGGTCACGGTGCCCACCTTCGGGTTCGGCATCAGGCCGCGCGGACCAAGGATCTGACCGAGCGCGCCAACGACTTTCATGGCGTCAGGCGTGGCGATGCAGACATCGAATTCCATGACACCGCCTTTGACCGTGGCGGCCAGATCGTCGAAACCGACGACATCGGCACCGGCGGCCTTGGCTTCCTCGGCCTTGGCGCCCTGCGCGAAGACGGCGACCCGCACCTTCTTGCCTGTGCCGGCCGGCAGCACGACGGAGCCGCGCACGACCTGATCGGATTTCTTGGCATCAACGCCGAGATTGACCGACACGTCGATGGACTCGTCGAACTTGGCGATGGCGTTTTCCTTCACCAGCGAGAGGGCGTCGCCCAGGCCATAGGCCTTGTTGCGATCAACCTTCGCACGCACAGCGACAACGCGCTTGGAATGCCTGGCCATGTCAGATGCCCTCCACGGTAATGCCCATGCTGCGGGCACTGCCGGCAATTGTCCGGACAGCGGCATCCATGTCGGCCGCGGTCAGGTCCGGCATCTTGGTCTTGGCGATTTCCTCGGCTTGGGCGCGGGTCAGCTTGCCGACCTTGTCGGTATGGGGCTTCGGCGAACCCTTCTGGACACCGGCCGCCTTCTTGATCAGGACGGTCGCCGGCGGCGTCTTCATGATGAAGGTGAAGCTCTTGTCCGCGAAGGCGGTAATCACCACGGGGATCGGCAGACCGGGCTCCATGCCCTGCGTCTTGGCGTTGAACGCCTTGCAGAATTCCATGATGTTGAGGCCGCGCTGGCCGAGCGCGGGACCGATCGGGGGCGATGGGTTCGCCTTTCCCGCCGGCACTTGCAGCTTGATGTAGCCGATGATCTTCTTTGCCATGATGGCTCCTATTGGTTGAGTACCAGCGCGCTTTCGGTCGCCCTACTCGCGCTCCTCTTGCCGGGATCACGGCTCCCGGCAGGCCGAAAACTCATGCCTTCTCGACCTGGGCGAACTCCAGTTCAACGGGCGTAGCCCGGCCGAAGATGGTAACGGACACGCGAAGACGGCTCTTCTCGTAATTGACCTCCTCGACGGTACCGTTGAAATCGGTAAACGGCCCTTCCTTGACGCGCACCATCTCGCCCGCCTCGAATAACACCTTGGGACGCGGCTTTTCGACGCCCTCCTGCATCTGCATCATGATCTTGTCGACCTCCTTCTCGGAGATCGGCGTCGGCTTGGTGGCAGTGCCGCCAACGAAGCCAGTGACCTTTGGGGTGCTCTTGACCAGATGCCAGGACTCGTCGTCCATGTCCATCTCGACCAGCACATAGCCGGGGAAAAACTTGCGCTCCGACGTGTGCTTCTGGCCGGACTTCATTTCGACCACTTCCTCAACAGGCACCAGGATCTGCCCGAACTTGTCCTGCATGCCGGCGCGCGCGATGCGCTCGATGAGCGCCCGCTGCACAGACTTCTCGAATCCGGAGTAGGCGTGAACCACGTACCAGCGTTTCGTCATGATCTTATTTCCAGCCCAGGATCAGGTCGTAGAACATCCACTCCAAGGTCTTGTCAGCAAACCAAAGCATGACGGCCATGACAAGCACGAAGGCAAATACCGCACCCGTGGTCTGCATGGTTTCCTTGCGCGTCGGCCACGCCACTTTCTTGGCCTCGCCCCAGGCTTCCTGACTAAAGGCAAAGAACCGTCGCCCCGGTTCAGTGAACCAGGCGACCGAGATGCCAGCAGCCGCGCCCGCCAAAACACACAACACCCGCAGGATCATGGGCTGTTCGGCGAGCACATAGAAACCGGCAATACCGACCAGCAGGAGAAGGATTGCGGCAGCGAGTCTAAGCTTGTCGGCCATCGTGTTCTTTGGTCATCGTATTCGGTGGCAGGGGCAGAGGGAATCGAACCCCCAACCTACGGTTTTGGAGACCGTCGCTCTGCCAATTGAGCTATGCCCCTGCGGCAGAAACTGCAAAGGGCAGCACCCATTCGGGCGCCGCCCCGTCAAGGTTATTCCTCTCGATTACTCGATGATTTTAGCGACGACGCCGGCGCCGACGGTACGGCCGCCTTCGCGG
>CAYXZX010000055.1:0-15663 GCA_964469455.1 uncultured Rhodocyclaceae bacterium | reverse complement strand
CCTTGCGCCTGCGCCGAGAGCGCGGTCCCGGCAGCGCCCGGCCGCAAGGCAAAGGTCGGGGCACCGTGGGGTACGAACAGAC
Source organism: uncultured Rhodocyclaceae bacterium (assembly GCA_964469455.1). GTDB lineage: Bacteria > Pseudomonadota > Gammaproteobacteria > Burkholderiales > Rhodocyclaceae > Fen-999. The sequence goes on along the minus strand of CAYXZX010000055.1, from coordinate 15,581 downwards.
TGGGCAGGGCGACGTTCATTTGGGCTCGGGCGCTTGCGTCATCGGATGTGTCGGCGAACATTAGCCTGATCCATTGGAGCGAAAAAGGCCATAATCGACAAATCATCATTGCCAAAAACGAAATAATGGACCGGCTGGGGGCCATGCAACTGTTTGTCCGCGTTGCCGAACGCGGCAGTTTCGCTGCCGTGGCCAATCAGCTCGGCGTTGCGCCGTCGATGGTGACCCGACAGCTTGCGGCGCTGGAGACTCACCTCGGTTCGAAGCTCATCGAGCGCAGCACACGCCGCTTGCGGCTGACCTCGGCCGGACTGGCGTATCTGGAGCGGTGTCGCGTCATCCTCAATCTGGTCGAAGTGGCCGAAACCGACATCGCGCGCGAAAATCAGACGCCGCGCGGGCATATCCGCCTGAGCATGCCGCTTGCGTTCGGCACGACCCGCATGGTGCCGCTGCTGCTCGAATTCCTCCGTCGGTACCCGGAAGTCGGTCTGGAGATGGAATTCAGCGACAAGCGCCAGAACCTGATCGAGGAGGGGCTTGATCTATCGGTACGCATCGCCACCGACCTGGCGCCTGGCGACGTGGCGCGCAGGCTGGGCGTCAGCCGGATGAAGGTGATCGCCGCGCCCGGCTACCTCGCGCGCCACGGCTGTCCGCGCACGCCGGCCGAGTTATCGGATCACGAGTTCCTGGGTTACTCGTATGGGCCGGTCGGCACCATCCAGTTTCTCGTCGCGGGCCGGCGGGAGAACATTCCGGTTCGGGGTCGCGTCATGGCGAACAACGGTGCCGTTCTCGCCGAGGCGGCGGCGCAGGAGCTCGGCATCGCCATCGGCCCGGACTTCATCGTCGACGATTTCATCGCAGCGGGTCGCCTCGAGCAGATTCTCATCGACCATGAGATGCCCTCGCTCGGCATCCATGCCGTGCTGCCCAGCAATCGGCAAGTGCCGTACCGCGTGCGCGCATTGCTGGATTTTCTCTCGGCGCGGCTCTGCTAGTATCGATGCACGCGCAATGATTGTCGGCGCATTGCGCGCCAGCAGCGTCGTCCGGCATTTCGGCCCGCTGCCAATGGCTAACAGGTCCCAAGCCAAACGTTCCGAGGATTGATATGTCTCTAGAAGTCTCGAAGGAAAGTATCGAGCAACTGCTCAAGCAAGTCACGATTCCACCGCGGCCGACGTTGCTGGTCGAGCTTGACAGGGAACTGCAGCGCTCCGAACCCGATTTCAAGGCTATCGCAACGCTCGTGGGCAAGGACGTCGGCATCTGCGCGGCGATGCTGAAGACGCTGAATTCACCATTGTTTGCCCTGCGTTCGAGAATCAGCAACGTCGCACAGGCAATCCAACTGCTGGGAATGCGCAATGTCCGCAATATCGTGACCGGACTTCTGCTGAGAAATGCGGCGGGCGCAGGGCAAAACCTGGAGCGATTCTGGGACAGCGCCGAAAGGGTCGCGTCCATCAATGCTTACCTTTGTTCCATCCTTCCCAAGACTCCCCGCGATGAGGCGTACACCTTCGGCCTGTTCCGCGACTGTGGCATTCCCATCCTGATGCAGCGCTTTCCCGACTACCGGGACACACTGAAGCGCGCGGCAGGCGATGATCGCCCGATGACGGTCGTCGAGGAAGAACAGCATGGCACGAACCACGCCACGGTAGGCTACATGGTCGCCCGCTCGTGGGGATTATCGGACACCATCTGCCAGTCGATACTGCGTCACCATGACATCGACATGATCCAAAGCAATGATGGCTCGACACCGCTCGCGCATACACTCGTCGCAATCAACTTTCTCGCTGAACACCTTAACGACACGATGCTGCGCATGCGTCAGGACAGTCAGTGGGACCTTTTCGGTGCGACGGTACTCGACTACCTCGGTCTTACGCACGAGGAGTATGTCGAGATCCAGGACGATGTGTTGGGATTCGGTGCCTGACAATCCTGCCTGATAACGCGTCAGGAGCAGATCGTCTTTGACGATTGCCGAGGGCAACTGGTTTTTTGATGGCCGGCCATTCGCAGTGAGTGTTTCCGCCGCGGCTCTGCTAGCATCGAAGCATGCGCAACACCGTCATGCCCTGCCCTTGCGGCAGCGGCAAATCACTGGACCAATGCTGCGGACGCAACATCGATGGCGACGCAGCGCCGACCGCCGAGGTGTTGATGCGCTCGCGTTACAGCGCCTACGCGTTGCGGCGCGAAGACTACCTGCTGGCCACCTGGCATCACTCGACCCGACCTCGGGAACTCGGGTTCGCGCGCGAAGCGCCGCCGAAGTGGCTCGGGCTGGAGGTCAAGCGCCACGAGCAGGCGGACGCCGACCACGCCGTCGTCGAGTTCGTCGCCCGCTACAAGATCAACGGCCGCGCCCAGCGCCTGCAGGAAGTCAGCCGCTTCGTCCGCGAAGACGGACGATGGTTCTATCTCGATGGCGATCTGTTGTGAGCAGACGGTAGCCAGTGCCGGGATGCTCGACTAACGGTCATGGCGGCGATGGGCCGACGGCTGAGATTGACCAGGTGGCTGGTTGAGCCATTAGAGGCCAAGACGGCCGGTATTGGAGTCGATCAGTTCTCATGGTGCTTCGATCGTCTGCGACCGGACCATGTCTCCACTAAATGACAAATAGCAGGTCATGCAAATGACTGGCCAGACAATCCTTGCGCTGGCCTCCGAGGGTGTGGCAGGTTACCGCTGCGAAGTCGGTGTCAGCACGCTCTTGGACCTTGTCAGCATGGCATGGTACCCAGCGCCCATGACGTTTCAGAAGGAATGTGGTACCGGCTTCCATGGTGTCGTTGGGTACCAGAAGTCGAGCAACTTGTCCGCTTTCGTCGTCGAGAACAATGGCGTCGATCGCAGCGGTCAAGTTGTTAGGTGTCTCGAGGTCAAACGTAATACTGGAAGCGACGGCGTTGATATCGGTTAGAAACTCAACTCCTACCGACATCCCCTTGTTGCCTTTCCTGACCTGACGTACCAGGCACGGGCGCCAGTCAACCGTGTTGGCTCCTCGCCAGCACACCAGGGCGCCAGGGCGGCTCTTGGCGTGGGCCCCGGCGATCCCTGCGCCCGAATTGCTGATATTGACAACTTGTGCTGACCGCATCATCTGTCGATCGCCAGCTGACTCGAGCAGGGACAGGAGATCCAATGGCGCAGTGTCGATCTGCCGTTCTAGTCGCTCGTCCAGCTGCGCATCCCGTGCTTCGAGACGCTTTCGCACTTCGTATTCGACCATCTTGCCGGATCGCGCTAGCTCTGCGCAAGCCAGCATGCGGCGGGTCAGGAAGAATCCGGACACCATGTAAACTTGAATGGAGCACTCGCGCCGCTCTTCCAACCGGCTCGGCGGGTGTGCAGACCACGCCGAGAGGAGCAAGCGCCGTGTCGATTCGACCACCGATGCTGGCGCTTTGATGCAGGCTTCGTCGATTCGACGCAGCAAGCCAGAAAGTTTGATCACGGATAAGTACGTCTGCCCCGATCTGATCTCCCTTCCTATCCTCAATGGGTAACTGTCGGGACACGTGACATGGGTGACGATCTCCGACCTTTCGCTCGAATGGAACAAGCTTCCTGCGTTGGCCTGCAGGAGGCGGTCCGTAAGTTCGATTTCCGGAATCGTCATTGAACCCAGCGGCGCAAGTTCCAGGCACAGTGACGGCGTTAGCGCCACAAGGTCGATTCCTGCCAAGTCCCACCCTATACGCCAGTCGGCTTGTGGCAAAGCACAATAGCGAAAGCGAGCCATTTTCTTCCATATGTGCCAGTGCATCAGACCGATACGACGAATCTCCCCCGTCTGGTACGCCTCAACGTAAGCATGACATTCCCGAGCCACGGTTCTGGAAAATGCTTCGACAGCGGCAATGAGGCTTTCTAGGTGGTAGTCGCCCTTGGCCTCGAAAAGCGTGTCGAAGAAATCACCCAGTGGCTTGGCAAGCCGATCGCTAATTGCCTGCAGGCTACGGTCCGCATCTTCCTTTTCAGCCGCAACGATGCCATCAAGATAGCTCGTTGCCGCTGACTGTGTCCAGCCAAGGTTATCGGCACGAAAGGTGCCTAGCAGCTCCGCTAGAGCGCAGTGTTCCTGGACTTCAAAATTCCTGCGCTGAAAGAAACGCAGCACTCGGCCGTCTCCTTGCAAATTGAACTCTCATTATGCCCAACAACGTAAGTCGACGTCCCTTGGCTGTAAGGTGCGCTGGCGTCGTTTACGCAGCGAAGTCAGCCTTCGCGGGACGCCGATTTTCGCTAGAGCCTACAAAGCGAGTTATTGGGTGAGCGCCGAGCCGGTCAAGACGCGGCGCCATCGGCGCGCGCCAGGCACTTGCGATAGCGCTCGTCGACGCGGCGGGCGAACCACTCGGTGGTCAGCTTGCGCGTGATCTTCGGGCTCTTGAGGTCGATGCCGGGCATGGCCTGGCGCGGCAGCGGTGCGCCGGCGGCATGGTCGGCGAGGGCGAACACGCGCTTGTAAAGCGGGCTCTGACCGAAGGCGGATTCCTTCTCGAGCAGCAGGTCGCGGCGGATTTCCGTGGTGCCCAGGCCCAGCGGGCCGCCCACCGAGCGCAGCAGCGCCTCCACCTGGCTAGGCGCCTCGGCCGGCTGGCCGTTCTCGTAGCGCAGCAGGTCGCCGTCGAGGCTCAGCGTCTTGCCGGCGTAGCGGCTCAGCGCCGCCTGGAAAGCGGCATTGCGGCTGGCGTAGCGGCCGGCGTTGAAGTCGGCGAAGCGATACACCACTTCGTCATAGGGTGCCGGATAGTCGAGCAGGATGGCGGCGCCGAAATACAGCCCGCCGCGACGGGTGAATACTTCGTCGCGCAGCTTGCGGGCAATCGGGTACGGGTAGGGTTTTCCCTCGGCGTGCCGCTCGGCGAAGGCGATGCTGACCTGCATGGGGCCGGCCGTGTGTACCGGGTTGTAGTCGGCCAGCAGTTGCTTGCCGAACGGCAACTCGCCGATCATGTCGTTGTAGAGCGCGTCGAGCTGCTTTTCGGTCTTCAGCGCATCGATCCGCTCGTCATAGCTGCGGCCGTCGGGGGACTTCACCATCATCGCGCCGGAGATCAGCATCCTGGGCACGCCATACTTGTCGGCGCGCCGGTCCAGTTCCTTGCGGACGATGCCGGGCAGGCCCGCCACCACGGGGTCGGCCTGGAAGCCGGATTCCTGCTCGGTGACGGCCATGGCCGCGCAATAGGTCTCGCCGGCATGAGGAATCTTCAGGTAGGCGAAGGCCATGTAGAGGTCAAGCGCCCAGCCGGTCTTGTCCTTGACGGTGGCGGGAAGCAGCCGCGCCAGGCGGTCGCGGATATCCTGCTCCTCCAGCGTCGCCGGCCAGGTACGCGCCGGCGCGCCATCAGGCCGCGTCGCCATGTCGGGCGGCAGTTGCGGACCGGCGATCTCCGTGCTGGCGCAGGCAGACAGGAAAGCCATCAACAGGAGCGCCAGCCGGCGCCGCAGCGGATTCATGCGCGCTGGAAGACGAGGACGGCGTTGGTGCCGCCGAAGGCGAAGGAGCTGCTGATGGCGGCGTTCAGGTCCGGGGCGGCAGCGCCGGTTTCCCTCACCAGGTTGAGGCGGCAGGCGGGCTCGGGAGTTTCGCAACAGGCATTGGGTGGCAGCTGGCGCTTCTCCAGCGCGAGCACGGTGATGACGGCTTCCAGCGCACCGGCGGCGCCCAGCAGGTGGCCGTGCATCGACTTGGTCGAGCTGACGCGCAGCCGGTCGATGTCCGCACCCCAGGCGCCGTTCAGCGCCTCGCTCTCGACGACGTCGCCGATCCTGGTGGCGGTGCCGTGGGCGTTGCAGTAGCCGATGTCGCGGGCTTCGAGGCCGGCGACGGCCAGGGCATTGCGGATCGCCGCCTGCTGGCCGCCGGCATCGGGCTTGGTGAGATGCGTGGCGTCGCAGCTCAGCCCCCAGCCGGTCAACTCGGCGTAGCGGCGCGCGCCGCGCGCGCGCGCGCGCTCCGGCGACTCCAGGACCACGAAGGCGGCACCTTCGCCGAGCGCGAAGCCGCTGCGGTCGGCGGCGAAAGGCCGGCAGGACGAGGCGGCCCGTCCCGGCTCGAACACCGACAGGGTCTGCATCGCTTGCCAGGCCTTGACGACGCCAGGCACCAGCAGCGCCTCGCTGCCGCCGGCGATCGCCATGTCCACCTCGCCGCAGCGGATGGCCTTGGCGGCCTCGCCTAGCGCCACGGCCGACGAAGCGCAGGCGACCGAGTAGGTCAGCACCGGCCCGGTGGCTTTCAGGCGCATGGCGATGTGCGATGCGGGGGCGTTGGGCATGAAAGCCGGGATGGTCAAGGGTGGCACGCGGCCGCTGCGCAGTCCGGAGGTGTATCCCGCCTCGAGCGAACTGCCGCCGCCCATGCCGCAGCCGACGTAGATGCCGATGCGGGCGGGTTCGTACATGCCGGCGGCGCCGGCATCGATCATGGCCCTGGCGGCGGCGGCGACGGCGAACTGGCTGACCCGATCGACGCCCGCCAGCTGCAGCGGCGTGAACCACTCGGATGCCTCGAACGCCGCGGAAGCCACGGCCGCGGGCTTGGCATTGGGCAGGTCGCTGGTGAATTTGTGGATCGCCGATTCGCCGCGCATCAGCGCCGCGAACATCGCTTCGTGACTGTCGCCGTGCGGTGAAACGACACCGATACCCGTGATTGCTGCCATGCGCGACGCGGCCTCCGCTACTGGTCAGGCGGCTTTCGATGCCTTGATTTCGTCAATGACCTGGGCCAGGCCCGCCAGTGAATTGATGTCGGCCCGGGCATCAGGGAATTCGATGCCGAAATGGTCTTCGATATCGAAGAGAAACTCGGCCAGCGCCAGCGAGTCGACGCCCTGTTCGAGCATCGATGCGTTGGGATCGAGGGTTGCCGGGTCGATCTTGTACTTTTCCTGTATCAGATCCTGCAACTGCTTCAGCGAACTCATTGCCTGCTCCATTGCCTTTCGTTTCCGGCCCGTATCATAAGCTGGCCGGGCGCAGCCGCAACGAGGGCAGCGCAAAGGACAGACCCAGCAGCAGCCCGGCCAGCACGTCGAGCGCGACGTGTTGCTTGATGGCCAGGGTCGACCAGGCGATCAGCGCGAACCACAGCCAGTTGCCGGCGCGAACGGTTCGGGCGGCGCCGATTTCGCCGAGCAGCCGATCGAGCCAGATCGCCGAAAAGGCGGCCGTGGCGACGTGCAGGGATGGGCACGCATTACCGGCGGCGTCGAGGCCCTGGATGACCGCGAATCCCGGGTATTGCGTCGTGTCGATCAAGATCGGTGGAATCGCCGTCGGCCAGAAGTAGAAGCAGGCCAGCCCCGCGATGCAGAGGGCGGCGATCCAGCAGCCATAGGCGACCAGTTCCCGCAATCCGTACAACAGGGCAGGGGGGATGCCGACATACAGCCAAAGCGACACGTAGGGGAGAAGCGCGGCCGGCTGGAAGCCGATTAGCCGGTCGAGCGCCGTCTCGGGCATCGGCGTGACCTCGAAAACCGGATGACGCAACACATGGAAATAGGCAATGAAGAACAGGGTGATGAACGCCGTTGTCCCGGCCACCTTGAGCAACAAGGATTGCTTCAAGCGCTGCAGCGATGCACGCCAGGGCATGTACCGGGATACCGGTCAGGTGTTAAGTACATTCTGCTGGACGAGGGCCAGCAGCGCATCCCTCTGGAAGGGTTTCGCCAGGAAGTCGTCCATGCCGGCTTGCAGGCAGCGTTGCCGGTCTTCCTCGAAAGCGTTGGCCGTCAGCGCAACGATGGGCGTGCGCGGGCCGCCCGACTCGATTTCCATTTCCCGTATTCGCACGGTCGCCGCCAGCCCGTCGAGATTGGGCATCTGCATGTCCATGAGGACGAGGTCGTAGCGGGCAGCAGCCAACGCATCGAGCGCTTCCATGCCATCGTTGACAATCATGAGGTCGTAGCCTGCCTTGCCGAGGATTGCGCGAATCAGCGCCTGATTGACCGGCGAATCTTCGGCAACCAGTATGCGCGAACGGCGGTCGCCTTCGACCGCGGACGCTTCGACACGCGGGGCCGGGCTTGGCATTGCCGCGGAAGCCAGATCGAGGGTGAAGCTGAAGCAGCTGCCAACTCCCAGCTTGCTTTCCACGGCGAGTTCGCCGCCCATCAGGCGGACCAGGTTGGAGCAAATGGCCAGCCCGAGACCGGTGCCGCCGTAGAGCCGCGTGGTTGAGTTATCAGCTTGGGCGAATGGCTCGACGATGTGGCAAAGCTTGTCGGCCGCGATGCCGATGCCCGTATCCTCGACCCGGAAGCGCAGGCCGGCTGCGATGCGCCCGATCCCGAGCACCACACCGCCCCGATCGGTGAACTTGACTGCGTTGCTCACCAGATTGGTCAGCACCTGCCGCAATCGCACCGGATCGCCCAGGACCGATGTCGGCAGGTCTGACGCGAGGTCGGAGCGCAACGCGATGCCCTTGTCTTCGGCAGGCGTGGCGAACAGCGCCAACACCTGCGTCACGAGGTCTTGCAGGCTCACGGGCACGATTTCCAGCGTCAGCTTGCCGGCGTCGATCTTGGAGTAATCGAGGATGTCGTTCAGGATGACCAGCAAGTTGCCTGCTGACGACCTGACCATCTCCAGGTAGTGGCGCTGCTCGTCGTTCAGCGGCGTCAACAGCGTCAAGTCGGTGAGGCCGATGATGCCGTTCATGGGCGTGCGGATTTCGTGGCTCATGGTGGCGAGAAAAGCGGCCTTGGCGCGTGCCGCGCCATCGGCCAGCGCGTACGCGTCCCTGAGTTCGCGTTCACGCGCCAGGATGCGCTCGGCCATGTCGTTGAACGCGGCGCCAACCACGGCGATCTCGGGAATCGCGATCGCCGGGATGCGGGTGTCGAGTTTTCCGTCCTCCATCTGCCGGGCGCCGCTGGTCAGCAATTGCAGGGGTGCCAGGCCCCGGCGCAGCACGAAACCGAGCAAGGCCACGATTACCAGCAGGCTGCCGCTACCGATCATTACGAATCGCCTCACGACCGTCCATAGCCTCGACAGCAGTGGATCGTTCGACATCTCGACGCGCAGCGTTCCATAGTCCGTGTCGGCGATCTGGATCGGTTTCTCTTCGGCAAGATCGGCGGACTCTATTAACGCGGCGAACCAGCGCGGCGGAGGGTCGAGTGGCGGAGGAGCACGGTTGGCGTCGACGGGGTCGACCGACTCGACAATCACACGGCGACTCGTCGAATCGAGCAGGACGATGCGCCTCAGCGAATCCTCGCGAACAAGCTGGTCGAAGGTCTGCTGCACGACGGCAAGGTCACCGACGACCAGGCTGTTCTGCAACATCGGTGTCAGGGCGACAATGAAGCTGCGCGCTTCCTGGTGATAGCGCCCATGCGAGGACGCAACGCGTTCCTGGATGACGAACGCCATCCCGAACACGGCCACGCAGCCGACCACCATCACAGTCAAGACGAGGATGCGGCCGATCAGACTGAATTCGCGCATGGGCGAACTATTCCACCATTCTGCGATAGATGGCGCGGGCGTTGTCGTAGTCGCGCTCGGTGGCCGGGTCGAAGCCCGGTGCGCCGCTGGCTTCGAGCGCCGCTGCTGCCTTCGGATCGGTCTTCATGGCCAGCAAGGCCCTCTGGATGGCCTCGACCTCCGCGCGCGGCAGGCGCGGATGAGCGATCACGGGCAGTTCGGCGTAACCCTCCGACGAAAACACCTCGCGGTAGGGCATGGTGTTCTGCGCGGCGTATTGGGTAAGGTAGCGGGAATTGACGGCGACGGCATCCACCTGGCGCGCGCGCAACTGGGCGAGCGCTCCTTCCTGGTTGCCGGCCAGGACTTCCTCGACCTTTACCTTGGCTGCGCGCAGGGCAACCATGGGCACCGCGTAGGCGGCGAAGGCTTCCCTCGACGGGAAGGCGACGCGCTTGCCGGCCAGGTCCTTGATGGTCTTGACCGGGCTATCGGCCGGCACCGCGATGGCGCCATAGATCGGCTTGCCGGACCAGCGCGCGATGACCTTGTACAAACCGTCGTATTCCTTGGCGAAATTGTGGTTGGTGAACACCAGGTCGAATTCGCCGCGACCCATCATCGCGTCGGTTTCCCGCACCGTCGGCCCCATCTTGAGCTGGAAACGCAGCCCGGTGGCGTCGGACAGATACTTGAGGATGGGATTCCAGCGTTGCGCTGTGCGGGCGGGGCTTTGCTGGTTGAGGACACCGAAGCTCAATATCCTCTCCTGATCGTCGGCTAGGGCCAGCGCGGCATGAAACGTGGCGACAAGGCAGATCGCTTGCCAGAAGACGCGTCGGCGGAACGGATTGCTGTGGTTCATACCATGTCTTGAACAGGGGAATCGGATGACGATTATCGCCGAAGATCACGTGCCCGTGGCCGTTCGAGCGGATAGACTTGACGCCGTCGATCGAACAGATTCCCGGCAGGTTCGGGTGGAGGAAGACACGATGGGAAGAACAGGGTTGTCCAAGGCGTTACGCTTCGCCGCGGGTGTGGCCATTGGCGCATGCATGCTGCCGGCATGGTCACAAACCCTCGGCGCCAACGAACAGCCGATCCATGATGCTGCGCGCATGGGCACGGATGTCGAAGTACTGGCCATCCTCAAGCGCGACCCGTCGGCGCGCGATGTCCGCACGGCGCTCGGCTCGACACCGCTGCACCTCGCGGCCACCAATGTCAATCCGGCGGCGCTCAAGGCGCTGATCGCGGCGAGCGCCAACGTCAATGCCCGGGACAGCGAGGGCATGACGCCGCTGCACATGGCGGCTTACGCTCAGCGCACGCCCCATGCGCAGCTGCTGCTCGAAGCCGGTGCCGACCCTGCCGCCAAGACCAATGCCGGGCGCGACGCGCTTTCCATCGCCCGCAAGGTCATGGCCCACGAGACGGCCGGGATCATCTCCCTGTGGGTGTTGAAGGGTTGCAAGGCCGGCAAGCCATGCTAAAGCCCGTGTTACCTGGCGCCCTGTTGGCGTTCGCCGCTGCCGTGGCGGTGGCTGGCGAAAGCGAAAAGCCGCCGCTGGTCGAAATCCATGGCCCGACGGTCTGTCTGGCCTGCATCGACTGGGCGGATTATCTCAGGCAGCATGGCTTCACCGTCACGTTTACCGGCACGGACGACATGGCGGCCATCAAGCGCCGGCTCAAGGTGCCGGCTGAACTCGAGTCGGTTCATACCGCCGTGGTCGGCGGCTATTTCGTCGAAGGCCACGTGCCCGCCGAGGACATCAGGCAGCTGCTCAAGGAAAAGCCCAGGGCCCGTGGGCTGGCCGTGCCGGGCTTGCCGCGCGGTGCGCCTGGCCGCGAGAAATCGGCGCCATTCTGTGAAACCGGTTGCACCATCCTCGACAACGAGGGCGTGGACCCGGTCGTGCGCAGGGAGATGTTCAACACCTATCTGGTCGCGCCCAGCGGCAAGGCCAGCATCTGGGCGAGACACTGAGTCGATGGGCCGGATCAGCGGCGAAAGGCCAGGAATTCCTCGAACGAGGTGATCGCCCATTCCAGGTCCTCGTCGCGCGGATTGGCGTCGTGAAACTGACGGGTCGTCTGTTCGATCAGGCCGTCGCCGCGTATGCGGTAGCGGCTATCGATGCGCACCCTCTTCATTGGCTCGTAGTCGCTCAACACGTGGCAGACACTTTCCGGAAGCTGCAAGGGAGGCTCGATGCCAGCGGCACGGGCCGCGATTTCCGCCGCGACGATCCGGCCGTGCCTGCTGGCCATATGGCCGCTCTTGGGATAGTGGCCGAACAGTGGCGACACCGCGCCCAGGGCATCGCCGACCAGAAAGATGCGCTCGTCCGCTCGGGCATGCAGATGCAGGGGGTCCTGGTCGGCCCAGCCGGTGGGCCTGCCGTCCCGGTCGCGGCCGACCAGGCCGGCCTGCCAGACGAGATCCCCGGCCTGCTGCGGGGGCATCAGGATGGCGTCGTCGAAGCGGAACTCGTCGAACTCGGTGACGACGCGTCGCGCATGGGCGTCGACCGTCTGGACGCGGGCATCGGATACATAGGTGATCTGATCGCGGTAGCGATCCTCGAACACGCGGCGAAACGCCGGCGCGATCGGATTGGGATCGAGCAGGATCAGCTTGCCCTTGATGCCTCGCGACTTGAGCAGCCAGCCGATCATGGCGGCGCGCTCGTACGGTGCCGGCGGGCAACGATAGGGCATCGGCGGCAGGGTCATGAGCAGATCGCCGCCGGTGAAGCTGTCGAGCTTGCGCTTCACCACGGCCAGCGTTTCACCCGGAATCCAGGCGCTCGGATAGCGCGTGCGCACGAGATCGGCGACTCTGCGATCGTCGCCGAACCAGGCGCGAAAGTCCTCGCGAATGCCGACGCCAAGCACCAGCCAGTCGTAGTCGAGCGTGCCGACGCTCGTTACCACGCGGCGCCTGTCCCGGTCGACCGCGGTGACTTCGGCCTCGATCAGATCATAGCCGTGCGCACGGGCTGCGGGCATGCGCTCGTGGACGATGTAGCGCGTATCCACCAGCCCCGCCAGCCACCGGTTGCTCAGCGGACCCGACCAGAAGGATGCGTTCCGCTCGATCACGACGACTTCGAGATCAGGTGCCCGGTCGCGCAGATGTCGCGCGGCCGCAAGGCCGCCCCAGCCGCCACCGACGATGACGACGCGTCGCCCGGATGATTTCGGCCGCAGTGACGGCAAAGGCGTGACGATGGTCGGCATCGCCGACACCCGGCCGACGGTCAGACCAGTGGCGGCAAGGGCGGCCAGGAACGTGCGGCGATCGACCGTCATTCAGAACAGCCGGGCGAGGGCGCTGTCGAGTTCGGCAGCGCTCAGCAGGCCGAGCTTGCTGGCCACCACCCGGCCGCCGGCATCGATGACCAGCGTATAGGGCAGGCCGGCCTTGGCATTGCCGAGCGCGCGTAGCAGCGGGATGCCCCGATCCTTGGCGAGCAGCACGGTGTAGTCCATGTCGTAGGCGCGAGCGAACTCGCGCACCGTGTCTGCCTTGTCCTCGAGCCCGATGCCGACGACAGCCAGGCCCTTGTCCTTGAGCTTGCGGCTCGCCTGCGCGAAATGAGGAATCTCGACCCGGCACGGTCCGCACCAGCGCGCCCAAAAGTTGATCACCAGCGGTTTGCCGCGCAGCGTGGCCAGGTCGAACGGCCGGTCGTTCGCGTCCCAGACCGTGGTGGCGAACAGCGGTGCGCTGTCGGGCTGGTCGGCCGGGCGATCGGCGTGGGCGCCGAGGGGAAGGGCCAGGCAGCAGGCAAGAAGCAGGAATCTCACGACGGCGTGGCGTACGAGCGAAGGGTTGCGCGGGCCAACATTCTGCCAGACCGCTAGAGCACCATCGGCCGATGGTAGCCGACGAGTTCGAGATAGCCGCGGCCGACGGGCCGGCCTTCGCGCACCAGTGTGACCGCGCCTTCCCAATAGACCGCGCCGGTGCTGCCGCGGCTGTCGAGTTCCTGATCGTCCAACAGCGGCGCCAGTTCGAAGTGCATGCCCTCGCCAACGGTGCCGAGCGACAGGCGCTGCCGGACCGGATAGGCGGCGCCGGTGCGCGGTGAGCGCCATTCGGCCAGCGGCGCAAGGGTCACCTCGTGTGCGGCGTAACTGCGCTCACGGCCGAAGCCGTCGCGCCAACGCGCCGCCGCCCAGCGCGTCGAGCCATCGCGGCCGCGAATGCGGAATGCCATGAGCGCGCCGCCATCGTCGAGATTGATGCCGATCCAGTCCCAGCCGGCGGCGTCCCGGTCGAGCACGCGCGACGACCATTCGTGATCGAGCCAGGCGCGACCGGACACCGTCCGCCATTGCCCGCCTGGACCCGCAGCGTGAATGCGGCCGCTGACCGCCAGTTGCGGCTGGCTGTAGTAGTAGCTCGCCTGTTCCGGATCGGCGCCCTTGCGCGAGAAGCCGGCGTCGCCCTGGCGCAGGATCGGCTGTGTCGGCGCGAGCGCCAGGTCCAGCTTGACCGTGTCGCCCTCGATGCGGGCGTGGTAGGTGCCATCGCCATCGCGGCGGAAGGCCCAGTCCCGCAAGCGCAGATCGGTGTCGCCAATGGCGAAGCCGTTCGAGTCGTCGCCGGCGACGACTCGGGCGGCGCGCTGTTCGTGGCGCAGCCGGCCATGCGCGGACTGCGCCAACGCCGCGTGAGCGAACAGCAGCTGATGCGGCGCGAAACGCGACGGGTTGTCGGCATCGTGCCCGCTGCGCGAACGGAAGAAAGTCACCTGAAAGCCGATATTCTCGCCGCCGGCATCGAGCCAGCCGGTGGCGTACCACCATTCGGTGCGGAAGTCCGGATGCGCACCGTGATCGCCGGGAAACACGAGCGTGCGCGGGACGACCGGAGCAAATCGCGGTGGCGCGCTCCAGAGGCGGCGCGCGGGCAGGGCGAGCGTTGCCGCGAAAGTCAGCCGTCGCAAGACGCCGCGCCGGTCCATCGCTACCAGTCCTCGCGCACGGCGCGCAGCGGCCCGGTGCCCGTCGCCTGCCGCGTGGCGAGCAGGGCGGTGCCGACACCCGCGGCGATCAGCAGCGCCGTCACCGAAGCCAGCAGGGTCCAGGGTACCGAGAGGTCCATGCGCCAATGGAACGATTGGGGGTTCACCACGCGGATCAGCACCATGGCCACCGCAAAGCCGAGCGCGCCGCCCGCCGCGACGCCGAACAGGGTCAGGCCCGCCGATTCCAGGGCCAGCAAACGCATCAGTTCGCGGCGGCTGACGCCCAGATGGCGCAGCATGCCGAACTCGCGCTCGCGCGCCAGTGCCTGCGCCGAGAAACTGGCGCCGATGCCGGCCAGCCCGATGCCGATGGCGACGATTTCCAGCAGGTAGGTCACCGCGAAGCTGCGGTCGAAGATGCGCAGCGAACGGGCGCGGATTTCGCCCGGTTCGCCGAATTCCAGCCGTGCCGTTTCGGGCACGTCCCGCCGCAGCGCCGCCGCCAGCGTACCCGCCGGCACGCCGGCGCGAGGCCAGAGCGCCAGGTCGGTGGCCACTTGTTCGGCGCGGTCGCCCGCCAGCCGGGCGAGTTCGGCGCGCTGGATCACCACGGTGCCGTGCTGGCGGCCGAAATCGCGCCAGACGCCGGCCACCGTCACAGGCTGCGCTCGCCCGGCCAGCGGCAGCCGGACAGTGTCGCCGAGCCGCCAGCCGTAGAGATCGGTCATGGCCTCGGAGATCCACACCGGTGTCGTGCCGTCCCGCAGTTCGGCCACCGCGAGCGATTTGCCTGTCAGCGGAATGCGGGCACCGGGGTCGTCGGGCGAAAGATCGCGCGCCATCAGCGTCACGGACGGACGGCGGGGATCGAGGTCGATCTGCTGCAGCCTCATCCATTCGACGCGCTCGACGTCGGGATGCCGGGCGATGCGCGCCATCGCGTCGGGGGGGATGAAGTCCGTGGCGCCCAGGGGCATGCGGCCGTAGAGCGGCGCGGCCAGCACCCGGTCGAGCCAGCCGGACACCGAATCGCGGAAGCTGCCGACCATGATGGCCATGGCCACCATCAGGGCGAAGCTGGCGACGACGCCGGCAAGCGCGATGCCG
>CAYXZX010000054.1:0-16247 GCA_964469455.1 uncultured Rhodocyclaceae bacterium | reverse complement strand
GGGAGGGCTCGCGCTGCAGGATCTGTCCGAGCGCATGCTCCGCTTCGGGCAGCCGGCCGGCCGCGATCAGTGCGCCGGCGAGCCGGTAAGCGTCATCCTGGCCCTTCATGCCGAATCGACCGGCGGATCAGCCAGCATTATTGTGCCCTTGCTCCCGCTTTCCTGCCTGGACCACATCTCCCGGTACATCCGTTCCAGGTTGCGCGCAAATCGGACTGTGTCGAACAACGGGGCATCAACGCGGGATTTCGTCAGGCGACCCCTGATCTGCGCAAGGCGAGCCTGGTTCGAGGCAAGCTCGCTTGCCAGCGCGAAGTAGTCTTCTTCACTCGCGGCCACGAGTTCCGGCAGGCCGGCGGCCCGGAGCAAGCTGGCGGCCACCCGGCTCGCAAAAGTGTCGCCGGTACGGGTGATGAGCGGCACACCTGCCCAGAGTGCATCGCTGCCTGTGGTATGGGACGTGTATGGAAAGGTGTCCAGCGCCAGGTCGGCAAGCTGCAGCCTTGCCAGATGGTCGGGAAGCGGCACCAGCGGTGCGAACACGAGGCGGTCGGGGTCGATCTCGTGCTGCGCTGCCTCGGCACGAAGCCTGGTTCGGGCGACGTCATCCAGCGGCGTCAGCAACCACATGACGCTGCCGGGAATCGTTGCCAGCAGTCGACACCAGAGCGAGAAGGTCGGGCGATGGATCTTGTATGTCTGGTTGAACGAGCAGAATACGAATCCGTCTCCCGGCAATCCAGCCGCGTCGCGGGTCGGCGGCTGGCCCAGCGGGCGCCGGCTGTCGTTGGGCTGGTAGCAATGGGGCATCAGCGCCAGCGCCTCGCTGAACTCGGCGGCGCATGCGAGCGGCGTCACGGTCGGATCGCCGAGGATGTAGTCGGCCAGCCGGCGATCGCCGAGGGTCCCCGGGTAACCCAGCCAGCTGACGATGACCGGAGACGGGCGTCGCGCCGTGATGCCGATCCGGTAGTCCTTGGTGTAGCCCTTGAGATCGACCAGGATGTCGATGTCGTCGCGGGCGATCTGCCGGGCGGCATCGCTGTCGGAAAGGGGGTCGATATCCAGGAAATGCTCGCAGGCGGCGATGATCCGCTGGCGACTGGGGTCGTTCACCGACTTGCCATAGGAATACATCCAGACCTCGACCTGATTCCGGTTGTGGGCCTCGAGTACGCCTGCCAGCAGAAACACGGTGGCGTGTCCGTAGATGTCCGCCGAAAGATAACCAATGCGCAGCCGCGTTCGGGGCCTCCAGGTGGCCGGATCGACCAGGGGTGCATCCCGCAGCCCCTTCAGGGAATTGGCAGCGTACCGTTCGGCGGCCAGCTTCTGTGTCTGGGCATCGACGCCGGGTAGCGCGAGCAGCGTGAAAGGGGCAAAACCCGGCATGTCGGTACTCATGAGCGCCGGCAGTGCTTCCATGTCGCGATCGAGCGCCGGCCAGTCGATCAACTGGCTGTGCAGATGTATCGCCGAGCTTTGGGCAAAGCCGAGCTTCGGGTCAAGCTCGATCGCCTTGACGTAGCTGGCGACAGCGTCACCCGGTCGCTGACTCTGCTGCAGGATCATCCCTCGGGCGGAATGCGCCGCAGCCAGCTCGGGAGCGAGAATAATCGCTTGGTCGCATTCAGCCAGCGCCTCGGCGGTTCGTCCGAGTTCCTGCTGCGCGAGGCCGCGACTGACATGGGCTTCGGCGTACGCGGGCCTGAGCGCGATCGCTCGGTCCTGGCATGCGATCGCTTCGTCGAAGCGCTTGAGATTCTTCAGCACCACACCGCGTCCGGAATGGTATTCGGCGCTGTCGGGGCGTAACGCCAGGGCGCGATCGTAATCGGCCAGTGCCGGCTCGTTCTCCCCCAGCATCCTCAGGACATAACCCCGATTGGCAATTGCCGGAGCATGGCCCGGCCGCAGGGCGATGGCGCGGGAATAGCAGGCCAGTGCCTCATCGAATCGCTCCGCCTCCTGGAGGGCGATGCCGCGATTGTAGTGCCCGACGGCCAGGTTCGGATCAATGGCAAGGGCGCGGTCGTAGCTGGCGAGAGCATCTTCCGCCCTGCCCAATGCCTTCAGGGTGATGCCGCGATTGAGGTGTACCCCTGCGGAGTCCGGTTTCAACGCCAAGGCCCGGTCGAAACAGCGAAGCGCATCGTCGAGCCTGCCCAGATCTTTCAGCGCGAGCCCCTGATTCGATAGGGCATCGGCGTTCCCAGGCGCCGATGCCAGGGATTTATCGAAGTACTCGACCGCCAGCGCCGCGTCGCCGCCCTGGTGGGCCAGCATGCCGAGCATGTGCAGGGCATCCGGGTGGGACGGCTCGAGTTCCAAGGCCCGCAAGTACTTCAGCCGCGCCTCGTCGCGTTTGCCCTGTTGCTGCAGTTGCCAGGCTGCCCACACCAGTTGCAATACCTCGGGCCGCCCTGCGGCGACCTGATTTGTCCGTGAAGGATTGGCGGGGGGCGGCTTCATTTCTCTGCCTGCTCGGAAGGACGGCGGCAATTATACGGATTCCTCATTCTGGCCCCCGTCGCCGCACCGCGTCGGCATGAGGGCCCCGATACGGTAAAATCCGATCCCTTGTTTCCGCTACGCCGGCATTGCATGGAGAGTTTGCCGAATGAGGAGTACGACGAGATATATTTGGGTGGTGGCTGCGAGCATCATGGCCACCGTTGCTCACGCTGCCGACGACACAATATTGGTTCGCTGGCGTGACTTGAGCATTTCCCAAAATGATTATCAGGCGGCCTTGGCCTCGGTTCCCGAGAGGGATCAGTATGCCTTTCAGTTGAGCTTGAAGCGGATTACCCAACTGCTTAACACCGTGCTGCTGAACCGTACACTGGCTGCGGAGGCACGACAATCGGGGATCGATCGTGATCCGGTGATTCAGAAGGAAATGAACCTGGCCGTCGAGCGTGTTCTGGCGAATCACCGAGTCACGCAATTACAGAAGTCGATCAAGGTGCCGGACTTTACAGCCGTGGCGGAAGAACGGTATCGCCTGAAGCCGGAGGAGTTCCGCGAATCGGACCAGGTCCACGCGTCCCATGTGCTGGTCGACACCAAGCGGCGCTCCGAGGACGAGGCGCGCAAGCGCGCCGACGAGGTGAGGGCCAAGGCTCTCGCGGGAGTCGATTTCGCAGGGCTGGCTAAGGAATATTCCGACGATCCCTCGGTCGAAGCGAATCAGGGCGATCTCGGTAGTTTCCCTCGTGGCCGCATGGTCAAGCCGTTCGAGGATGCTGCTTTTGCGCTCGAGAAGCCGGGTGACATCAGCGCCGTTGTTCGGAGTCCCTTTGGATTTCACGTGATCAAGTTCCACGACAAGAAGGTGGGGCGCCAGAAGTCCTTCGATGAGGTCAAGCAAGACCTGATAGATCAGTTGGAAAAGAAATACGTGGCGACGGAAATGAATCGCTACATGGAAGGAATCACTAGCGACAAGTCGATCATCCTGAACTCCGAAGCTATTGACCGCTTGAAGAAGGAACTGCCGCCAGCGCCGGCAGCCGAAGGTGCGTCGGCTGGAAAGGCGCCAGGCCGCCAGTAGTGAGGCCCGGCGAACCAAGTTGCTGCTCCGGGAGAATCGTGATCTTCTTCTGACCCTGATCGAGAGGGAGATTCGCAGTCGTTACGTAGGCAGTCTTGGTGGTCTGGCGTGGGCGCTGCTGCACCCGTTGGTGCTCCTTGGACTCTACGCCTTGCTCTTCAGGACGATTTTTCAGGTTCGGTTGCCGGGCGAACATTCCTTTGTCGAGTTCGTCGCGGTCGGCCTGTGGCCATGGTTGGCGTTTCAGGAGAGCGTGCAGCGCGGCGCTCAGTCGATCCGGGCCAATGCGAGTCTCGTCCGGAAGGTCGCTTTCCCCAATGAGTTGCTGGTCCTGGCGGCGGTGGTTGCCACGTTTGGTATTCATCTGCTTGGCTTTGTGCTGGTTTTGTCTGTGTTGGCGCTCACTGGGGTGGGCTTCGCAGTCGCCGGCATGCCGCTCGCACTGACCGGCCTGGTGGCGTTGCTTTGCGCGGCGGTGGCGATGGCCTTGCTGCTTGGGGCGTTGCAGGTCTTCCTGCCCGATGTCGAGCAGTTTCTCGCGCCGTTATTCATGGTGCTCTTTTACGCGACCCCGATCCTCTATCCGATTACCCTGGTGCCACCATGGCTGCAGACGATCCTGGCCTGGAACCCCATGCGATACTTGATCGAGCCGGTACGCGACGCGCTGATCGAAGGTGCTCGAGTGCCCCACTGGACGGTTGTTTTCGCCTGGCTTGCCGCGGCCGTGGCGACAGCGTTGGCGTTACGCGCATTCCGCCGGCTCTCGCCGCACTTTGAGGATTTCCTGTGAGCGTCATGGTCGAAGAACCGCTGCTTCGCTTCCACGACATCGGCAAGGACTATCCGGTGGCTGCCGGCGGGATCGGCCGACTGAGCAACCTGTGGTCGCTGGTTTGCGACGGTCGGCCGCGCACTACCTTTGCCGCGCTCTCCGGAATTACCCTAGATGTCTTTCGTGGCCAGTCTCTCGGGTTGATCGGCGAAAACGGTGCCGGCAAGTCGACGCTCCTGAAAATCGCTGCGGGAGTCGTCCGCCCTACCCGTGGCACGGTCATCAAGCGGGGGCGCCTCGGCGCGTTGCTGGAACTCGGTGCTGGTTTCCATCCCGAGTATACCGGCCGTGACAATATCGTCCTCGCCGCTGCACTGATGGGCATGAGCCGCACGGAGGCAGCCGCCCGGTTGCCGGACATCCTGGCTTTTGCCGACATCGGCGAGCACATCGATCAACCCGTCAAGCACTATTCATCCGGGATGGTGGTGCGGCTCGGTTTTGCTATCGCCACTGCGGTGTTGCCGGATATTCTGATCACCGACGAAGTGCTGGCGGTCGGCGACGAGTCATTCCAGAAGAAGTGCATCGCCTGGATCGAAGGCTATCTCGGTGACGGCGGAACCCTCCTGCTCTGCTCGCACAACATGTTCCATGTCCAGAAGCTTTGTCGGAAGAGCGCCTGGATCCACCGCGGGCAACTGCATTGTTTCGGCGACTCTGCCGACGTGGTTCGCGAGTATCTTGCATATCATGAAGGTCAGCAGCCATCGGGTTCGGGGCCAACTCCGGGTCTTGCGCCGCCCGCGGATTGCTGCAGTCTGCAGTCCCTGGAGATCAATGGCGTGGGCGGAAATGCCCCGCTCACGCTGGCGATGGGGGAAGACTTGGTCGTGACGGGATCCGTTTACTCGCCGGATGGCAGGGCGCCCAACGTGGCCATCGGTTTGGTCCGCGCGGATGGGACCGGAATCTATGGCATTGTCAGCGACATGGATGGCTTCCGCTTGATTCCGGACGGGAATCGAATGTTTCGATTTGCCTTGTGTTACCCGGCCCTTCAGTTATTGCCCGGGCGTTATCGCGTCCGCGGTCATGCCATGGATCCGGAGGGGCTACGCATGTTCGACCATGTCGAACGCACGCTCGATGTATCGGGTGATACGCGCGAGCTGGGTCTTTGCCGCTTGCCCCATCATTGGCGCGGGCGGCCATGAGCGAGACTTTCATCGGCTTCCCGCCTTCGGTGCTGGTTTTTGACGGCATCGACGTCATGGGTGAAGGATGTCGGATCAGTCCCAGCGTCAGCGTTTTCCGGCCGAAGACGACCCACCCGGACGCGGCAATCCGCTTGGGCCGGGATGTCACGATTTTCGACAACGTTCGGTTGCTGCTGGGAGACGACGCGGCGAGCCTGGAGGTTGGTGACCGGGTCATGATCAATGTCGGGAGCTATGTTTCCGGTGAGGGCGGATTGTCGATTGCCGACGATGTCCTGATCGGGCCGCATGTCCGGCTGCTCTCGGCGGGCCACGCCATCCATGGCCACGACCCGGTCGTGGCGCGGAACCCCATCACTCGCGGGACGATTCGTATCGGCCGGGGTGCATGGATCGGTGCCGGGGCAACCGTGCTTGAGGGCAGAAGCGTCGGGGACGGTGCGGTGGTGGGTGCCGCGAGCGTTGTTACCCGAGATGTCGAACCCTACGCGGTGGTCGTCGGCAATCCGGCTCGCGTTGTCGGTTATCGGGACGGGCACGGTCCGTTGCTTGCATCGTGGCGCCGTCTTTTGGCGCGCCTGCGTTGAATCGGCACGACGAAGCCATCGCCAGGGCCCGCGCGGGGCTGGACGTTGCACCATGGCATCCCGGCCTGCATTACAACCTCGGTGTCGCCCTCCAGGAGGCTGGTGACCTTGAAGGGGCCAGGGCCGCATTCACCGAGGCGGTGGCCCTGAAGCCCGATTTCGTTCAGGCCTGGAACAATCTGGGCCTCGCCTTTGAGGACGGAGGGCGTGATGAAGAGGCCTTGGCCGCATTTTCGCGTGCCATGGAACTCCAGCCGGCCTACCTCGCGGCACTGAGAAACCTGGGACGGTTGGCCCTGCGGGTCGGGGAAGCCTCGTTCGCACGGAGCGGCCTGCGCGAGCTTGTCGGTCTCGAGCCGAAAAACTGCCGCGCCCGCTTCGGCGCTGCGCTGGCATTGCCCGCGGTGCCGGCGTCCGTCGAAGCAATCGATGCCGCTCGCGCGGATTTCGCCGAGGGCCTGGCGGAGCTGACTGAACTCGCCGAGAGTGGCGGCATGTCGGATCCGGCATGTCTTCTTGCTCTGCAACGCCATACCAATTTCTATTTGGCCTATCAGGGGCATGACGATCGCGCCTTGCAGTCGCGATACGCCCGGCTGGTGAGATTGCTGGTCGCCGGGCAAGTTCAGGAATGCTCTCCGAACCTGTCACTGCGGGACGAAGGGCCCCTGCGGGTTGCGTTCGCAAGTTCGTTTCTGCGTGATTGCACGATTGGGCATTATTTCGGATCCTGGCTGACCGATCTTGATCCGGACCGCTTCGAGATCTCGGTTTTTCTGCTGGGGCATATCGAGGACGGTATGACAGCACGGCTGACTGCCGGTGCTCGCCGGGTTGTGAGGGCCGACGACGCCATGCCCCTCGCCGATGTGGCGCGACGGATTCGCGACGCGTCGCCGGACGTGCTGGTATATCCGGAACTCGGCATGGATGGTCGAGCCTATGCGCTGGCCGCCCTGAGGCTCGCGCCCGTGCAATGCGCAGCCTGGGGCCATCCAGTCACCAGCGGCCTTCCGACCATCGACTATTTCCTGTCATGCGCCATCATGGAGCCTCCAGATGCGGACGGCCATTACACCGAGAAACTGATAAGGTTTCCGGGCCTGGGCACGCGTTACCTGCCCCCTTTGGAAGTTCAGCGACTAGCGCGCACCGACTTCGGGTTGCCCGAGTCCGCGCATCTTTATCTGCTGCCTCATCCACCCTACAAGATGCACCCGGAGGAAGACGGACGACTTGCCGAGATTCTCGCCGCCGATCCAGACGGCATCCTGGTATTTTGCGCAGGGGTCGAACCGGCGATGAACCGTCAGCTGTTTCGTCGCCTGGCGCCTGTTCTGGCGCGACGCAACCTCGGCATGGATCGATTGTGCTTGCTTCCGCATCAGACGCGGCCCAGGTATCTGGCGCTCAATCGTCTCTGCGACGTCCTCCTCGACACGAGCGGCTGGTCGGGAGGCAACACGACGCTCGATGCCCTGGTTGCGGGACTCCCCGTCGTGACGAGGCCTGGAAGATTCATGCGCGGGCGGCAGACGGCGGGAATGCTCGAACTGATGAATCTGATGGACCTGATCGTCGCCGATGACCATGATTACGTCCGTCGGGCCGTTGCCATCGCCAGCGATGTTCATCTTCGGGAGGCTTGGTCAGCTCGTATCGCGGGTGCGCGTGCCAAGGTCTTCGACGACCCTGGGCCTGTCGTGGCCTGGCAGGACTGGCTACTGTCGCTGCGGGGCTTGCGGTGAGTCCTCCGTCCGCGATGCGGCAGGGACGCCAGGATCTGGCCGCAATCGGGCTGCTGCTCGCGTGGGGCATCGCCCTGCTTTGGCCGGCACTGGGGGCGAGTCTGTATTCAGATGACTATACCTATGTTGCACTGGTACGTCAGGCAGAGGGTCCGCTGACTTTCTTCGCGCACGAGTTCCCCTTCGGCGGTTACCTCTATCGGCCCTTGCCCATGATCGTCTGGTGGCTCGTCGAGCGGTTATCGGGCGCGCCATCGGTTCAATACCTGTGCAATTCGCTCTTGCTGGGTCTGTGCGGTGCGGCACTGTATGGGTTGTTGCGCGAGTTGCAGTGGTCGCGTCGGGCCGCATCTCTGGTTGCCGCGATATTCATGGCCTTGCCAGGTAACGTCAGCGCCGCCCTGTGGTTGTCCGACAGGTTCGACCTGGTGGCCATGCCGCTCGCTGTTGGCGCCCTCACTTGCTGGCTGCGTTATCTGCGACGCGGCGACGGCACCGCTCTGGCCTGCTCGGGTCTGCTCCTGGCTGGAGCCCTGCTGTCGAAGGAATGGGCGTACGCCCTGCCGCCCATGATGGTCCTCGTGCTGGCGCTGGGCAGTGATGCCGGTAGAGATGCCTTGCCGCATTCGACCAGGCGCATGGTGACCTCGGTGACGTTCGCTGTGATGCTGGCGCTTGTGGGCCTCGTTTGGCGCCATCATCTCGGCATCCCGTTGAGACCGCCTCACGGCTCCGGAGATCTGTTCCCGGACATGCTCTCGGGTTTCATCAAATGGTGGAGGTGGCTTCCAGGTGCCTTGGTTTTTTCCCGTGCTACTTCGGTTTCGGCGGCAATGTCGGCGGTCTTTGACATGGCTGTCCTGGCAATGATCGCGATCGCGTGGCGACTGAGCGGCAGGAACCCGGCAGTTGCGGTTGGCGTGCGGCCCGTCATTGCGCTTGGCCTCGGCATCGTCACGCTGGTGCCCCTGATCCAGGCGCCCCACTTCGTTGGCACGATCGTCGAGTTTGCCCAGCTCGATGGCGGAGCGTCCGGCATGTTCGTCGAGCGCTTCTACTTCTTCGGCTCGGCCGGCATCTTGCTGCTGGTGGCAGGTTCCACGAAGGCGCTGGTCGGGACGACGGGCCAAGCGCGAATATCGACAATGCACCGCGTCGTGGCGTTGGCGTGCATGGTCATCCTGGCGGCCTGCCTGGCCCGGAGCAACGGCGTCGCATCGATCTGGCCCTTGAAGTCGGGGTGGTCGGCGCGTATCGCCAAGGCGGCGGCGCGAGCTGCGGTCGTCGGCGCTCCTCCGGCTGGGCTTTCGTGCCGGATGCGCTTTCTGGGTGCCGGTGACGGCGTGTTCAGCTTCGCCGCTGAAGCGATGGTCAAGGTTCTCGCGAATGATCCCCGCGTTGATCGTTGCATCATTGATACGGAATCACCACCGATGTTCACCCTGAGTCATCGCGATTCCTTGCCATGGTATCGCCCGATCGATGTGCCGGGCGATCGAACGAAGGCAGTGGGGTTCGGCCACTGGGTCACGATGCCGGGCGGCAGAGGCGTGTTCGATAATGTCGAGGTGTTACGGGTGTACTGCTATCAACAGATAGCCGACGAATTCGTCGAGGCCGGGAAAGGAGAGGCTTCGTGCCAGTGATGCAAGGTTCCGACGGCGTGCCGGCCTTCGATAGAGATCGGTAGCGTGCTCATGGCGATGCGTCTGCGACCGATCCTGATGCTGCTGCGCGTCGAGCAGTGGCTGAAGAACGGTTTTGTCCTGGTCGGTCTTCTGTTCGGGCATGGCTGGGATGATGCCGGCATGGTTGCGGCGGCGTGGGCAGCTGCCGCCGCGTTCTGTCTGCTCTCCTCGGCAACGTACGTCTTCAACGATCTGATGGACCGGGACCAGGATCGGCTGCATCCGAGAAAGCGTAACCGTCCGATCGCCTCGGGGGCGGTCGGCACGGCAACCGCAGTGACCGTCGGCTTGGCTTGCCTGCTGGCGGGCCTGATCATCGCCGCTAGTTCGACCCAGGCGTTATGGGTGTTCGCCGCCTACCTGGGGCTGAATATCGCGTACTCGCTTGGCATGAAGACGGTGCCGGTGCTCGATGCATTCATCATTGCTGCCGGCTTCATGTTGCGCATCTTGGCCGGCACGGTCGGCATCGGGATTGCGCCGTCGCACTGGCTGCTGCTCACGGGCTTGATGCTCACGTTGTTTCTCGCGTTCGCCAAGCGGCGCGCCGAACTGCTTGAGCTTGCCGATGCCGGTCCGGTGCATCGCCCGGTGCTGGCGCGCTATTCGACTGCGATGCTCGATCAGTTCATCGGCATCACCGCGACGGCTTCCCTGATCGGCTACAGCCTCTATACGGTCAGTGCCGAAACGGTCGCCCTGCACGGTGATGCACGATTGATGGTGACCGTGCCGATCGCGTGTTATGGCATCCTGAGGTACGTGTTCCTCCTTCATGGCGGGGCCGGCGGTGATCCGGTTCAGGAAGTCCTGCGCGACAGGCAGCTGATGCTTACCGTCATGGGCTGGCTGGTGACCGTTTGGGTCTTGATCGACTGAGACTGGAGAATTCCCCTATCCGATCAACGGAGGCTGGGCTCCGCCATCTTGTGGCCGGGCGCGGTCGCCGCAATCAGGAATTGCTCCAGCGCATTGATCGGCCGCCGGTCGTCGAACAGCAAGGCGTGGCCGGCCCGGATGCGGCGGCAGCATTCCTGCCGCCATGCGGGGTCCTTGGCCAGCCGGTACGCGATCCTGATGAATGCCTCCGGCGTATCGGCAATCAGTTCGGTCAGGCCCATTGCCGACAGAATGCCCGCGCTCTGCCGGCCGCGCATGAATTGCCCGGGTAAGGCCACGACCGGAAGGCCGACGGTCAGGACGTCCAGCGTCGTGTTGCCACCCGACCAGTGCAGCGTGTCGAGCATCGCGTTGCAGAGACCGGCCAAGGCGAGAAAGCGGTCGTGTGGCATGCCCTTCAGCAATAGAACTTGCGCCTTCTCGGCGCCATGGCGCTTCAAGGCATCATGCAAGCGGGCCATGAAGGCATTGGTGAGCCACGGATTTTCCCGCGAGATGGTGACAAGGTGGCTATCCGGTGCGGCGGCGAGGACTCGGGCTATCAGATCATCGCAGTCGGGATGGATCTTGAATAGCGAATGGGGGAAAAAGAACAGCGGCCCCGTGGTCGGCAAGCCGAAGTCCGCCCGCGTCAGGCCTTCGGCTGGCAATTCCGCCGTGTAGCGGGTGCCCAGGCCGGGCAGCAGAACCAGCGATTCGGTGTAATGCGTCTGGCCGTCGGCAGGCTCCGCCCATTCCGAGGAGAAAAAATAATCAACGTTCGCGTGGCCGCTGGTGACGGGATGGCCCCAGGCTGCGCATTGCACGGGCGCGAGACGGAGGCTGGCCAGGACGAAGGTTGGCATGTCCATGCCAAGTTCCGGAAAGATCACAGCATCGAGGTTCTCGCTGCGTATGTCTCGGGCAATCTCGCAAAATCCGCCCGTCAGGTTAACGCATTTGTGAACACGTGACGAAATGGCGGCGGTCAGGGCGTCCGTAGCAGGTTGATCGATCATATAGACATGGGTTTCGAAGCGCTCGCGATCGAGTTCCATGATCCATGAAGCGAAGTACCGTCCGATGGTTGACTGCCGGAAGTGGGACCCGACGAAGCCGACACGCAGCCGGGGGCGGCCGTGCTCCTGCCGGACGATGGGCTGCTGGCAGTCTGGAACGATGCAGGCGAGCAGGCTGTTCCAAATGGCCGAGAGCTGTTCCTGGAGCGGGCGATCGTTTTCGCCCTGATAGGCGAGGTGAAAGATGCTGTCCGATCGCGCGGCCGCGACAATCTGGTCCCTGTCCCTGCGAATCGTTGCGTCGGCGACGTCGATCAGCAACTGATCGAGCCCCTCGGCGTAGCGCCGCCGCGCCGCTTTCATTGCCCCGGCAGAGGCGGCGATAGCTGGGAGGATGCGTTTTCGTGCGAAGCGTGATGGCCAGTTGGTCGGATCCAGGCTGACGATCTTTTCGTTCAGGGCCATCGCCCGCTCGGCATGATCGACCAAGGCGGAATGCTGCGCCAGTCGTCGCAGCAGATCGATGGTTCCGGCCACGTCGACCGCAGGCATTGCCAGCTTTTCCGCGCAAGCCTGCTCCAGGGCTTCGCCAAGTTTGGCGTAAAGCGGATAGTTGGCGCTTCGTCCCCCAGCGGCGCGCTCTTCGAGGGTGAGTGCGGTGCCGAACTGCATGGCCGCTGCCTCCGGCTGGCCGCTTGCCAACAGCATGCGGCCGAGGTTGGCATGGTAGGCCGGGGCACCAGTCTCGAGGGTCGTAGCGTTGTTCAGGCATTGAATTGCCTCGGTGCGGCGGCCCAGGTCGAACAGGGCGCTGCCGAGGTTGTTCCATGCCTGCACGAAATCCGGCTTGAGCCTGACGGCGGCTGAATAGGCCAGGACCGCCCCGTCCAATGCCTTGGCATCGTCGAGCATGATGCCCAATGCGTAATGCAGGGCTGGGTTGTCTGGCGCTGCCGCCACCGCGGTGCGCGCCGTTGCGATTGCCTCGTCGGCGTGGCCGAGCGACATCTGCGCCCTGCTCAGGCCGTGCAGTGCCTCGGCATTTCCGGGATACATGGCGAGGATGCGGCGAAATGCCGCGGCTGACTCTTGCAGCCGGTTTTGTCGCAGGAGCCGGAAAGCGTCCTGAAGGGCTGGCGAAGGATTGGAACTGGCGGCGGACATGAGGAAACTCTCTCAACTGACTGGCCGGATGATAACCTTTCGCCCATGCTGGCCCATCGAACCGAAATCGTTGTTCCCGTTTATAACGCCGCCGAAGACCTTAGAGCCTGCGTCACTAGCGTGCTCAGGCATACACCTGCCGGGTTGTTCGGTCTCACCCTGATCGACGATGCCTCACCCGACCCTGCAGTCCGGGCTTATTTTCGGGAATTGGCGGTACGTTCCTCCGCACCGGTCAGGATGTTCCGCAACGAGAGCAATCTCGGGTTTGTCGCAACGGCCAACTTGGGCATGGCGCTGCAGCCGCAATGCGACATCCTTCTGCTTAATTCGGACACGCTGGTGACGCCTGGATGGCTCGAGCGAATCCTTCGCTGCGCTGACAGCGACTCGATGATCGGAACCATTACGCCTTTTTCCAACAACGCCGAGATATGTTCTTTCCCCGATCTGTGTGTCAACCGTTCGCTCGATTCCCTGCCACCGATCGAAGAGATCGCGGCGGCTTTGACGCGGCGCCGGCCGGGTTATCCGGACATTCCCACTGCGGTGGGATTCTGTATGTACATACGCCGCTCATTGCTCGACACCGTTGGCGCTTTCGATGCGGTGACGTTTGGCAGGGGATATGGCGAAGAAAATGATTTCTGCATGCGCACTCGCGCTGCCGGATACAGGAATGTCATCTGCGACGACGCCTTCGTTGCCCACACTGGCGGATGTTCGTTCAGCGACGACAAGCCACGATTGATGCGCGAGAACGGCGCCAGGCTGCTGGCCCGCTATCCGCACTACGACGACATGGTGCGTCGGTTTATCGCGGCCGATCCACTGCGGGAGATTCGTGAACAGGCCTGGGCATGGCTACAGCAGCGATCGGCAAGGGCGTCAGACCGAGTGGTCAGCGAGTGACCTCGCCACCCCGGCAGCGAGGGCGTCTCGATGGCCTGCAGGTCCTGCGGGGTGCGGCGGCGTCTTACGTTCTCTTGTTTCATCTTGCCATGGCGTCCGGTTTCGATGCCATTTCACCGGCGATCGCGAGCGTTGCCCGCTGGGGGTTCTCCGGTGTGGATTTGTTCTTTGTACTCAGCGGTTTCGTCATCTGGCATGGAACGCACGATGTCGTCGGCCCTGCGACGGCACGACGCTTCCTGCTGAGACGCCTGGCCCGGATCTATCTCGGCTATTGGCCGATGCTCGCTGTGGCGGTGATCATGTTTGCCATCCTGGCGTCCCAGGTGCTGAGTGATGCCAACCTGGCAGGCTCGTTTTTCCTGATGGAGCCGCATGATCGGCGCCTGCTCATCAGCGTCTCGTGGTCGCTGACATTCGAACTCTACTTCTACGGTGCGTTTGCCATGCTGCTGCTGCTTGGCCGAGGATGGCGCCTGTTGATCGTGGTGGTTGTGTTCCTGGCCGTGATCGCCACCAACCTTGCGCTGCTGGCCTGGTTTCCCGGTGAACTCGATGGCAGTGCGACCGAAGGCTGGTTCTTCCTGTCGCCATTTGTCGCGGAGTTCTGCGGGGGGGCGCTAGTTGCAGCGAGCTGGCACACCGCATGGTTTCCACGGCGTCGCGGCCGGTTTGCCGTCGCGGGTGTGGCTGCGCTGCTGTTGGGGGTCTGGACCGGCGTGCACGACGGCGCGTTGCCAACCCATCAAATTCAGCGGCTGGGTTCGTTTGGCCTGGCGGCGGTTGGCCTGTTGATGGCGGTTGTGACCGTCGAGGGGCGCATTCGGTGGCAACGCTGGAGCGTGTCCCTCGGTAATCAGTCGTATGCCCTTTATCTTGGGCATCCGCTGGTGATGAGCCTGCTGACGATCACGGGCATCTTTCCCCTGGGCACCGGCGCATTTTCCGGTTGGCTGATCGTCGGCCTCGTCGTCGCGAGTACCGTCTGGATCACCGCGCTGTACTCGCGCCGTGTGGATTACAGCGCCTATCGGTGGGCTTGCCGGCGCATCGACACCAGCGACTGATACGTCGCTGGCGCTCGGGCGGCGAGACCGGCACGGCACCGGCGGGTTGGCCGCTCCGTGGTAGCGGCGGACGCTTATCCTTTATAATGATTACAAAGTAAGGATACCGATGCGCATGGCCCCTTCGAACCAAGGAAGGGAGCGTTTTCTTTTCTGACGGCGGTCATCGTGGCCTCAACATGGCGTAAGCGATGGCCGGCGTAGGCGGTGTATCTGGGTGCGTTCTCGTTCTCCAACGCCGGGAGTTTTGATGGCTTTTTCTATCCGTCTGTCGCGTGCTTGGCTGTGGTCATGGGGGGGCATGCTCTTGTGTCTGCTCGGCTTGGTCATGCTCCCAAGAGGCGAAGTATGGGCAGCCACGGTGACCTTGCAGGGGCTGGCGACGGGATCCACCACCCAGTGTCGCTATGGCAAGGTAACGTACGACGGCAGCGGTAACGTCACCGTGTTCTGCGCTGGCGTGTTCGACGGCGGCGGCACCTTGACTGTTCAGCGGGATAATCTCGTCGAGGGACAGTATGCCGACATCGTGGCCGCTTGCGGCACCAAGAGCAGCGGGTCGCTGTATCTGCTCACCAGTGGGGCAAGCCAGGATAGCCGCGATTGGACGGAGTCGAGCGCGATCCTGGACTGCTCGAGCCAGACAACCAGCGTCACGCGTCGCATCACCACGGTGGCAGACTCGATCGCAAATCCCGAGCGACAGATTCAGCTGGTGCTCTCCGACCAGGCCGCCGGCGGAGCGACGCTTGCCGTGGCTACGCTGACCGTGCGCGACGACATGGCGCTACTCAACGCGCTGGCGGCGCCGGTCGCGGCGGTCAATACCGGAACCGCGATGACGGTTACCGGCTTCCTGGGTGCAACGCCCGCCGGTGCCGGTTACCAGAAACTGACCTATGGCGACCTCTATTGGGATGCCACCGGCAAGTGGTCGTACGTCGAGGTTCCCGGTCGCGCCACCCTCACCCCGGGAAATACGGCTAGCGATAGCCACGCGGTGCCGCTGCAAGGTAGCGGAACCAAGTCGATCACCGTGACGCTCTATGGCGCCAACGCCGCGACACCACCTGGTGCTCCTGTGATCGGCACGGCCAGTCAGGCCGGCGCTGCGGCCATCAGCATCGCATTTGGCCCGCCGGCTTCCTGGGGAACGACGGGCACTGGCGCGGCGGCTGGCGCGGGCAACCCCGTTGCGTATACGGCCACCTGCGGCAGCACGCAAAGCAACACGGGCTCGGCTTCGCCCATTACCGTGAGCGGGCTGACACCTGGCGGCACATACGCGTGCACGGTGGTGGCGACGAATTCGGCTGGCCAGCAGGGGCCGGCGTCGGCAACTTCGAATAGCGTGACCCTGGCCGCCACGGTTCCCGGTGCGCCGTCCCTTACGCGCCTCGTGCCGGGTGACAGCAGCATCAAGGTTTTCTTTACCGCGCCCGTGTCCAACGGCGGCGCCACGATCACCGGTTATATGGCGACTTGCACCGCGGCGGGCGGGGGATCAAGCAAGTCGGCAAGCGGTCTGGAGTCGCCGTTGACCGTCACGGGATTGGTGAACGGTACCAGTTACAACTGCACGGTGCATGCCACCAACAGTGCAGGTAACAGCACCGAGTCAACGGCCAAGAC
>CAYXZX010000053.1:0-16365 GCA_964469455.1 uncultured Rhodocyclaceae bacterium | reverse complement strand
CCGACGTCTTCGGCCCCGGCATGTACAAGCTGACGACGCAGACGCTGCCGGTGCTCACCTACCTGAAGAACTGGGACAAGCTGTTCGAGTCGCCCTTCAAGTCGGACGTCTATTTCTTCAGCACGCGCCAGCGGCTCGACCGCAAGTGGGGCACGCCCAACGCCATCACCATCCGCGATCAGGAATTCGGCATGGTGCGGCTGCGCGCCTTCGGCATCTATGCCTACCATCTGGTCGACCCCAAGCTATTTCATCTCACTGTGTCCGGGACGCTGGAGCGCTATACGACGGAGCAGCTTGAAAGCCAGCTGCGCAGCACCATCGTCGGCCACATCGCCGACCTGTTCGGCGAATCCGGAGTCGCCTTCATCGACATGGCCGCCAATCAGGAGGAGTTCGCCCGCGCGCTGCGCGAGAAGATGGCGCCGGTCTTCAATGGCTACGGACTGGCGCTCGACGGCCTGGTGGTGCAGAACATCTCGCTGCCGGAGGAACTGCAGGCGCAGCTCGACCGCCGCATCGGCGTCAACATGATCGGCGGCATGCAGGCCTACACGCAGCTGCAAACGGCGGACGCCATTCCGCTGGCGGCGAAGAACGAGGGCGGCCTGGCCGGCATCGGCGCCGGTGTCGGCGTCGGGCTCGGGCTCGGCCAGCAGGTGGCGAACACGATGGCGCAGGCGCTCGGCCAAGGCGCTTCGCCGTCCGCCCCGTCCGCCCCCTCGGTACCGGGGCCGGCGGTCGCGCCGATCTCGGCCGACGAGGTGGTGGCGACCATCGAGAAGCTGCACGGCCTGGTCGGCAAGGGCATCCTGACGCAGGCCGAGTTCGAGGCCAAGAAGACGGAACTCCTGAAGAAGCTGGCCTAAGCCGCTTCGAGCGATGGCGCAGACCGCCCGCTGTCCATCGTGCGGCGCCCCGGTCGAGTTCAAGTCCGCGGCGTCGGTGCTGGCGGTCTGCGACTACTGCCGCAGCACGCTGATCCGGCAGGGCGAAGATCTCGCCAACCTCGGCCGCATGGCGGCGCTGCTCGACGATCGCAGCCCGCTGCAGCGCGGTGCCGAGGGTGTCTGGCGCGGCCGTCCGTTCGGGCTGATCGGACGCATCCAGTTGCGCTACGAGCAGGGGCTGTGGAACGAGTGGCATCTGCTCTTCGATGACGGCAAGAGCGGCTGGCTGTCCGAGGCGGGCGACGAGTACGTGATGTCGGAGCTGAAACCGCTCGGCAGCGCGCCGCCACCCTTCGCCAATCTCGAGGTCGGCCAGTCGCTGCGCCTCAATGGCCGACCCTATACGCTGACCAACCTGCTGAAGGCGGAATGCGTCGGCGGCGAAGGCGAGCTGCCCTTCAAGGTCGGCGCGGGTTATCCCGCCCCGGTGGCCGACCTGCGCGACGAAGCTGGCGGCTACGCGACCCTCGACTACAGCGAAAGCGAAGAGCGGCCGATCTTCTTCGAAGGCGAGGCGGTCGACTTCGAAAGCCTGCGCTGGAACAACCTGCGCCAGGACGTGCCGCTACCGAACGTCACCGTGCAGGCACGGGCGTTCGACTGCCCATCCTGCGGGGCGCCGCTCAAGGTCGATCACACGGATATCAAGACCATCGGCTGCGGCAGTTGCGGCGCGCTGCTCGATCCGCGCGACGAGCGCGTCAAGCTGCTCGAACGGGCGAGTGACCGCAAGATCGTCCAGCCGACCCTCGCGCTCGGCACGAAGGGCAAGCTGCGCGGCGAGGACGTCGAGATCGTCGGCTACATGCGCCGGCGCATGCGTGCGGATGGTGTCGATTACCGGTGGGGCGAATACCTGCTGCTGACGCCGCAGCGGCGGCAGCTCTGGCTGACCGAATCGGACGGCCACTGGAACATCGCCCGCGTGCTCTCGCGCGCCGTCAAGGCAACGGCAAACCGGGTGCGCGACGACGGGCGCGAGTACAAGCACTTCCAGAGCTACCGCGCCCATGTCGATTACGTGATCGGCCAGTTTCCGTGGCGTGTCTCGCTCGACGACGAGGCGCAGGTCGACGACTTCGTGGCGCCGCCCTTCATGCTCTCGCAGGAACGCACGACCAGCGAGGTGACCTGGACGCTCGCCGAGTATGTCGCCGCCGAGGAATTGACGACGGCATTTGCGCTGAAGACGCCGCTGCCGCCGCCGTTCGGCATCTATGCCAACCAGCCGAATCCCTATGAGGCGGGGCATCGGCGGATCTGCCGGCGCTTCTGGCGGTTTGCCATCCTCGGCCTCGCGCTTCATCTTCTGCTGCTGGCCTTCGGGCCGGGCGGCAAGGTGCTCGAACAGCAGCTGACGCTGACCGCCGACGACGATGAGCCGCGGCTCACCGGGCAGTTCGTGCTCGACGGCCGCACCAACCGCCTGAAAGTCAGCCATGACACCACGCTGAACAACAACTGGGTCGGTGTCGCGGCGACGCTGGTGAACCAGGATACCGGCGAGAACTGGCACGCCAGCCGCGAGATCGGCTATTACCAGGGCGTCGAGGACGGCGAAAGCTGGTCGGAAGGCTCGCGCAGCGACGAGGTGGTGTTCGCCGACCTGCCACCGGGGCATTACGTCCTGGCGGTCGAGACCGACATGGACACCGGTGCGCCGGGTGCGACCGACAGACTGACCGTCCGCCGCGCCGGGCCCAGCTGGTTCTCGTTGCTGCTGCTGCTGGCCTTTCTGGCCAGTTTTCCGATCTACACCCGCATCCGCCATTTCGGCTTCGAGACCCGGCGCTGGGCCGAGAGCGATCATCCGATCGTCACCAGCGGCGGCGACGGCGGCGGGGGCGACGACGAATGATGGCACGCCTCTATCTGATCCTCGGCATCCTGGCGCTCGGCGTGTTCGGCTACAACCAGTACCGCGGCAACGGCCTTTTCGACGATACCGCGACGCAGCACTCGCATGGCTCCGCGGGGCGGGGCACCTTCCACAAGTAAAGGAGCAGACGATGAACTTCTTCGATCCGAAAATACTGTTCAACTCGCTGGTCTATTCGATTCTCGGCGTCATCGTTTTCTGGATCTCCTTCATCGTGGTCGACAAGATCACGCCTTACGACCTGTGGCGGCAATTGGTCGAAGAGCGCAATCAGGCGCTGGCCATCGTCGTTGCCGCCATGTGCCTGGGCATCGCCATCATCGTCGCCGCGGCGATCCATGGCTGAAACGGTCGCGGCGGGCGAAGCGCAATCGGCACAGGCCCGGCTGCAACTGCCTCTGCTCGCTTCGGTCTTCCTGGTGGCCGCCTGCGGGCTGGCCTACGAACTGGTTGCCGGCGCGCTGGCCTCCTACCTGCTCGGCGATTCGGTCACCCAGTTCTCCACTGTCATCGGCACCTATCTCTTTGCCATGGGCGTCGGCTCGTGGCTGTCGAAGTACGTGGTGCGCGACCTGGTCGGCACGTTCGTGATAGTCGAGATTGCCGTCGGCCTCCTGGGCGGCTTTGCCGCCGCGGGCCTGTTCGTCGCCTTCGCCGGCAACTTCGGCCCCTTCCGCGTGCTGCTCTATGGTGCCGTGCTGGCCGTCGGCGTGCTGGTCGGCCTCGAAATTCCGATCGTGATGCGCATCCTCAAGCGCGAAGTGGCCTTCAACGAGCTGGTGGCGCGCGTGCTCTCGTTCGACTATCTGGGCGCGCTGGCCGTCTCGCTGATCTTTCCGCTGCTGCTGGCGCCGCACCTCGGGCTGGTGCGCACGGGGCTGCTGTTCGGCCTGGTCAACGCGCTGGTCGCGCTCTGGGCGCTCCATCTGTTTCGCGCACAACTGGCCCGCCGCCGCGGCCTGCAGGTGGCGGCGCTGGGCAGCGTCGGCCTGCTGCTTGCCGGCATGGCCGGCGCCGGACGGATCACCACGCTGGCGGAGGGCTGGATCTACGCCGACGACATCATCCACGCCGAGACCACGCCCTACCAGCGCATCGTCGTGACGCGCTGGCGCGACGACGTGCGCCTGTTCCTCAACCAGAACCTGCAGTTCTCGTCGCATGACGAGTACCGCTACCACGAGGCGCTGGTGCACCCGGCGCTGGCGACGCTGCCGCAGGCCCGGCGCGTGCTCGTGCTGGGCGGCGGCGATGGCCTGGCGTTGCGCGAGATCCTCAAGTATTCCAACATCGAATCGATCGTCCTGGTCGACCTCGACCCGGCCATGACGCGCCTGTTCTCCAGCGCGTCGCTGCTGCGCCGGCTCAACGGCGATGCCTTCGCGTCGCCGAAGGTGAAGGTCGTCAACGCCGACGCCGCGCGCTGGCTGGAAGAGGCCGACGAGAGTTTCGATTTCATCGTCGCCGACTTTCCCGACCCGACCAGCCATTCGATCGGCAAGCTCTACTCGACGGGCTTCTATCGCCTGCTGGAAAAGCGTTTGACGCCCCGCGGCTGGCTGGTGGTGCAGGCCACCTCGCCCTACTACGCGCGCCGCTCGTTCTGGACCGTGGTGGCGACGCTGGAGGCGGTGGGGCTGCGCACGGCGCCCTATCACGCGCTGGTGCCGAGCTTCGGCGAATGGGGCTACATCATCGCCGGCCGGCAGCCCTACGCGCCGCCGGAACGTTACACCGTGCCGCTGCGCTTCCTCACCCCCGAAGGCACGGCCGTGCTGTTCGACTTTCCCGCCGACATGGCGCGTGTGGACATGCCGCCCAACCGCCTCGACGACCAGCCGCTGGTGCGGGTCTTCGAGTCCGAGTGGCGGCACGTCATGCACTGAAAGTCAGCCGTGGCGACACGCCGGGATTTCCTTGCCGCCGCGGCCTGTGCGCCGCTGATCGCCTGCGGCCGCAAGTCGCCGCCGCCCCTGCCGCCCGGCACGCTGTCGGGCAGCGGACTGGAACTCGGCCATCGATTGCGCGAGCGCGGTTTCGGGGCGGCCAGCGAAACGCGGCGCGTGCCGCTGCTGATCATCGGCGCCGGGATTGCCGGACTCTCGGCCGCCTGGCGGCTCGATCGCGACGGCATGCGCGATTACTTGATGGTCGAACTCGAAGGCCGCGCCGGCGGCAATGCGCGCCACGGCGAGAATCCCGTTTCGCCGCACCCGCTCGGCGCGCACTATCTGCCGCTGCCGGGCAGTGAGGCGGTGGCGGTCAAGACCTTGCTCGTCGACCTCGGGGTGCTGAAAGACGGCATTTACGACGAGCGCTACCTCTGCCACGCGCCGCAGGAGCGCATCTACCGCCATGGCCTGTGGGAGGAGGGGCTGGTGCCGCGCCTCGGCGCCAGCCGGGCGGAACGCGAACAGGTCACGCGCTTTCGCGAGCGCATGGCGGAGTTTCGCCAGGCGCGCGATGCCCTCGGCCGACGCGCCTTTGCGCTGCCGGTGGCACTGTCCTCGCGCGACGCGCGCTGGCGGATGCTGGACCGGCTGACCATGGCGGAGTGGCTGGCTGCGGAAGGCTTCGATGCCGAGCGGCTGCATTGGTATGTGAACTACACCTGCCGCGACGACTACGGCACGGACTACCGGCAGACCTCGGCGTGGGCGGGCATCCACTACTTCGCCAGCCGCGATGGCGGCGATGCCGTGCTGACGGCGCCGGAGGGCAACGGCTGGATCGTGCGACAGCTCGCCGGGCAACTGGGCGAGCGCCTGCTGGCGAACGGCGCGGTCTGGCGGCTCGAGCAGGACAAGGACCGTGTCGTGGCCGATGTCTGGTTGGCCGCGGCAGGTCGTGGCCTGCGCATCGAGGCGGAGCACGCCATCTGGGCGGCGCCGCTGTTCGTCCTACCGCATGTGGCCGCCGGTCTGCCGCCGGCCATCGATGCCGTCGCCCGTGCCGGCAGCCATGCGCCCTGGCTGGTCGCCAACCTGACGCTGCGCGAGCCACCGGCCCCCGGCGCCGGCGCGCCGCTCTCCTGGGACAACGTGCTGTACGATCAGCCGGGGCTTGGCTATGTCGTCGCCACGCACCAGAAGATCCGCGCCGCACCGGGGCCGACCGTGTTCACCTACTACCGCGCGCTCACCGAACGGCCGCCCGCCGAGGCGCGGCAGCTGCTGCTCGATACCTCGCGCGAGGCCTGGGCGAGCGCCATCCTCGACGAGTTGTCGACCGCGCACGGCGACCTGCCACGGCTGACTATGGCGCTGGATGTCTTCCGCCATGGCCACGCCATGATCCGGCCGCTGCCCGGCGTGATCCATGATCCGGCGCGGCAGGCGCTCGCGCAAGGCTGGGGGCGGCTGCAGTTCGCCCATGCCGACCTCTCCGGCATGTCGATCTTCGAGGAGGCCAACTGGCACGGCGTGCGCGCGGCCGAGGCGATAATGGCGCACATGGGCATTCGTCATTCGTCGCTGTTGGCATGAACGGCCTGCACATCATCGCCGAGTTTCACGACTGTGCCTGCCCGCCCGCCTTGCTGCGGGAGGTGTCAGCCTTGCGGGCGCTGTGCCTGTCCGCCTGCGGTGCGCCGGGGCTGACCGTGGTCGCCGAGGCCTTTCACGGCTTCGGCAGTGTCGAGGCGCCGGCCGGTGCCACCGGCGCCGTGGTGCTGGCGGAATCGCACCTAGCCGTGCATACCTGGCCGGAACTGGCCGGTGCGACGCTCGACCTCTACGTCTGCAATTTCAGTCAGGACAACCGCGCCGCCGCCGAAACCGCATTCGCGAAGCTGCGCGATGCCTTCATGCCCGCGCGCATCGTGAGGCGCGACGTCGAGCGCGGCATGCCGTAGGTGCGGTGGCCTGTTCGTGCGATAGGGCATTACTATGGTGATGGAAAGTGCATTACCATTGAACAATGACGCTGACTGACCTGAAATACATCGTGGCGCTGGCGCGTGAGCGCCACTTCGGCCGCGCCGCCGAGAAGTGCTTCGTGTCCCAGCCGACGCTGTCGGTGGCCGTCAAAAAGCTCGAGGACGAACTGGGCGTGATCCTGTTCGAGCGGTCGCCGCAGGATGTCCGGGCCACGCCCATCGGCGAGCGCGTGGTGGCGCAGGCCGAGAAGGTGCTGGGCGAGGCGGCGCAGCTCGCCGAGATCGCCGCCGCCGGCAAGAACCCGCTGGCCGGACCGTTGCGCCTCGGCGTCATCTACACGATCGGCCCGTGGCTGCTGCCCAAGCTGGTGCCGCTGCTGCATGCGCGCGCGCCGGAGATGCCGCTGCTGCTCGAAGAGAACTACACGCGCGTGCTGCTCGAGAAGGTCAAGGCGGCGGAGCTCGACATTGCCATCCTGGCGCTGCCGGTCGAGGAGCCGGGCCTGGTGGCGCAGGCCGTGTACGACGAGGCCTTTCGCGCGCTGGTGCCGGTGGGCCACCCGTGGGCGAAGGCCAAGACCGTCGATCCCGCCCGGCTGCTCGACGAGCCGTTGCTGATGCTCGGCCGCGGCAACTGCTTCCGCGACCAGGTGCTCGACCTGTGCAGCCAGGCCGGGCAGGGCGGCCCGCAGGTGCTGGAAGGCAGCTCGCTGGAGACGATCCGGCACATGGTCGCGTCGGGCGTCGGCATCACCGTCATGCCGGCCACGGCGGTCGACGACATCCCGAAGAGCGATCCGCTGCTGCGCGTGAAGAACTTCATCGAGCCGATGCCGAGCCGCCGGGTGGGCATCGTCTGGCGCACGAGTTTCCCGCGCCATCAGGCGATCGACCTGCTCCGCGTCGCCATGCTCGACTGCAAGCTGCCCGGCACCAAGCCGCTGGTGCGGCGATAGCGCGGTGCTATCGGCCGGGTAGGAAAATCCAATTTCCTTTTTCGCTCTGGCACTCCTAAGCTGTGGTCGTCGTGGCGTCCGGCCCGGCCCGTCGCCAGCGTGCCGATTCACCGAACAGGGCATGCGGCTGTCAATGTTTTCTCATGAAGGAGACCCATCATGCAACTCAAAGGCTCGAAGACCGAGAAGCACCT
Source organism: uncultured Rhodocyclaceae bacterium (assembly GCA_964469455.1). Lineage (GTDB taxonomy): Bacteria > Pseudomonadota > Gammaproteobacteria > Burkholderiales > Rhodocyclaceae > Fen-999. The sequence continues at coordinate 8,509 of CAYXZX010000053.1, read as the reverse complement.
GAAGGATGCGTTCGCCGGCGAATCGCAGGCCAACCGTCGCTATCTGTATTTCGCCAACAAGGCCGACGTCGAAGGCCATGCCGACGTCGCCGCGCTGTTCCGCTCGACCGCCGAAGGTGAAACCGGTCATGCCCACGGCCATCTGGAATATCTGGAGAAGTGCGGCGATCCCGCCACCGGCCTGCCTTTCGGCGCGACCAAGGACAACCTGAAGACGGCCGTCGCCGGCGAGACCCACGAATACACCGACATGTATCCCGGTATGGCCAAGGATGCGCGCTCCGAGGGCTTCGACGAAATCGCCGACTGGTTCGAGACGCTGGCCAAGGCCGAGCGCTCGCACGCCAACCGTTACCAGAAGGCGCTGAACGAACTCGGCTAGAAAGTCAGCCGTGACGGCACGCCGCGGACGGGGCGCAAGACCGCCGCCGTCGGCGTGGCCAGCAGCGCCCCCAGCCCCGACACCATCATTCAGCTAAGGCACACAGGAGAATGGTCATGGCCGGCCCGGCACGCGAAGGCAACCTCGAAGCGCCCACCCGCCATCCGATCGATTGGCGCAACCCAGGCTTCTACAATGAAGAGGCGCTCTATCACGAGATGGAGCGCGTTTTCGACATCTGTCACGGCTGCCGCCGTTGCGTCAGCCTGTGCCAGTCCTTCCCTAGGCTGTTCGACCTGGTCGACGCTTCCGAAACCATGGAGGTGGATGGCGTCAAGAAGTCCGACTACTGGCAGGTGGTCGACCACTGCTACCTGTGCGACCTCTGCTACATGACCAAGTGCCCCTACGTGCCGCCGCACGAGTGGAACCTGGATTTTCCCCACCTGATGCTGCGCGCCAAGGCGGTGCATTATCAGAAGGAATCCAAGCTGCGCGACGAGATCCTCACCAGCACCGACCTCATGGGCAAGTTCTGCGGCATCCCCGTGGTGGCGCAGACGGTGAACGCGGTGAACAAGATCCGACCCATGCGCAAGGCGCTCGAAGCCGTCGCCGGCATACATGCCGATGCCTGGCTGCCCGAGTACTCGCCGAAGTCGATGCGCAGCCGCTTCAAGCAGCTCGATCCCGCCACACCCGGCGAGCCCGCCGGCAGGACCAGAGGCAAGGTGGCGCTGTTCGCCACCTGCTACATGAACCGCAACGAGCCCGGCCCCGGCGAAGACCTCGTCGCCGTGTTCGAGCACAATGGCATTCCCGTCACCATCGCCGAGAAGGAGCGCTGCTGCGGCATGCCCAAGCTCGAACTGGGCGACTTCGAGTCGGTCAGGAAGGCCAAGGATGCGAACATTCCGGTGCTGGCCAGGCTGGTCGACCAGGGCTGGGATCTGACCGCGCTGATTCCCTCCTGCGTGCTGATGTTCAAGCAGGAACTGCCGCTGATGTTCCCCGACGATCCCGACGTGCTGAAGGTGAAGAACGCCTTCTTCGACCCCTTCGAGTACCTGATGTTGCGCCACAAGGAAGGCAAGCTGCGCACCGACTTCAAGGCGAGCCTGGGCAAGGTGGCCTACCACGCCGCCTGCCACCAGCGCGTGCAGAACATCGGCCCGAAGACGAAGGAAGCGCTGTCGCTGGTGCCCGGCACCGAGGTGGACATCATCGAGCGCTGCTCGGGCCACGACGGCACCTACGCCGTCAAGAAGGAGTTCCACCAGTACGCGATGAAGATCGTCAAGCCGGTGGTCAATCGCGTCAATCAGGCCGAGCCGGCGCATTACGGCTCGGATTGCGCCATGGCTGGCCACCACATCGCTCATGCGCGCGGTGACGGCAGCGCCCCCGAGCATCCGATCACCCTGATGAGGAAAGCCTACGGAGTATGAACATGCTGACCCACGCCGACCTTTACAGCCTCGAGCAGTACGCGCGTGTCCGGCCGGAATTCCGCACCAAGGTCATCGCCCACAAGAAGACTCGCCTGGTGCAGCTCGGCGAGCACGCGACGCTGCATTTCGAGGATCGCCTGACCATGCAGTACCAGGTGCAGGAAATGCTGCGCCTGGAAAGGATGTTCGAGCCGGAACTGATCCAGGAGGAACTCGACGTCTACAACCCGCTCATTCCGGACGGCAACAACTGGAAAGCGACCTTCATGGTCGAATATTCCGACCCCGAGGAGCGCAAGATCCAGCTGGCGAAACTGATCGGCATCGAGAAGGCCGTCTGGGTGCGGGTCGCCGACTTCGCGTGCGTCCAACCGATCGCCAACGAAGACCTCGACCGCGAGACCGAGGACAAGACCTCGTCGGTGCACTTCCTCCGTTTCGAGCTGAGTCCGGAAATGATCACGGCGCTCAAGTCCGGCGCGGCCTTGACACTGGGCATCGACCATCCCGACTATCAGGCGACGGTCACGCCGGCCGATGCGGTGCGCACCTCGTTGATCGCCGATCTCGCCTGAGCGGCAACGATAGCCAGGTCCTATCTATGGGATTCCAATAATTCATTGGCCAGAGCTATCGTGTGTGCCTAGGATGTGAAGCGTCAACAACGCCCACGAGGGGACACCATGAAGACGAAGAAAACTCCGGCCTCACTCGCCATCGACATCGACATCAGCGGCAAGGACCGTGCCGCCATCGCCGCCGGCCTCTCGCGCTTCCTCGCCGACAGCTACACGCTCTACCTGATGACGCACAATTACCACTGGAACGTCACCGGGCCGATGTTCAACACCCTGCACCTCATGTTCATGGGCCAGTACACCGAGCAGTGGAACGCGCTCGACATCATCGCCGAGCGCATCCGCTCCCTCGGCCACCCGGCGCCGGGCACGTACCGGGAGTTCGTCAAGCTCGCCTCGATCAAGGAATCGGAAGGCGTGCCCAAGGCGACCGAGATGATCCGCAACCTGGTCGCGGCCCAGGAGGCGACCGCCCGCACCGCGCGCAGCCTGTTCCCGCTCGTCGACAAGGCCAACGACCAGCCGACGATGGACTTGCTGACGCAGCGCCTCGAAATCCACGAAAAGACGGCGTGGATGCTCCGCAGCCTGCTCGAGGAATGATCAGGCCGTCTTGACCGCCAGCCGGGCGGCGCCATCGCCGGTTTCGCCGCCCGCCGACTCCGCCGTCAGCGACCGGACGTCGCCGGAGAGTTCGCCGCCTTCGTGGATGACGATCCTGCCGTAGCGGATCTTGCCACTGACGCAGCCCGTGGCGTGGATGACGATGTGTTCGCGCGCGGTTAGTTCGCCGGCGAAGCGGCCGCGAATCTCTGCGACATCGATGTTGACCTTGCCGTCGAACGAGCCGTTCTCGGCGATCTCGATGAAGCGGCTGTTCATGGTCGCGTCCACCCTGCCTTCCACTACCAGCGTGTCGCAGTCCTGGATCTCGGCGCCCTTGAGCTTGACGCCCGGCCCGACGGTCAGCCGGGCGCCGGCGACCGGCTCGCGGCCGGCGGCATCCAGCCTGGACTGCAAATTCGAAGCGGGTGCCGGCTCCGGCGGCGCGGGCATTGCCGCGGGTGACGGTGCGGCGCCCGGCATGGGGGCCTTGATGGTGGTGGCAGGCGCCGGCGCGGGTTCGCGCTTGGGCGGAAAAATCGATCCCTTGGTGAGCATGGTCTGGTTCTCCATGAGTGCTTTGGCTCCCTGATTGCGCCGAAGGCTAGCCCGGACCGTCGATGCTTCCCGGCTGTCGCCAACGGCAGACAGAAAACTGCCGCCTATTGCAAACAGGAATAATTCGCATTTAGAATGGGTGCCGTTCCTGTTTGGGAGGTCGATCATGTCTTCGTGTTTCCATGCCCTGCTTCGCGGGTTGCCGGCTGTCCTGGCTGGCGTGTCCATCAACGCCGTCGCGCTCGAGTATCGAATTGGCGCACCCCAGAACATTGCGGGCATGGAAGTCGCCGGCGTCTATCTGCAGGCTGTCGACATGGAGCCCGACGGCCACATGCGCAGGGCCGCCGATTCCGACATCCATCTCGAGGCCGACATCCACGCGCTGGCCAATAACCCGAACGGCTTTGCCGAAGGCATGTGGGTGCCTTACCTGATGGTCCGTTACGAAGTGACCAGGCTCGGCGGCAACGAGGTGATCGCCGGCGAAATGATGCCGATGGCGGCCGCCGACGGCCCGCACTACGGCGACAACGTCAAGCTCAAGGGCCCCGGCCGGTACAAGGTCAAGTTCGTCATACTTCCGCCCAATGCCCGGGAGAATCCGCAGGGCAACCACTTCGGCCGCCACACCGACCGCGCCACCGGCGTGCGTCCATGGTTCAGGCCGGTCGAGGCGGAGTGGGAATTCACCTACGCCGGCGTCGGCAAGAAGGGCGGGTACTGACATGGGCGTCAAGCTGCTGGCCGCTCTCCTGTCGACGGGCCTCGCCGTTCCCGCTTTTGCGGCCGACGACCTTGCCGCCCTGAAAAGCGAGCTGGCGCGCCTGGCCGAGCGCATTGCGGCGCTCGAGCGCCAGAACGCCGAAATGGAAAAGGCGCTGGCCTCCGAGCGCCTCAGCGAGAAGGAGCCGGAAGTCATTACCCGTCTCAAGGCCGTCGAGTTCCAGACGCTCTCCATGCAGAAGCAGGCACGTCAGGTCGAAGCGCTGGAAGGCGTCAGCGTTGGTGCCAGCATTACCGGCATCGCGCAGAAAGTCAGCCATGGCGGAACGCCGAGCAGAGAACGAGAGTCGCGTGCCAACTACCGCGGCGACCTCTCCGTGACCCTGCCCGGCGGTGAAATGGGCGACATCGAAGGCAAGATCTTTACCCACCTTCGCTTCGGGCAGGGCAACGGCGTCGGGCTGAAACCCACCTACACCAGCACGCCCAACACGCTGGCCTTCCAGAAGGCGGAGGGTCCGGACGATTCCTTCGCCATCCTCGCGCAGGCCTGGTACCAGCTCAAGATGTCGCTGCCGCGCGACGGCGTCAAGGCCGATTCGCGCGAGCACCTGCACCTGACCTTCGGCAAGATCGATCCGTTCGTGTTCTTCGACCAGAACGCCGCGGCCGACGACGAATCGGCGAAGTTCCTGAACAACGTGTTCGTGCACAACCCGCTGCTCGACTCCGGCGGCGACATCGGCGCCGACGCCTACGGTTTCGCGCCCGGCGTCATTTTCCAGTATGTGAATGAGCAGCAGAAAGGTTCGGAATGGATGCTGTCACTCGGTGTGTTCGGGTCGGGCCCGGGTGCCAACTTCAGCGGTTCCCTTTCGGCGCCTCTGGTCATCGCGCAGGCGGAAACGCGGGCCCGCTTCAACCACCTGCCGGGCAACTACCGCGTCTATCTCTGGCAGAACGGCCGCGCGCCCGGCTACGCTGGCGTCGAACGGCGCCACGCCGGCATCGGCGCCTCGGTTGACCAGAAGGTCGCGGATGACCTGACGCTGTTTGGCCGCTACGGCCAACAGTTCAAGGGCCAAGTCAAGTTCGATCGCGCCATGACGGTTGGCGCCGAACTGGCTGGCTCCGACTGGGGCCGCGCCGCCGACGGCCTGGGCCTCGCGCTCGGCGCGCTGCGCACCAGCAGCGACTACCGGGCCGACTCGCTTGCGCTGGCGAGCTATCCGGCGGGCGGCTGGGAGAAACAGGCCGAGCTCTACTACCGCTACAAGGTCAACAGCAAGTTCGAGCTGACACCGGACTTCCAGCTGATCCAGCGGCCGGCCGGCATCGGCGGGACTCAGTCGATCAGGGTCATCGGCCTGCGGACGAAAGTCGGCATCTGACCGTGCAGGTCGCGACCATCGCGTTTCGTCCGCCGCGCCGCGGCAGGCTGGTTCGGCTCGGCGACTGGATGGCGCGCCAGCGCCGCCTCATCCTCGGCATCCAGTGGGCGATCGTGGCCTTCTATACCGTGCTGGTCGTGCTGCCGGCCTTCCTGCCGCCGCCGAACCCGGAGGCACGGCTGTTCTCCAGCGACTTCGGCGCCTCGTCATTTGTCGATCCCGCGGTTTGCACGACCCCGGGCGACTTGCCCGTGCGCGACAAGCCACCCCATGCCGCCGCGTGGCACGAACGGCTGACGCTCGCCGCGCAGTATCTGTTCTGGGGCGTCTGGTGGCCCTTCGTCATACTTTCCATCATGCTCGTGGGCCGCGTCTGGTGTGGCGTGCTCTGCCCGGAAGGCGCGCTGGCCGAGTTCGCCAGCCGCCACGGCCGTGGCGGCGCCATCCCCCGCTGGCTGCGCTGGGGCGGCTGGCCCGTCGTCGCTTTCATCCTCACCACCGTCTACGGCCAGCTGATCAGCGTCTATGAATATCCGCAGGCGGCGCTGCTGATCCTCGGCGGCTCGACCGTCGCCGCCATGGCCGTCGGTTACTTCTACGGCAGGGGCAAGCGCGTCTGGTGCCGCTACCTCTGTCCCGTGTCCGGCGTTTTCGCCCTGCTGGCGCGGCTCGCGCCCGTCCACTTCCGCGTCGATACCGACGCCTGGAAGCGCCATCCCGTCCGCACCCCTGCCGTCGATTGCGCGCCGCTGCTCAACGTCAGGAAGCTCGACGGCATGGCCCAGTGCCACGCCTGCGGCCGGTGCGGCGGCCATCGCGATGCCGTCGAACTCGCCCTGCGCTCGCCCGACACCGAAGTGCTGACCGGCCCGACGCCGCGCACCGGCGAAGCCGTGCTGCTGCTGTTCGGCCTGCTCGGCGTCGCGATCGGCGCCTTCCAGTGGACGGTGAATCCATGGTTCGTGCGCCTGAAACAGGCTGCCGCGGAATGGCTGGTGAACCGCGACATCCTCTGGCCGCTCGAAGCGAACGCGCCCTGGTGGCTGCTGACCCACCAGGAAGCGGCGAACGACCTGTTCACCTGGCTCGACGGCGCCGCCATCCTCGCCTACATCGGCGGTGTGGCGCTGGCAATCGGCGGCATTTCGTATCCGTGCATGCGCATCGCCGCGCGGCTCGCCGGCGGCGATTGGCGGCGGCTGAGTTTGGCGCTGACGCCACTGGCCGGCATCGGCCTGTTCCTCGGCCTGTCGATGATGACAGCCACGCACCTGCGCGCCGAAGGCGTGCCGCTCGGCTGGCTGCCCGGGCTGCGTGCCGTGCTGCTCACCGCTGGTGTCGGCGGGTCGGCATGGCTCGGATTTCAACTGTTGAAAGTCAGCCGTGGCGGCACGCCGGCGAGGATCCTGGCGGGCGCGGTCGGCTCGGTGCCGATTGCGCTGATCGTCGCCAATTGGTATTTGGTATTCGCCGTGCGATAGTGGGCACGCCGCGCCGGCCGGCTGTTCCGGCCGTCGCGACCACGAGGACGCCATGCCCGAAGCAACCCCATTGACGACACTGGAAGAAGGATCATCCGGCGCGACGGTCGTTGCCCGCATCCCGACACGCGGGGATTGAGCGGCCGCCGGGTGCGGATGCTATTGTGATTATGGTAAGGCCAGGTTTGGGAGAACGCTCATGAGGCAACGCGTTGCCGTGTTGGTGGCGTTGGTGGTGGCTTGTTCCGGGTTCACGGCGGCGAGCCGCGCGCAGGGTCAGGACGTCGAGAAGACTTGGGAAGCCGCGCAGGTGTATCTGCCGGGCAAGGTTTTCGCAAGCGCTCCGGGCGGAATCCAGGAGAGCAAGCCTCTACCGGTCGTGATCTACATGCACGGTTGCACCGGCATCGATCCCCGCCATGACGTGCGTTGGGCCGATTTCATCAAGAGTCTCGGCTTCGCGGTCGTGCTGCCTGACAGCATGGCGCGGCCGGGACGCAAGCCCAATTGTGACCCGCGGACCAAGTCGGGCGGTGCATTTCCTCAGGCGCACGCGATGCGGCAGGAGGAAATCGCCTATGCACTGGAGCAACTGAGGACGGCACCATGGGCGGATGCCCGCAACATCTACCTCATGGGCCACAGCGAAGGCGGGCAAGCGGCCGCCCGCTGCCGGCTGGGAGGCTTTCGCGGCGTCATCATTTCCGGCTGGACGTGCACGCACGCCAGGAATCCGGTGTTCGACGGCATCCATCTACCGGTCGAAACGCCCATTCTGGCGATGGCATTCGATCGCGATGCGTGGCGCGCGGGCAATCCGACCGAGGGCAGTTGTGCCAGCAAGTTCGGCGATCGACCAGCCGCGCGTCAACTGACCTTCCAGGGCAGCGATCACGGCACTTACGAGCAACGAGAGGCTCGCGACGCCGTGGCGAAATTCCTGAAGGACAATCGTCTCGAATAGGCAGCCAAAGCCAGACGCGCGGCGTGCGGTCACGGCTGAATTGCGCGAAGGGGCCATAATCGACCCAAAGCGGTCCTCAGCCGCTTGAAAAGCAGACCTTCAGGAACGCCCGCCCTCAACCGCGCGCCTCGACGCATTGGCTGCAAAAACGCTGTTGGGCAGCAAGCCGTCCCTCTACCGCACGACCAATGGTCCCGGTCATGCGCATCTTTTTGCAACAAAAAGGTAACGGTTGAGGCTGAAGAAAAAGTTTCCTTGCCGCCCTGCCTGCCTGATATCGGTCGCCCATCCTTCTGCTTCGTCACGAGTAATGCCATTACGGCCAATTACAAATGGAACGATGAAATCGATGAACTGATTGCTGAAGGTGTCAGG
>CAYXZX010000052.1:0-16382 GCA_964469455.1 uncultured Rhodocyclaceae bacterium | reverse complement strand
TTCATAATGATCGTTCGGACGCAAGCGCAGGCACCGACAAGACGCAGCGCGACGCACCGCAACACTTGGGGGAATCACGATGGGTCACGGAGGAGAAGCGGTTCATCATGGTCACGGCGGCCACGATGGACACGAGGCTTGGGGTACCAGCGTCTGGCCGTTTGTCATCAGTTTCGGCGTCCTGGCCCTGTCAGTGGCCTTCATGTTGCAGTTCGTCTATCACAAGCCGTTCGCGGCGGTGATCGCGCTTGGCTTGGGCATCCCGATGATCCTCGGCGGCGTCGCCGGGTGGGTCAGCGAGGCCATGGGGCATGGCGAAGGTTTATCGTTTGGCGCGATGGGCTGGTTCATCCTAGCCGAGGCCATGATCTTCATGTCCTTCTTTGCGGCCTACTGGTTCATGCGCCTTGATGCCGCCCAGGTCTGGCCGCCCGCCGGCACCGTGCCGTTGCCGCGAGTTCTGCCCCTGGTCATGACCGCGGTTCTCGTTTCCTCGTCGTTGACGATCCATCGTGCCGAGCACCTGATGCATGCCGGCGACAGGAGCGGCTTCATTCGGTGGCTGCTCGTCACCATCCTTCTTGGCGCAACTTTCCTCGGCATGTCCGCGTATGAATGGAATCATCTCATTCACGACGGTTTCACGATTGCCACCAACGCCTTCAGCACCATTTTCTTCAGCGTCACCGGCCTGCACGGCTCGCACGTGGTAGTGGGCCTCGCCATCTTCTTGGCAGGCTTGGTGCCGGCGCTCGCCGGCAACGTTTCCGAGGGCTTCTGGCGCACCGCCGGCCTTTACTGGCACTTTGTGGACATCATTTGGTTCTTCGTCGTCTCGCAGGTCTATTACTGGTGATCGCCGCATTGCCGGCCATGGCGGTGAGCGAACCACCGCTTTCCAGTACGGTCGACGCGTCGGTGACGCGCATCGACGAGGTTCGCTATCTGGGCGCGCAGCCGAATTTCCGGGCTGTGATGACCGATAGCGAAGGGAGGGAGTTCGCACTCGGCGACTTGCTCGGCAAGCCGCTTATCCTGTTGCTCTCGTACTACGGCTGCGACGGCACATGCCCGACGATGAACGTCGAACTGGCACGCGTGTTGCGGAAGGTAGAGCGCTTCCGGATGGGCGACGACTATCGCGTGCTGACCGTTTCGTTCGATGCCAGGGATGATCAGAACGCCGCCGCCGAATTCCTGGCCAAGACGGGCGCGGTGTCGGCCGAAATGCATGGCGGCTGGCGCCATGCCGTGCTCAAGGACCGGGACGTCAGGACCTTCGCTGCCACTGTCGGCTTCAATTTCTTCTGGTCCGACGCGGCGCGGGCGTTTATGCATCCGAACGTGCTGATTTTCCTGACGCCGCAAGGCCGGATTGCCCGCTACATCTACGGCACCCGCATGGATGCCGCGACCATCGAGAATGCGCTGATCGACGCCGACTGGGAACGCATCGCCAACTCGACGGCGGTGTTCGACATGCTGACGGGCGCCTGCTTCAGCTACAACTACGCCACCGGTCGCTATCAGCCCAACTATGCATTGGTGATCGGCGTGGGTTCGCTGCTGCTGGGCTTGGGTTTGATAGCCGCCGGTGCGCTGGCTTATCGGAGAAAGATCAAGAGGGGGACATTGCATGTTTGACTACAAGAAGACTGCCGGAGCGTTGCTGGCGCTGGCTGCGACCGGTCCGGCACTCGCCGAGAAAACGATTCCCACCGCCGCCAGGATCATCGATCCCGCCGCCGGCTGGGATCATTTGTGGCGGGACGTGCTTATCGACATCACGGTGATCGGCATCATCTTCGCGCTCATTACCGCATATCTGATCTGGAAATACCGGCGCCGACCAGGCAACGAGCAGGGCACCGCACCCAGATTGTCGGCGGCAGCCGCGATCGGCTGGGTGGTGATCCCCTCGTTCGTGTTCATGGCCGACGACTTTTACCTTGCGGCGAATGGCTGGCAGCTTTGGAACACCTTCCGCGAAGTCCCGGCCGACCGGCTGGAGATCAAGCTGGAGTCGGGCATGTACAGCTGGGATTACACCTATCCCAACGGCGTGCAAACCCAGAACGAGCTGAAGGTGCCGGCGGGCAAGCCCGTGCTGCTGCGGATGACCAGCCGCGACACGATACACAACCACTACATCCCGGACTTCCGCGTCAAGGAAGACTCGATGCCCGGCCGGATCACCTATCTGTGGTTCTATCCGCAGCAACCGGGCACCCATGTCGTCACCTGCACCGAGTACTGCGGCGTCATGCATTCGTACATGGCCGGACAGGTGGTGGTCTTGCCGCCCGCCGAGTATCAGGCCTGGTACGAAGCGGAAGGCGCGAAAGTGAAGAAGGCCGCCGCACCGGCGGAAACCGTCAACAAGACGCCGGCATAAGGGGAAAGGCAGATGAACCTCAAGGAATGGATATTCACCACCGACCACAAGCGCGTCGGCATTCTTTACCTGATCGGCTCGATTGCTGCGTTCGGTGTCGCCGGCATCATGGCGCTGCTGATGCGCGCCGAACTGTCGGCCATCGGCCCGACGGTCACGGCCGACCCGACTACCTATAACGTTTGGCTGTATGCGCATGGCGCGATCATGATCCTCGGTTTCCAGATCCCGGCCTTGACCGGCTTCTTCGCCAACTACTGCATTCCGCTGATGATTGGCGCCAAGGACGTGGCCTTCCCGCGCGTCAACGCGCTGTCGGTCTGGCTGTTCTACGTCGGCGTCATCCTGGCGCTGCTGACCTTCTTCATCCCCGATCCTCCCGACGTGATGTGGACCGGCTACCCGCCCTACTCGACCATTACGGCGGGCAACACGGCGCTGTATTCCTTCACCGTGCTGATCCTCGGCTTTGCCTCCATCATCGGCGGCGTGAACTTCCTGACCACCGTGGCCTTCATGCGGGCGCCCGGTCTGAAGTGGGGCAAGCTCAATGTCTTCGTCTGGTGCATTCTCGGCGCGTTCGTCATGCAGCTGATTTTCGTGCCGGTGCTCGGATCGGCGGTCACCCTCATCAGCTTCGACAAGTACCTGGGCACGCATTTCTTCGATCCGGCGATGGGCGGCGACGTGCTGACCTACCAGAACCTGTTCTGGTTCTATTCGCACCCGGCGGTGTACGTCATCTTCCTGCCGTTCATTGGCGTCGTCTTCGAGATCATCGCCACCTTCGCCCGCAACCCGGTGTTCAACTACAAGGCGGCCGTGTATGGTGGCATCGGCGGCATCGTACTGATTTCGGGGGAGGTGTGGATCCATCACCTCTATGTTTCCGGCATGCCGGACTGGCTGCGCATCGGCCAGATGGTATCGACGCTGCTCATTTCGGTGCCGGTCGGCCTGCTGGTGATCAGCCTGGTCGGCACGCTGTACAAGGGCGCCATCAGTTTCGAAACGCCGATGCTCTATGCGCTGGGCGTGGTGTTCCTGTTCCTGATTGGCGGCCTGACTGGCATTCCCCTGGCCATCACGTCGCTGACGGTGAACCTTTCGGAAACCTATTACGTGGTCGGACATTTCCACTACGTCATGGCGGTGGCCGGCACGTTCGCCATCTTCGGTGGCGTCTATTACTGGTTCCCGAAGATGAGCGGACGGATGTACAACGAGCTGTGGGGCAAGATCGGCTTCTGGGTCACCTTCGTCGGCGTCAATATCGTCTTCTGGACGATGATGGACATCGGTGCGCGCATCGGCCTGCCACGCCGCTATTACGACTATGCCCAGTTCCCGCAGGCCGCCGATGCACAGCATCTCATGACCATCGGGGCTGCCATCCTTGGCGTCGGTTTCGTCATCGCGCTGTTGAACTGGATCATCGGCGCCGCCAAGGGGCCCAAGGCCAGCGACAATCCCTGGGGCTCGCCGTCGCTCGAATGGAGCACCGTGTCGCCGCCGCCGCACGGCAATTGGCCGTCACCGCCCTCGGTCAGCGAAGAATGGAGTCCTTACGCCTACGGCAAGCGTTAACCGGGACCAGCCCGGGCTAAAATCGGGGGCGTCCAATGAAGGACGCCCCTTTGTTTTCCATGATTGACACCAGCAACACCGCAGTCGCCAAGACCGACCCCCGTCCATTCCTGTTTGCGCTCGCCGTCGCGGCCTTGGCGATCACCGCGTGGTTTGTGTTCGGGTTCTTTGGCGAGCAGCGTTACCACAACACCGCGATGTGGCAATGGCTGCGCCCGGTCGTGCTGGTTTCCCCGCCGCAGACTGCCAGGTCCGTCGAAGTGCGCGATCAGCGGCGCAACGCCTCGACCCTGGTTCTGACTGAGAAGGGACTCTTCTTTCTTGGAGGTACCGGCGGCGCTCCCGGGGTGGGCGAGCAAGTCATCGTGCAGGCCAACGACCATTGGGAACTCTATCTTTGCGATGCTGTGGGCAAGCGTTGCAGTACCATCCATTCGTTCTGCGCTGGCGCCGTGTCCACCGAAATCAGGCGCGATGGGCAGGGCCGCGCCGAAGGATGCTTTGCGCCCCATACGGGTGAAAGTGCCGGAAGCGCGCGCGAACCGCCCGCTGAACCAACTCGCGGTCCGGGCAAGCGCGCCAAGCGCATGCCGCCGCCGGTGGGCATGTCGCATCCGCGCGAATGGGCAGCGTTGATGGGCCTGCCTGTCGCCGGCCCCAACAAAGGAGATTCAGGATCATGAGCGCACTGCGACGCCGCCTGCTGGTGGCTGGCTTGTCTCTCAGCCTGCTGGGAACCTACCTGGTTTGGCGCAGCGTCAGTCGCGGCCCGGCGCCTGCCGCCCCCGCCGATGCGACGGCGATAATCGGCGTGCCGCCAGGACTGACTTTCAAGTCAGCGACCGTCCTTAACGACGACAAGCCACTGCCCGGTTTCGCGTTCGAGGGGCCGCAGGGGAAGGTGGATAACGCAGTGTTTTCGGGCAACTGGACGCTGGTGTTCTTTGGTTATACCTACTGCCCGGATATTTGCCCGACCTCGCTGACCACCCTGGCGCAGCTCAAGTCGCAACTAGTGACCAACGGCGTGGCCCCGCCCAGGGTCTTGTTCATTTCGGTCGATGGCCAGCGCGACCGGCCCGATCGCCTGGCGGAATTCGTGCGTTTCTTCGATGCCGATTTCCAGGCGGCAGTCGGCAGCGACGAGGCGCTCCTGCCGCTGGCGCGTCATCTGGGCGTCTTCTACCAGCGCCACGACAAAGGCGATGGCAGCCCCTATTCCGTGGATCACTCAAGCGCCATCTATCTCGTCGATCCCCAGGGCCGCCTCAAGGCTGTATTCACTTGGCCGCACGATCCGGCGACGATGGCTGCGGAATACCCGAAAATCATTGCCGGCGGCGCCTGACGCGGCCCGCCGGCAGCTATCGCGAGGGCTTCAGGCCGCCGTCAGGGCGCCCTTCATCTTCTGCATGGCCTTGGCTTCGATCTGGCGGATGCGTTCCGCCGAAACGCCGTATTCGGCGGCCAGTTCGTGCAGGGTCGCGGCTTCCTCGCCTTCCTCCACCAGCCAGCGGCGCTGGATGATGGCGCGGCTGCGGTCGTCGAGCCGGGCCAGCGCGTTGCGCAGGCCATCGTCCTGCAACCGGTCGTATTCCTTGCGCTCGAGCTGCATCGACGGCTCCGCGCTGTTGTCCGCCGCCAGGTAGGCGATCGGTGCGTAGTGATCGTCTTCGTCCTCGACGGCGGGCTCGAGGGACACGTCGCCACCGGTCAGCCGTGTTTCCATTTCCACGACTTCTTCGGGCTTGACGCCGAGCTTGCGGGCGACATCGTTCACCTCGTCGGGGCCGAGCGTCGCGAAGCTCTGCTTCATGCTGCGCAGGTTGAAAAACAGCTTGCGCTGGGCCTTGGTGGTGGCGATCTTGACCAGCCGCCAGTTCTTGAGGATGTACTCGTGGATCTCGGCCTTGATCCAATGCATCGCGAACGAGACCAGCCGCACCCCGCGTTCCGGGTCGAACCGCTTGACCGCCTTCATCAGGCCAATATTGCCTTCCTGGATCAGGTCGGCGTGGGGCAAGCCATAGCCTAGATAGCCGCGTGCCACGGCAATCACCAACCGCAGGTGGGAAAGGACGAGGCGACGCGCAGCTTCGAGGTCGCTTTCCTCGCGGAAGCGACGCGCCAAATCGAACTCCTCGGCCTCCGCCAGCATGGGCACTCGGTTAGCGGCCTGAATGTAGGCCTCGATGCTGCCAGCGGTCGAGGGAACCGGGAACTGGGTCAATGTCAGGGCATGGCTCATATGTCACGTCCTCCTTGATAAATATTTTAGCACTCGCAATATTCGAGTGCTAATCTTCCCGAAAGTTCCTGACAAAACCAGTGAGGAATTAACTGGTCTCGACCGTTGGCCCTAGACCTTCGCCAATTCCGCTGCAATCGCCGATCGAAGTGCCGGCGCATCGGGCGCGGTGTCCGGGGAAAAACGCCCAACGACGCGGCCGTGGCGGTCAATCAGGAATTTCTCGAAATTCCATAGCACTTCAGGCTTGGCTGCCGGTTCGATGCCGTAGCCACGCAGGCTGTCCTCCATCGCGCCGCGACCCGCCGCATCGGGTGCCGCCATGGTCAGGTGACGATAGAGCGGGTGTTTATCGGGACCCGTGACGCGGATCTTGGCGTACATGGGGAAGCGGACGCCATAGGTCGCGGTGCAGAAGGCCTGGATTTCGGCCTCGTCGCCCGGTTCCTGGCCGGCAAAGTCGTTGGCCGGAAAACCGAGAACGGCGAACTCCCGGTCGCCAAGGGTTCCGTGCAGCTTTTCCAGGCCCGCGTACTGCGGCGTCAGGCCGCATTTCGAGGCGACGTTGACAATCAGCAGCACTTTGCCGACGTGCTCGCGCAAGGTGCTGGCGCGGCCGTCGATGGTGGTCAGCGGGATATCGTAGAGGCTGTCGCTCATGATGTCGTCTCCGTGGCAGTGGGGATCGTCAGTCTGCCACGCGCAGCACAATCTTGCCGACATGCCGGCCGCTTTCCATCAGCCGATGGGCTTCCGATGCCTGCTCGAGGGGAAAAGTGGCACAGACTTCCGGCAGGCAACGTCCGGCGGCCAGCACGGGCAGGACTTTTTCCTTCAGATCTTTGCCGATGGCGGCTTTCTCGGCGGCGGTGCGCGAGCGCATGGTCGAGCCGGTGAGCGTCGCCCGCCTCTGGATGATCGCGAACAAATCCACCTCTTTGGCGATGGCGCCGCCCAGGAAGCCGATGAAGATCAGCCGGCCATCCGTGGCCAGGCAGGCAATGTTGCGCTCGAGATACTTGGCGCCGACGATGTCGAGGATGGCGTTCACGCCGCGGCCATCGGTCCAGGCCAGCACTTCCTCGGCGAAATCCTGCTCGCGGTAATTGATCGAGCGTTCGGCGCCGAAGCGTATCGCCGCGGCTGACTTTTCCGGGCCCGAGTCGGTCGAGATGGCGCGCAGGCCGAATTCGCGCGCGAGCATGAGCGCCATCGAACCGATGCCGCTGGTGCCGCCATGCACCAGCAGTGATTCGCCGCGCCTGGCGTGGCCCATCTGGAACAGGTTGGCCCAGACGGTCCAGAGCGTCTCCGGGATGGCGGCCGCCTCGATGGTGCTGATGTTGTCGGGTTTCGGCAATGCCTGACCCGCCGGCAACAGGCAGTACTGGGCATAACCGCCGCCATCGGTGAGACCAAAGACCGAATCGCCCATCGCAAACTGCCGAACCGAGGTGCCGACGGCCACCACTTCGCCGGCGACTTCCAGGCCCGGTGTTGGCGTCGCGCCCGGCGGCGTCGGGTATAGCCCCTTGCGCTGGAGCACGTCCGGCCGATTGACGCCGGCGGCCATGACCCGGACCAGCAATTCGCCGTCACCCGGAGCCGGCGTTGGCACGGTTCGCGGCTGCAGGACTTCCGGTCCGCCCGGGGAGGTGATCGTCACCTCGGTCATGGTGGCGGGAATGGGGGAACTGGCCATGGCGTGCTCCGGCAAGGGTATTGGGTTCGGAGCGAATCTTAGCGCCGGCGCGGGGTGGCCGGCGCCGGTTCAGAATTTTCCGGCGTCGAGGCTCGCCGGCATGTCCCGGGTCACCTGATCGAAGCTGAGCAGGCGGGCGCCCTTGTGCTCCTTGAGAAATTCCTCGGCGTCCGCCTTGCTCGCGAGCGGCACGAACTCATGGCCCATCGGACCGAGCACGTCGGAGCCGGTGACGTACCACGCCTTGCGCGCATCGACCCGCTGCAGGTTGTAGAAATCGGTGACCCAGAAGCCGGCGATCATGTCGCGGCTATGTCCGGCGACATACTTCGGCGGGTCGAACCAGAACTTGAACATGTCCTTGGCGCCGTCGAAGTGATGGGCATGACCGTCCTTGTAGACGACGGTGGCGGCCCAGTTCGGATATTTGGCCACCAGCATGCCGCACACCGGGCAGAGATCCTTCGGCCCCGGCTTGGGCGGGGTCGCCTGGGCGCCGCCCGGCAGCGCCCAGGTGGCGAGCAGCAGGAAGGCGGCGAAACGCCTCATCCCTTTTGCTGCGCTTCCATCATCCTGCGGCGCCGTTCGGCGCGGTTCTTGCGAATGCGGCTGACGTCCTTGGACATGTCGGTGTAGGCGGCCAGCAGCGCTTGGTCGAACTTGGCAAGATCGCCGCCGTTGCCGGCCTGCGCGGCCTTGGCGGCCTCTTCGCTGCCATAGGCCACCTTGCTGTTCGCCGTCATGACGCCGGCAATCTTGCTGCCGATCAGGAACGTTGCCTTGTCGACCTCGACCAGCGGCCTGACCTCGCCGGCGGCGGCGTTGTCGCCAACCCAGAGCGTCTTCGGCTCGCGATCGACATTCAGCGACAAACTGATCGCCGCGCAATGCAGCGAGCAGGTGCCATCGGCGAGGTCGTCGCTGTACTGCACGAGCATGCGCGAATGATGGTACTGCTTGCGGTCCATCCCGCAGTAGGGGCACTTGGCGTACTTCTCGATGTCGTTGACGCTGGCCTGCGGATCGGCCGGCTTCTTCGGGATGAACTGCGAGGGCGTGCCGTCGCCGTCGCACTGGGCGGCGTGGGCCGAGTGGCCCCCGGCCACCAGGCCGGCACCGGCAAACACGGACAGCTTCAAGGCTTCGCGACGGTCCATGACAAACCTCCTTGCGTGGCTTTTCAGGAAATGCTGCAAGGCAATATTAGTCTTCCCGCATGCTATCGCCATGCGACAAGATGTCACATGGTTCCCCGAAAGTCAGCCGTCGCGGCACGCCGATGACACGCAGATCACCGCCGGGTCATCGAAGAATTCCAGCAGCAGCCGGCGCACGCGGTCCTGCCACAAGGCGCGGAACTCCGCCGTCTGCGCCCCGCTGGCCTGGCCGGCGAGACACAAGGGCATCAGTTCGCCCGAGCGCGGGCTGCCGGGTACGCGCGCGAGGTCGGCCCGAACTTCGACGGCCGCGCCGTTGTCGAGTCGCGTGAAGCGGATATCGCCCAGCGATAGCGCCTGGTCGAAGAACAGCTTGTTGCGCCGATTGAAGTGCCCGGCCAGACCGTGGAAGCCACTGTCGGCCGTGGCCCCCGTGATCAGCGTTGCAATACTGGCAATGACGCCGGTGACGCCGGCATCGCGGGGCTGCGCCAGGTCGACGCGAATCTCGCCGCGCACCGGGAGTCCCGCGCCAAACAAGGCGGCCAACGCTGCACGTGTCATCAGGAATGCCGAGGCTACGGTCGGGCAGCTGTGCCCCGCCAGCCGGACAACATCTTCGTAACGATAGTCGATGATGCCGCCCTCGGCGGCGCCGAGGAATTCCGCCAGCGGATCACGGACGCGGATCACGGGGGCGACAGCGAAGAAATCGGGAAACTGCATGGCTGTACGGTATCCGGGATGTCTACTTGATGGCGGCCCAGCCCGGGTGGGCAAAATGCCGGCCATAGTTGTTGAGGGCGACGACCGCACGATGTGCCGCCTCGGCGGGATTGCCGTCAGCCTTGCCCTGCATCACGTCCGCCGCGCCGGCAAGGTCACCGATCACGATGTGGAGCATGGCATCCGCCTTCGAATCCAGCTTGCACTGGCTGACGATCGCGCCGATCTGCGCTTCGATGGACCGTCCTAGCGCGACGTAGTCTTCCTTGGGCAGGCTGGCCTTGTGGAGGGCGTGCAGCTTGCCGGCCAGATCGGCGCGCATGGTGGACATGGCCTGGCGCAGCGGGGCGTCTGTCGGCCACTTCCTGCCGTGGTCAAGCTGCAGCTTCGCGGCCGCGGCCTCGTGGTGATGATGATTATGGGAATCGGCGGCCGCGACGGGCTGCGCCAGGTCGACGCTCACGCACGCGAAGAGAACGGCGGCAAGGTTGAAGCATTTCATGTGTATCACCTCTGGTGATGAGCAAAGGCAGGGCTTCCAAAATGTGGCTGGAAAGGCTGTGGACGCCGAGAAACGAGGCCTCAGCCCGTGCTCCAGGCGCGCGGGCGCTTCATGCCGGCGATCTTGCAGGCCTGGCCGGGGTAGCCGTAGGGGAATAGCTCGAACAGCCGCTTGCGGGCCGTGCCTGGATAGCGTTGTTCGAGATGCTTGATGATGTGGCGGGCATCCGGGGCAACCTGACGCTCTTCCCAGAGTGCGCGCATGTGGCGGATCACGTCCCAGTGGTCGTCATTGAGCGCGATGCCGAGCTCGTCGGCCAGCCGAACGGCGACTGTCTCGTTCCATTCGGCGGGCTCGATCAGATAGCCTTCGGCGTCACGCGCCGGCAATTGGTCTCCCGTTTTCATTCATCGCTCCTTAAGGCTTGGCCGTTACATCATGTTGTGATATTGTTTTCCGGCAATCCGACAGCGTCAACTCCCCCTTTGGAGTATCCGGCTTGGTTTCCGCGAGCAGTCCGACGAGCGATCTGCCGTTCGGCAAGGAAGATTTCGAAGCACTGTCTGCCTTTCGCTATCAGGTGCGTCGCTATCTGCGCTGGAGCGAGCTGCTGACGCGGCGCATGGGCGTCACCAACCTGCAATACCTGCTCATGCTGCACATCAGGGGCTTTCCCGGGCGCGAATGGGCGACCATCACCGAACTGGCCGAGCGCCTGCAGGCACGCCATCATGGCGTGGTGGCATTGGTGTCGCGCTGCGAGAAGCTCGGCCTCGTCGAGCGGCGTGCCAGCCGTGCCGATCGGCGCCAGGTCGAAGTGCATCTGACGCGCAAGGGCGATCGCACGGTGGACCGCCTCGCGCGCCTGCATCGTGAGGAGTTGCTCCGCATCGAAGGCGGTTTTTCCGTGCCGGGCAAGGCGCAGCTTACCCAGGCCGCGCGCCAGCGGTCCGCAGTCCGGGGTGATAATCCTTGACGAGGTATTGCTTATTTCCGATCGCGCCATGACCGATACCGCCGCGTCCTCGCAACCACCTGACCAGGAAGCCGTCCTCGCCGCTTTGCGCCGGGTCATCGATCCGGAGGCAGGGATGAACATCGTCGACCTCGGCCTCGTCTATCGCATCGACATCGGCGCGGACGCGGTGGCGGTCGACATGACCATGACGTCGCCGGCCTGCCCGATGGGCGACATGATGGTCGATGAAGTGAAGTCGGTGCTGGACCAGGCGGTGCCGTCCGGGTTTCGTACAGCGGTGCGGCTGGTCTGGTCGCCACCCTGGGATCCGTCGCGCATGAGCGAGACGGCTCGCAAGCACTTCAATTGGTGAGGCCGGCCTGCCGGCGCGCCATGCGGACATGAAACCCTTGCCACCGCTTGCCCGGCTGCCCTTGCTGGCCTTGGGCGTCATCGCGCTGGTGGTTGGCGTGCTGGCGGGGCTGGCGCGATTGGGCGTCGCCGTGCCTGCCCCGATGGCGGCGCAGGCCGGCGTCCATGGTGCTCTGATGATCGCCGCGTTCCTCGGCACGGTGATCGGCCTGGAGCGGGCCGTCGCCCTGGCCAACGCTGGCGGCCATTGCGGCCATTGGCCTTATCTCGCCCCGCTGTGCGCCGGTCTGGGCGGCATTGTCTTGGCGACGGGACAGCCGGTCGTGGTGGCGCAGGTGCTGTTCGTCGCCGGCGGAACAGTGCTGGCGGCCGGCAGCAGCCTGCTGCTCCGCCGGCAGATGGCCATCCACCTTGCCGTGCTGGCGATCGGCGCGGCCTGCTGGCTGGTCGGCAGCATCACCTGGATGGCCAGCGGCATCATCCCGGCCGCCGTACCGTGGTGGATGGCTTTCCTCGTCCTCACCATCGCTGGCGAGCGCCTGGAACTGACCCGTTTCCTGCCGCCGTCGCCGCCGGCGCGCCGGGCTTTCGTATGGATCGTCGGCGTGCAACTGTTCGGCCTGGCCATGGCGACCTGGCGCGACGATGCCGGCCTGCGCCTGTTCGCCACGAGCCAACTGGCCTTGGCGGCGTGGCTGCTGGTCCAGGACATCGCCCGCCGCAACATCCGGCAAACCGGCCTGACGCGCTACATCGCGGCCTGCCTGCTGAGCGGCTATGGCTGGCTGGCGCTGGCCGGCCTGCTCGGCATCGCCGGCGGCTTCTCGGCGGGCAGCCCGCTGCGCGACGCGGCGCTGCATGCCGTGTTTCTCGGCTTCGTTTTTTCCATGATTTTCGGCCACGCGCCGATCATCTTTCCGGCGGTGGCCAAGGTGCGCATTCCCTACCATCCATTCTTCTACCTGCCGCTTGCCCTGCTGCACGGCTCGGTGCTGGTCAGGCTGCTTGCCGATCTGTCGATGGATCTCGCTCTTGGCCGGGCGGCCGGCATTGCCAACGCCCTGGCCTTGCTGCTGTTCATTGTCGTGATGATCACCAGCGTTGTGCGCGGCCGGCGGGCATCGGCAGTAGCGCCGTGAAGCGTCATGTCGCCCTGGTCCGGCTTTCGCGCGAACACCACGCCGCGCTGGTGCTGGCCAAGCGCGCGCAGCGTTTGGCGGGCGAGGCAGGAATTGCGGCGACTACCTTCGCCGCCGGGATCGAGGCGCGCTTCGCCGCGGAGCTCGAACCGCATTTTCGCGTCGAGGAAACTCGGCTGCTGCCGGCAATGATCAGCGGCGGGGCGATCGAACTGGTGGAGCGCACATCCGCCGAACATGCCGAATTGCGCGACTTGGCCCGTCGCCTCGGTGCCGGCGACATTGCGCTGGTTGCAAGGTTCGCCGAACTGCTGGCCGCTCACGTCCGCTTCGAGGAAGGCGAACTCTTCCCGGCGGCTGAAACAATGCTGGATGCCGAGACCCTGGCGCGCTGCGCCGACCATCCACCAACCTGATGCGGATCAATTACCCGACAACATTCGTCAACTAAACTTCAGCAGCTGTTGAGTTCCAACCCCACCACAACGGAGTCCGCCATGGTCCACATTCCAGTCCATAACCACACCAACCCGGAAGGCATCTACCCCTTCGACGCGCGCGGCATCGCCAAGCGTTTCCGCCATGCCGCCATCTTCGGCGCCCTCGATTCCCTCCATCCGGGCGAAGTGATGCGCTTCGTCAACGACCACGATCCCATTCCGCTGTTGCAGCAGATGGAGGCCCGCTACGGCCAGGGTGTCGAAGTCGCCTACCGTCAGCGCGAGCCGGCCGGCGTGGTCATCGACTTCGTCAAGCGCTAGCGGATGATGCGTCCGGCACTCGCCAGCCTGCTCATGGCCATGCCGCTCGCCGGCCTGGCGGCGGATGAACTCGCGCCGCCGCTCCAGGATCCGGTGCGCGAATACGCTACGCGCATCGCGGCACCTGCCGCGGAGCGGTGCCGGGCGGGAGAAGTGGTGACGCTGCCCGTGACGCTCGCGCAGGAGGCCCTGGTCGATACCGCCTACGACGCCGCCACCGGCCGGCTGCGCATCCTGTATCGCATGCAGTTCAACGACCTCACCGAAGGCTGGAACTGGCATCCGGACGCGGCGGCGGCGGGCGGCGATTACTACACCTTCAAGTATCTGCCGATCGCGTCGACCGCCGAGGATCGGGGCAGCTACCGCGCCGAAGACAAAATCGGCGTGCCGCAGGAATTCCGCATCCGCTGGCGCTACGACTACTTCTTCGTCTTCGACAATCCCTACGATTTCTACGCGCGCGACGCCGGCGACGATGCCGGTTTCGTCGTCGACGTCGCCATGCCCGAGGCCGAAGCCCGCCGGCTGGCCGGCGGCGACTTGCGCATGGGTCTGCGCGGCCGGCTGGCGCCGGACTGCCTTTCCGACAGCACGACATTCTGGAAATCGACTTTCGCCACGCCGGTCGATTTCACCCTGAAGAAACGCTACCTGGTCGGCAAACTGGTCGAGGTCTATTTTTACGATGCCATATCCGGCAAGCTCCTGGCCCGGCTGCCGGCGCGGCGCTAGCCTTTGCGCGCGCTTGCCATCATGCACATGAATTTCACGCGACAACCGCTCTGGGCGGTCGGTTTCCGCCCCTTCTTCATCCTTGCCTGCGCCGCCGGCCTCGGCCTGCCGATCTGGTGGGCCCTGATCTTCACGGGCGGCGTGCCGCCACCGCTGACTTTGGCGCTGCCACCCGTCCAGTGGCATGCCCACGAAATGTTCTACGGCTTCGGCTGGGCGGTATTCGGCGGCTTCCTGCTCACGGCCTCGAAAAACTGGCTCGACGTGCGCGGCTGGCACGGCGGCGCGCTGGTGCTGCTCGCCGCCGCCTGGCTGCTCGACCGCCTGGCCATGAGCCTCGGCGCCGGCTGGCCGCCCGTGCTGTTCTGGCTTGCCGCCAGCCTGTTCCAGCTCGCCATCGTCGCCATGCTGCTGCACACCATGCTGCCGCAGAAAGTGCGCGGCGGCGCCAGCGACAACTATTTCTTCTGGATCCTCCTGCCGCTGTTCCTGCCGGCGAAGCTGCTCATCATCCAGGAGCCGCATTTCGCCGCGGGTTGGGCCATGACGCTGGCGCTGTTCCGGCTGGTGGTGCTGATCATGCTCGAACGCACGCAAGTGCAGTACATGCGCCACGCCTTCCAGGCCGAGATCCTGCGCGACCCGCGCCTCGACATGCCGATCAAGTGGCTGGCGCTGGCGCTGGCGTTCGCACCCTGGCTGCCGTCCGCCGTCGCCGGTGTCGCCGAAGCGGCGCTGGCGCTGCTGCTGATCGTCCGCTTCCTGGGCTGGAAACCGCTGCGGGCCTTCTCGCGACTCGATGTCGGCATCATGTACCTGGGCTACCTGATGATCGTCGCGCAATTGCTGGTGGATGCGGCCGGTCGCTTCGTGGAACTGCCGTGGGTGGGCAGCGTTTCCGCGCACCTGTTCACCGTCGGCGTGCTCGGCACCGTCATGCCGGCGATGATCGTGCGCATCGCCAAGGGCCACACCGGCCGCGAGGTGGTGTTCGAGCCGGCCGACAAGCTGGTGCTATGGACCATGATCGCCGGCCTGGCCGCGCGCGTCATGGCGCCGCAGCTGCATCCGGCCGCCTATGCCATGTGGCTGCATGTCGCCGCCACCTGCTGGCTGGTCGCCTTCGGCATCCTGTTCTGGCGCTACACGCCATTCCTGCTGGCGCCACGCGTCGACGGCAAGGAACACTGAGCGGCGCCGGCAACGGCAAAAGTCAGTGCCGGTGGCATGCCGCCAGCCGTAGAATCCGCCTGGCATGCCCACACCGCGCCAAGGACTTTCCATGGAAACCAACCGCCGCCTGGCCGAATTGTTGCTGAACCTCGTGCCCGAGGACGGCAGCCCGATCGGCAACGCCGCGCTGCGCGAGCAGTTCTTCGCCGCTGCCGCGGCGGCGGGGCTGAAAGCCACTGAAGCCCAGTTCGAGGAGCTCAAGGCCGGCCTCGTCACCATTGGCGCGCTGGTCAGGGGCAAAGGCCGGGGCGGCTCGGTACGTCGGCTGCTGGCGGAGGAATTGCAGGACGTCGGCGGCTTTAATCTCGCTGCGCAGGACGCGCCGGTTGCCGAAGCGAAGGGCGGCAAGTCCGGCAAGACCAAGGTTACGACAGCACGCGCCCCGGCCGGGGACGAAACGCAAATCCTCAGCTACCGCCACCCGGACAAGCGCAAGAACAATCCCGAAGTCGGCATGGTCACGCCTTACACCGACGGCGAGGACGGCAAGACCGCCTGGCGGCACGACCCGCATCTCGACCCCACGCTCTCCTGGACCGGCAAGGCCGAGCGCCTGAGCTTCGAGGTCGACACCGTCAGCCTGCACGTGCATGAGCGCATCGACCCGATGAGCATCCTCGCCGCCGTGAGGAAGGATCAAGCGAAAGGAAAAGCAGGCAAGGCGAAGGCGATGCAGCCGGGACTGTTCGACGCGCCCTTCGAGAACCTGCCGCTGCGCGACGCCATCGACTTCTACAAGCACGACAAGGGCTGGAGCAACCGGCTGGTGGCCGGCGATTCGCTGCTGGTGATGAACTCGCTGCTGCAGAAGGAGGGCATGGCCGGGCAGGTGCAGGCGATCTACTTCGACCCGCCCTATGGCATCAA
>CAYXZX010000051.1:0-16472 GCA_964469455.1 uncultured Rhodocyclaceae bacterium | reverse complement strand
CGACGCGGCGCTTGACGTCCGCATCCATTGCGATCGGGCGCCCCCACTCGCGCTGCGTTTCGCCCGGCCACTTGTTCGTCGCGTCGATCCCCATCTTCGAGCCAAGGCCCGACACGGGGCTCGCGAAGTCGAGGTAGTCGATCGGCGTGTTTTCCGCGAGGAGCGTATCGCGCGCCGGATCGACGCGCGTGGCGATCGCCCAGATGACTTCCTTCCAGTCGCGGATGTCGATGTCGTCGTCGACCACGACGATGAACTTGGTGTACATGAACTGGCGCAGGAAGCTCCAGACGCCGAACATGACGCGCTTGGCATGGCCGGGATACTGCTTCTTCATGCTCACGACGGCGAGCCGATAGGAGCAGCCCTCGGGCGGCAAATAAAAATCGGCGATCTCGGGAAACTGCTTCTGCAAGAGCGGCACGAACACTTCGTTGAGCGCGACACCGAGCATGGCCGGCTCGTCAGGCGGCTTGCCGGTGTAGGTGGAGTGATAGATCGGATCGCGGCGCATCGTCATGCGCTCGATGGTGAACACCGGGAACGCGGCCTGCTCGTTGTAGTAGCCGGTGTGGTCGCCATAGGGACCTTCCAGGGCCGTTTCGTTCGGGTGGATCACACCTTCGAACACGATCTCGGCCGAAGCGGGGACCTGCAGGTCGGAACCGATGCATTTCACGAGTTCGGTCTTGGCGCCGCGCAGCAGCCCGGCAAACTGGTACTCGGACAACGTGTCCGGCACCGGCGTCACCGCGCCGAGGATGGTCGCGGGGTCGGCGCCCAGCGCCACCGCGACCGGGAATGGCGCGCCCGGGTTCTTCTCGCAGTGATCGCGGTAATCGAGCGCGCCGCCGCGATGCGCCAGCCAGCGCATGATCACCTTGTTGGGACCGATCACCTGCTGCCGATAGATGCCGAGGTTCTGCCGCGCCTTCGAATCCGGAAAGCCCTGCGGCCCGCGCGTCACCGTCAGGCCCCAGGTGATCAGCGGTGCCACATCGCCCGGCCAGCAGGTCTGGATCGGCAGCCGCGTGAGATCGACCTCCTTGCCCTCCCACACGATCTCCTGGCACGGTGCCGAAGACACGTCCTTCGGCGTCATGTTGAGCACCTGCTTCAATACGGGCAGCTTTTCCCAGGCATCGCGCAGGCCCTTGGGCGGCTCGGGTTCCTTCAGGTAGGCCAGCAGTTCGCCGACCTGGCGTAGTGCCACGACTGACTCCTGGCCCATGCCGAGCGCCACGCGCCGCGCAGTGCCGAACAGGTTGCCCAGCACCGGCATCGACGAGCGTTTCGGCTTCTCGAACAGGATGGCCGGCCCGCCGGCACGCAGCACCCGGTCGCAGACTTCGGTCATTTCCAGCTTCGGATCGACCTCGGCGCCGACCCGCTTCAGCTCGCCGAGCTTCTCCAGTTGCGCGATGAAATCGCGCAGATCCTTGTACTTCACAGCAGCGGCCTCAGGTTGAGTTCGCCGACGATGCCGGCGAATACGGCGGCGCCCAGCCAGTTGTTGTGCAGGAAGGCCTTGAAGCAGCGCATGCGTTCGCGGTCGCGGATCAGGGTCCAGTGATAGAGGGCGATGCCCGTCGCGACCGCCAGTCCGCTGAAGTAGAACGCGCCATAGTGAAGTTGCGTGCCGATCCACGTCAGGATGGCGATGGCGATACCGTAGCTGAGCATCACCGCCGCGACGTCGTAACGGCCGAAGGTGATCGCGGAGGTCTTGATGCCGATCCTCAGGTCGTCATTGCGGTCGACCATGGCATATTCGGTGTCATAGGCGATGGCCCAGGCGATGTTGGCGGCCAGCATCCACCAGCCCAGCGGCGGCACGGTGTCCTGCACCGCCGCAAAGGCCATCGGAATGCCGAAGCCGAACGCGATGCCCAGGTAAGCCTGCGGAATCGCGAAGAAGCGCTTGGTGAAGGGATAACTCGCGGCCAGAAACACGGCCACCACCGCAAGTTGCCAGACCAGCCCCGACAGCGGCAGGATGAGCAGTGCCGACAGCAGGGTAAGCGCCGCGGCCAGCACCAGCGTCTCGCCAACACTGACTTTCCCGGAGGTCAGCGGACGTTCCCGGGTACGTTCGACATGGCAATCGAAATCGCGGTCGGCATAGTCGTTGATGACGCATCCGGCCGAGCGCATCAGCACCGTGCCGAGTGTGAAGATCCACGCCAGCAGCCAGCCCGGCCGGCCGTTGGCGGCCACCCACAGCGCCCACAGCGTCGGCCACAGCAGCAGCAGGATGCCGATGGGTTTGTCCAGCCGCATCAGCCTTTCATAAAGATCGAGGCGTTCCCTGACCAGTGCGAGGTTCATGCGTCTGATTCTACTGCCGCCCGGCGCCCTCGCTCGGCATCGACACCGCGCAGGATCAGCAGGCCGATGACGAAATAGCTGCCGGTGACCAGAATCGCCAGCCGGTGGTCGCCGCCGGAAATCCAGGTGACCGCGCCATAGGTGAGCGGCCCGAGGATCGACGAGAACTTGACGGCCAGACCCCAAAGGCCGAAGAACTCGGCGTGCCGCGCGGGTGGTGCCAGTGCCCCGACCAGCGCGCGGCCGGCCGACTGGCTGGCGCCAAGACAGAGACCGGCGATGTTCGCGGCCAGCCAGAACAATGGCGGGGTGGCTGCCTGCCAGGCCAGCAGGATCATTACGATCCAGCCGACCAGCGTGGCCGCGATGGCGCGCACGTGGCCAATCCTGTCCTGCACGTGGCCGAAGACGAAGGCGCCGATGGCCGCCGTGATGTTCACGAGGAACACGAGCTTGATGGTGTCGGCGGTCTCGAAGCCCATCGCCTGCTCGGCGTAAATCGCCGCCAGTGCGATCACTGCCTGGATGCCCGCCTGGTAGAAGACGATGCAGAGCATAAAGCGGCGCATGTCGGGAAACCGGCGCGCATGCCGCAGCGTCTCGCGCAGGCGCGCGATGGCCGCACCGAATCCGGGAACGCCATCGGCAGGCAAGGGCTTCGTGCGCTCGCGCAGGAACAGGAAGGTCGGCAGGCTGGCGAGCGCGAACAGCGCGGCGGTAATGAGCATGGTCACCGGCACGAACTGGCTCGCGCCCTGCCCCTGCGCCTGCGCCCACGTCACGTAGGCGAGACAGGCGCCGAGGCTCACCAGTCCGCCGAGGTAGCCGAGGCTCCAGCCATAGCCCGAGACCTTGCCGAGTGCGTCGTCGTCCGCCAGTTCCGGCAGGAAGGCGGCGATGAGATTCTCGCCGCTGCCGAAGCAGAAGTTCGAGAAGACGAGAACGATCACCGTGAGGGCCAGCGCCCCCGGACCGGCCAGCATCAGGCCGGCAGTGCCGAGCACGCAGCCGACGGTGGTTGCCAGCAGCCAGCGCTTCTTGGCGGCGCGCGCATCGGCATGGGCACCGATCAGCGGCGCCGTAAGCATGATCAGCGCATACGACGCGGAGAGCGCCAGCGTCCAGGCGAACGTCGCCCACGGCGCGTTGCCGGCCACCACCGCCACGAAATAGGCATTGAAGATCGCCGTGATGACCACCGTCGTGTAGCCGGAATTGGCGAAGTCGTACATCGCCCAGGCCCACACTTCACGCTTCGTGACGCCCGTCGCCAGTGTCCTTGCACTCATGCCTTCAAGAACTCCTCCTTGCCGGCCAGCCAGCGCTTCAGGTGCGCCTCCGCCGCCTGCGCGTAGTCGCGCAGCAGCAGTTCCGCCGCCGCGCGCGCCTCCTCGACCATGCCGGTATCCTCGAGATCGGCGAAGCGCAGCAGCGGCGCGCCGCTCTGCCGTTTGCCGATGAACTCGCCGGGGCCGCGCAGGTGCAGGTCGAGGCGGGCGATCTCGAAACCGTCGCTGTTTTCGTAGATGATCTTGAGGCGCGCCCGCGCGGTCTCGCCGAGCGGCTGCGCGTAGAGCAGGATGCACGCGGAATCGGCCAGGCCGCGCCCGACCCGGCCGCGCAACTGGTGCAGTTGCGAGAGGCCGAAACGCTCAGCATGTTCGATCACCATCAGGCTGGCGTTGGGCACGTCGACACCGACCTCGATCACCGTCGTCGCCACCAGCAGCTGGATGTCGTTCCTGGCGAAGGCGGCCATTACCGCGGCCTTTTCGTCGGCCTTGAGCCGGCCGTGGACCAGACCCACCGTCAGGTCGGGTAGTTCGGCGGTGAGGCGCTCGTAGGTTTCCTGGGCCGTCTTGAGCTGAAGCGCTTCGGATTCCTCGATCAGCGGACAGACCCAGTAGGCCTGCCGCCCTGTCCGGCAGGCGTCGTGCACGCGCGCGATCACCTGGTCGCGACGCGCCTCGTCGACCAGCTTCGTGACCACCGGCGTGCGGCCGGGCGGGAGTTCGTCCAACACCGAGACATCGAGGTCGGCGTAATAGCTCATCGCCAGCGTGCGCGGAATGGGCGTTGCCGACATGGTGAGCTGGTGCGCGGACTGGCCTTTCCTCTTGAGCGCCAATCGTTGCTGCACGCCGAAGCGGTGCTGCTCGTCGACGATGGCGAGCCCAAGCCTGTCGAACTCGACGCCCTCCTCGATCAGCGCGTGCGTACCCACCGCGATCGGCGTGTCGCCACGGCTGACTTTCGCGCGCCATTCTTCGCGTTCCTTCCTCTTCACGCTGGCGGCAAACCATGCCACCTCGATGCCCAGCGGCACGAGCCACGCGGCAAGCTTGCGGTAGTGCTGCTCGGCGAGGATTTCGGTCGGGGCCATCAGCGCCGCCTGGTAGCCGGCCTCGACCGCCTGCAGCATGGCCAGCGCCGCAACCACCGTCTTGCCGCTGCCGACGTCGCCTTGCAGCAGCCGCGCCATCGGATGCGGTTGCGCAAGGTCGGCGGCAATCTCGCGCCAGACGCGCTGCTGCGCGCCCGTGAGCTTGAACGGCAGGCTGGCGAGAAGCTGTTTGGTGAGTTTGCTGGTCGCCGCCAACACCGGCGCGCCGCGCGCACGGCGGGCGGCGTAGGCGCGACGCAGTGAAAGCTGCTGCGCCAGCAATTCGTCGAAGGCGATGCGCCGCCAGGCCGGATGGCTGCGTGCCTCGATGTCGGCCAAGGACACTTCTGGCGGCGGCTGATGGAGAAAGCGCAGGCTCTCGCCAAAGTCAGCCATGGCGAGACGCTGTCGCAGCGCGTCCGGAAGGGTATCGCCGAGATCCGACTGGTCGAGTGCTCGGCGGATGAGCTTGCGCAGCAGCGGTTGCCCAAGCCCGGCAGTGGTCGGATAGATCGGCGTCAGCCGGTCGGGCAACGGCTCCTCGCCATGGACGACGCGAAAGCGCGGATGGATGATCTCGTCGCCAAAGAAGCCGCCGCGCAGTTCGCCGAATACGCGCAAGCGCGTGCCAGCCGCCAGCGCCTTCTGCTGGCTTGGATAGAAGTTGAGGAAGCGCATCACCATGGCGCCACTGTCATCCCTCACGCGCGCGACCAGCTGCCGGCGCGGGCGGTAGGCGATCTCGCTCGACACCACCTCGACCTCGAACTGCGCCGGCACACCGGGCAGGGCATCACGGATCGCGGTCAGCCGCGTCTCGTCCTCGTAGCGCAGCGGCAGATGCAGCAGCAGATCGGCGTCGGTAAAGAGATTTAGGCGCGCGAGCCTTGCCGCCACCGCGGCGGCCACGCCGGCGATGCGGAGCTGCTCAGCCGACAACGAGGACAGCGTCGGCCTCGACCAGTGCGCCGCGCGGCAGTTCCTTGACGCCGACTGCGGCACGCGCCGGATAGGGCTGGCTGACGTACTTCGCCATCACCTCGTTGACCTTGGCGAAGTTGGCGAGATCGGTGAGGTAGATGTTGAACTTGACGGCATCGTCGAGCGTCGCGCCGGCAGCGGCGGCCACGGCCTTGAGGTTCTCGAACACCCGCACGATCTGCGCATCGATGCCCTCGACCATCTGCATGGTCGCCGGATCGAGGCCGATCTGGCCGGAGAGGTAAATGGTGTTGCCCGCCTGCACGGCCTGGGAATAGGTGCCGATGGCGGCCGGGGCGTTGTTGGTGGCGATGATCTTCTTCATGTCGGGAATTCTACTTGCGGGCAGTCACGATCAGGCCCGGCTCCATGCCGAGCGATTTCAGTTTCTCCCTCGCCTGTTCTGCCTCGCGACGGCTGGAGAACGGCCCGACCTGGACACGCGCCTCGATGTGTGCGGGAACGCCAGCTTCTTCCAGGCGCGCTTTCAGTTCCTCGGCGTTGGCGAGGCTGTTGAACACGCCCATCTGCAACTGGAACAGCCGTGACGACTCGAGCGCCTGGGCGATCGGCCGCGATGCAGGAGCCATGGTCCTGACGTCCTTCGGCGGCAATACCCGTGCGATTTCCCGCCCGGCATCCGGCTTCGGCGCCGCCACCACGGGTTCGGCGGGACGCATGGCCGCCGTGTGCGCCCTGGCGGGCATCGTCAGCGGTCGCTCCTCGACGCGAGGCCGCCCGATCGGCGTCTCGGTATGCTCCGGCGCCGCCTCGACTTTCGGCTTGTCGCTTTCCTCATCGGCCGACGATTCGGCCTTGTCCTCGACAATCGCCTTCTCGGTGGATCGCTCGATGGGCTTCACCGGCGGTTCGACCCTGGCGACGGCGGCAGGGCGCTTCTCCTCCTCCTGTCGCCCGTCGAACAGCATCAGGGCCGCGAGCAGGCCGACCACCAGCACGGCCGCCACCCCCACCCGCTTGAGCAGGCTGCGCCGGAGTGCCTCGTCACCGTCGGGCGGGTTCGCTGGCTGCGTATCGGATTCCGTCATGATCATCCTCGTTGTCAAACGTCTTCTCGTCACGGTTCATTGCCAGGACGAGTTCGGCCTCGGCCACCGAGATGCCGCACTCCTCGGCAACGCCGCGCGCATCGAAGCCGCGTTCCGCCAGCGCTGCGGCTTCCGCATACAAGGGCGACACCCGTCGCGGTGTTCGTTCGCTCTTGAGTTCCTGCAGTTCCTGGCGCAAGGCCGCCACGTCGGCCCGCAATTGCCTGACTTCCGCCTCGACTTCAACCGCCGCCAGATGGCGCGCAAAATCCGACGGGTGCGGTTCGGCGCTCGCGCCTGCCGTCGGTTCGTCCGGGATCTCGATGATCGGAATCTCCGTCGGCACGTCATCGAACCGGGCGGATGGCGCGGATGGCGGTGCGAACGCGGCAAGCGGCGGTTCCGCCGCGACGACGAATTCACGTCGACGCTTCAGGCGCGCCAGCCCGAGCAGGGCGACCACCAGGTACACCGCCACGACCACGACCCCAAGCAGCAGGCCTTCCCGCCAACCGATATCGATGAAGTCCATCCGCCCTTTCCCGGCATTCGCCGTCATGCCTTTCCCGGCCCGTCGCGCCGCCATGAGCCGCGAAAATGGCCGGAAAGCGGCAAATTGCCTTGATAATAGCGACCCATTTACAGCGAAAAATCCTGATCAGGCCGGCTTTGCTCCCATGTTTCTGCTGAAGAAGATTCTTGCCGCGCTGATCCTGCCGCCGACCAGTCTGCTGTTGCTGGCCATGCTGGGCCTTTGGCTGGCGCGCCGGCGGCCGCGACTCGGCCATGGTCTGATTGCCGGCGGCCTCGCCGCGCTATGGCTGCTCTCGACGCCATGGGTTGCCGGCAAGCTGATCGCCACCCTCGAGACCGCGCCGCCGATCGCCAGCGGCGATCTCCGCCGCTGCCAGGCCATCGTCGTTCTCGGCGCCGGCACCTACGCCAACGCGCCGGAGTATGGCGACGACACCGTGAACGAACTGGCGCTCGAGCGCCTGCGCCATGGCGCGCGGCTGGCACGGGCGAGCGGCCTGCCCATTGCCGTCACCGGCGGTGCGCCGTCGGAAGGTCGTCCGGAAGGCGAATCGATGCGCGAGGCGCTGACCGCCGATTTCGGCGTCAAGGTGCGCTGGGTCGAAAGTCAGTCGCGGGACACCGCCGAGAATGCCGCCTATCTGGCGCCGATGCTGGCGCGGGACGGCATCGTCCGCGTCGCGCTGGTGACGCACGCCTTCCACATGCCGCGCGCGCGCTACCTGTTCGAGCGGGCCGGTCTGCAGGTCATGCCGGCGCCGACCCGGTTCTATTCCGCGCCGCCGGATGGCAGCCCGCTCGGCCTCGCCGGTGACTGGCTGCCCGGCGTCAAGGCCTTGAAGCTGAGCTACTTCGCGGCTCACGAATGGCTCGGACTCGGCTCGAGTATGATTCGCCTTTCAATCGACCGTCATCTTTTGTCCCCATCGCCATGATCCTCCCCGTCATCCTTTCCGGCGGTTCCGGCACCCGCCTCTGGCCGCTTTCGCGCGAGCAGTACCCGAAGCAGCTGCTGCCGCTGGTCGGCGAGGACTCGATGCTGCAAGCCACCGTCCAGCGCCTCGCCGGCCTGCCCGGCATCGCCGAACCCTTGCTGGTCTGCAACGAGGACCATCGCTTCGTCGTCGCCGAGCAGTTGCGGCAGCTGGGTAGCAACGGCACCGTGGTGCTGGAGCCGGTTGGCCGCAACACCGCGCCCGCGGTGACGCTGGCGGCCTTGCTGGCGCTGCGCGATAGCCAGGATCCGGTCATGGTGATCATGCCGGCCGATCACGTCATCCTCGATGGCGACCGGTTCCGCGAGGCCGTGCAGCAGGCAGCCCGGCTCGCCGAAGCGGGGATGATCGTGACCTTCGGCATCACGCCCGACTGTCCGGAAACCGGCTATGGCTACATCCAGCGCGGCGACGTCCTGCCCGGGGAGACAAGCGCTTTCCGGCTGGCGCGCTTCGTCGAGAAACCTGACCGTACCACCGCCCAGCGTTACCTGGACGCCGGCGACCATCTCTGGAACAGCGGCCTGTTCGTCATGAAAGCCTCGGTGTGGCGTGACGCCATCAGCCGTTGCCGGCCGGACATCCTGTCGGCCTGCGAGCGCGCGCTGGCCGAGGCACGTGCCGATGGCGATTTCGTGCGCGTGGCCAAGGACGCATTCGCCGCCTGCCCGTCCGACTCGATCGATTACGCGGTCATGGAGCGGATCGCCGCAGGCGTGGCGGGCCTGCCGCCAGCCGCCGTGATTCCGCTGTCGGCCGGCTGGTCGGACGTCGGTGCCTGGGACTCGCTCTGGCAGGTTCTGCCCAAGGACGAGGCCGGCAACGCCTGGCGCGGCGACGTCATGCTGCACGACACGACGCATACCCTGGCGTTTTCCGAGAGCCGCCTCGTCGCCTGCGTCGGCGTACGCGATCTGGTCGTCGTCGAGACCCCCGATGCCGTGCTGGTCACGCACAAGGATCGCACCCAGGACGTCAAGAAGATCGCCGAGCGGCTGAAGAAGGAAACCCGCAGCGAGGCACAGTTCCACCGCAAGGTCCATCGGCCCTGGGGATCGTACGACGGCGTCGATGCCGGCGAGCGTTTCCAGGTCAAGCGCATCGTCGTCAAGCCGGGCGCCTCCCTGTCGCTGCAGATGCATCACCACCGTGCCGAGCACTGGGTGGTGGTGCGTGGCACGGCCAAGGTGACGCGCGGTGACGAGACGCTGCTGGTCTCGGAAAACGAGTCCACGTTCATTCCCCTCGGCATCAAGCACCGCCTGGAGAACCCCGGCAAGCTGATGCTCGAGATGATCGAGGTACAGTCGGGCGCCTATCTCGGCGAGGACGACATCGTCCGCTTCGAAGACACTTACGGAAGGCAGGGCCAATGATTCTCGTCACCGGCGGCGCCGGCTTTATCGGCGCCAATTTCGTGCTGGACTGGCTCGCCGCGACCGGCGAGCCCGTCGTCAATCTCGACAAGCTGACCTACGCGGGCAACCTCGAGAACCTCGCCGCCCTCGACGGCGACGGCCGCCACGTTTTCGTGCGCGGCGACATCTGCGACCGTGCCCAACTCGACGGTCTGCTGGCCGAGCGGCAGCCGCGTGCCATCGTCCATTTCGCGGCCGAGTCGCACGTCGATCGGTCGATCCACGGCCCCGGCGAATTCATCCGCACCAACATCGAGGGCACGTTCACGCTGCTGGAGGCCACGCGCGCTTACTGGGGTGGTCTTGCCGAAGCCGAGCGGCGCGACTTCCGCTTCCTGCATGTATCCACCGACGAAGTCTATGGTTCGCTCGGGACGCAGGACCCGCCGTTTGCCGAAACCAATGCCTACGAGCCGAACAGCCCCTACTCGGCGTCGAAAGCCGCCTCCGACCATCTGGTGCGCGCCTACCACCACACGTACGGCCTGCCGACGCTGACCACCAACTGCTCGAACAACTATGGCCCCTTCCAGTTCCCGGAAAAGCTGATTCCGCTGGTGATCGCCAACGCGCTGGCCGGCAAGCCGCTGCCGATCTATGGCGACGGCATGAACGTGCGCGACTGGCTCTATGTCGGCGACCATTGCGCGGCCATCCGCGCCGTGCTGGCATGCGGCCGCACGGGCGAGACCTATAACGTCGGCGGCTGGAACGAGATGCCGAATCTGGTGATCGTCAGGACCATCTGCGCGCTGCTCGACGAACTGCGACCCAATGCGGCCGGTCCCTGCGAGCGGCTGATCACCTACGTGAAGGACCGGCCCGGCCACGATCGCCGTTACGCCATCGATGCGCGCAAGATCGAGCGCGAGCTTGGCTGGCGGCCGGCCGAGACCTTCGAGACCGGCATCCGCAAGACCGTGCGCTGGTACCTTGACCACCAGGACTGGGTGGCGCACGTGCAGAGCGGCGCCTATCGCGAATGGGTCGAGAAGAACTACGGAGCACGCCAATGAGGCTGCTTCTGATCGGCAAGAACGGCCAGGTCGGCTTCGAGCTGCGGCGGGCGCTGGGCCCGCTCGGCGCGGTCGTCGCGGTCGATTTTCCGGAGTGCGATCTTGCGCGGCCCGAGTCGGTCCGCGCCATCGTCACCCAGGTCAAGCCCGATGTCATCGTCAATGCCGCCGCCTACACCGCGGTGGACAAGGCTGAATCGGAGCCGGATCTGGCCCGCGCCATCAACGCCGCGGCGCCCGGCCTGCTCGGCGAGGAAGCGCGTAGCATCGGCGCCCGGGTGATCCACTACTCCACTGACTACGTTTATGACGGCGCCAAGGGCACAGCCTATCGCGAGGACGACGCCACCGGTCCGCTGTGCGTCTATGGCTCGAGCAAGCGCGACGGTGACGAGGCGCTGGCGGCGAGCGGCGCCGGTCACTTCATCTTCCGTACCAGCTGGGTGTTTGGGGCGCACGGCGGCAATTTCGTCAAGACCATCCTGCGCCTGGCGGCCGAGCGGGACAGGCTCGCCATCGTCGCCGACCAGATCGGCGCGCCCACCTCGGCGGCGCTGCTCGCCGACATCACCGCGCAGGTACTTGGCCAGCTGCGCTGGCGCGATCCGGCCACCATGCCATCGGGCGTTTTTCACCTGACCGCCGGCGGCGAGACCTCGTGGCACGGCTTCGCGCAGGCGATCCTCGCCGGCGGCGTGTCGCGAGGACTGACTTTCAAGGTGACGCCCGAGGCGGTCGGCGCCATCACCACCGCCGAGTATCCGCTGCCTGCCCGGCGGCCGGCGAACTCGCGGCTCGACACAACGAAACTCCAGCAGACCTTCGGACTGGTTCCGCCGCACTGGCAGGCCGGCCTCGACCACGTTCTCGACCAGATCTTGAGGAAGTCATGACGCGCAAGGGCATCATCCTCGCCGGCGGTTCCGGCACACGGCTATATCCCGTCACCATTGCGGTCTCGAAGCAGCTCTTGCCGATCCACGACAAGCCGATGATCTATTACCCGCTGTCGACGCTGATGCTGGCGGGCATCCGCGACATCCTGATCATCTCGACGCCACAGGACACGCCGCGTTTCGAGCAGTTGCTCGGCGACGGCAGCCGCTGGGGACTCAACCTGTCCTACGCCGTGCAGCCTTCGCCCGACGGCCTGGCGCAAGCCTTCATCATCGGCCGCGAGTTCGTCGGCAAGGACCCCGTGGCACTGGTGCTCGGCGACAATATCTTCTACGGTCACGAGTTCGGCAACGACCTCCAGGCCGCCTCCAAACAAATCGACGGCGCAACGGTGTTCGCCTATCCCGTGCACGATCCGGAACGTTACGGCGTCGTCGAGTTCGATGCCCAGGGTCGCGCCATCAGCCTCGAGGAAAAGCCGAAAGCGCCGAAGTCGCGCTACGCCGTCACCGGGCTCTATTTCTACGACAACCAGGTGCTCGACATCGCCGCTGGCCTCAAACCCTCGCCACGCGGGGAACTGGAAATCACCGACGTCAATCGCGTCTATCTCGACCGCAGCCGCCTCGATGTCGTCGTCATGGGCCGGGGCCATGCCTGGCTCGACACCGGCACGCACGACTCGCTGATTGAGGCTTCGCTGTTCATCGCCACCATCGAGAAGCGCCAGGGCTTGAAAGTGTCCTGCCCGGAGGAAATCGCCTGGCGCATGGGCTGGATCGACGGCGCGGGCCTCGAAGCCCTCGCGCAGCCGCTGGCCAAGAACAGCTACGGGCAATACCTGCTGGAACTGCTGCGCGAGCGGGTGTTCTGATGCAGGTCATCGCCACTCCGCTCGATGGCGTGCTGATCCTGGCGCCCAAGGTATTCGGCGATGCGCGCGGCTTTTTTTTCGAAAGCTTCAACGCCCGCCGTTTCGAGGAACTGACCGGCGTGCGCACGAATTTCGTGCAGGACAACCATTCGCGGTCGAGCCGCGGCGTGCTGCGCGGCCTGCACTATCAACTCCGGCAGCCGCAGGGCAAGCTGGTGCGCGTGGTGGCGGGCGACGTGTTCGACGTCGCAGTCGATATCCGCAAGTCGTCGCCGACTTTCGGCAAGTGGTACGGCCACCGGCTGTCCGCCGAAAACAAAAGTCAGCTGTGGATCCCCGCCGGCTTCGCGCACGGCTTCGTCGTGCTTTCCGAACATGCCGACTTTCTCTACAAGACGACCGACTACTGGGCGCCCGAGCACGAACGCTGCATCGCCTGGAGCGACCCCGACCTGGCGATCGAGTGGCCGCTCGGCGCGATGACACCCCAGGTATCGGCCAAGGATGCCGCCGGTGCCGCCTTCCGCGACGCCGAGGTGTTTCCGTGAAGATACTCGTCACCGGCGGCACCGGCTACATCGGCTCGCATACCGTCGTCGAGTTGCTGACCGCCGGGTTCGAGGTCACCGTCGTCGACAATCTCTGCAACAGCAAGGCCTCGGTGCTTGATCGCATCGAGACCATCGCCGGCCGTCGCCCCGCCTTCATCGAGGCCGACATCCGCGACCGTGAATCGGTGGGCCATGCGCTCGCCGGCTGCGAGGCGGTGATTCACTTCGCCGGGCTCAAGGCGGTCGGCGAATCGGTGGCAAAGCCGATCGAGTACTACGACAACAACGTCGCCGGCAGCGTCGCGCTGTTCGAGGCGATGCGCGACGTTGGCGTGAAGACGCTGGTGTTCTCGTCATCGGCGACCGTCTACGGCGATCCGCATGCCGTACCCATCCGCGAGGACTTCCCGCTGTCGGCGACCAATCCCTATGGCCGCTCCAAGCTGATGATCGAGGATATGCTGCGCGATATCGCCAAGGCCGACGATGCCTGGCGAATCGCCCTGTTGCGCTATTTCAACCCGGTCGGCGCGCATGTCTCGGGCCTCATCGGCGAGGACCCCAACGGCATTCCCAACAACCTGATGCCGTTCGTGGCGCAGGTGGCGGCGGGCAAGCTGCCCGAACTGTCGGTCTTCGGCAACGACTACCCGACCCCCGACGGCACCGGCGTGCGCGATTACATTCACGTGGTCGATCTCGCCCTCGGACACCTCGCCGCATTGCGGGCGATGGAACATGGCGCGGGGCTGTTGACGGTCAACCTGGGCACCGGTCGCGGCTATTCGGTGCTGGAGATGATTCGAGCCTTCGAGCAGGCCAGTGGCCACAAGATTCCTTTTCGCGTCGTTGCCCGGCGTCCGGGCGACATCGCGCAGTGCTACGCCGATCCCGCGCTCGCCCGGCACGTACTGGGCTGGCGCGCCGAGCGGAACGTCGATGCCATGTGCGTGGATACCTGGCGCTGGCAGCGCTGGGCCGTGGCGAATCTCAGTTCCGACCAAGAGGCCACCGCATAGCGCTCGCGAGAAAGAAAAATCCGATTCGAGGATCGTGATGACCGTCGAACCGGATTGAGGCTTGGCAAGGCCAAGAGGGAAGAGCTAACTACGCCCCGCCAAGGTAACGCGCGGCAACGCCAGGGTTGCCAGGACTCCCGCTTCTACCACTTGTAGTTGAGCGACACGCCGTACATGCGCGGCTCGGTCCAGGTGGCGACGCGGAAGTAGCTCATGTCGATGTAGTTGACTGGCTTGTGGACGTTGCCGAGATTGCGCACCCAGAGGGCCACATCGGCACGGCCCGGGCCACCCACCGGCACGCCAGCCAGTGTCAGCCGGGCGTTGGCCATGGTGCGCGCCGGAATCTTGGTCAGCGACGCCAAATTGGCTCCTGCGGCATTGGGTGCCGACAGGTCCTTGTTGGCGGCCAGGTTGTACATCTCGTCGACATAGCTGACGTCGACCGTGCCGCGCAGCGTACCCCAGGCCGTTTTGGCCAGCCGGCCATCGACGTTCACGTTGAAGGTGTTCTTTGGCGCATAGGCATTTACCCGGTTGCTTGCCGAGTCGACCAAGGCACCTCCACTGTTCAGGCCAACGTCCATGAACTTCTTCCACTCGGCATCGATATAGCCCCAACTGGCTCCGACGCGCCAGCCATCGGCCACGACGAACTGGCCTTCCAGTTCGACACCGCGGTAGGTTGCTTTGCCAGCATTCACGATGATCGATGACGTCGTGTTGGGCACGAGCCTATTAGTCTGAAGATCATCCACCTTGTTCTGGTAGATGGCGCCATTGACTTGGGCCTTGCCATCCCAGAAGGTGGACTTGAAGCCCAGCTCCGTGGTCGTCGACTTTTCCGGATTGAACGGTGTGGTACGGGCAGAGGTAACCTGAGCGACAGACGAGCCGCCCGCTTCCGCCGGGAAGCCGCCCGAGCGGAAGCCCTTGGCGACACGACCATAGACGTTGATCCCTTCATTTACCTTATATGTCAAGGACGCCGCAGGCGTCGTCGAGGAGAAGGTCTTGTGCGCCTTGGCATGGAAAACGGCCGGGAAAGCGACCGTTGTGGCACCGGTGGGCTGTTTCGAATAGTCCAGAGCCCTACCGCCTCCCAGCGATGCGAGGACATCGCCGAGGCTGGTGGTCACGGGCCGAAGACCGGCGGCTCCCAGGCTGATGAAGGCCGGCAGGCCGGCAGCCGTCATCGCGCCGTCAAACGCCAAGCCGGTACCGTACTGACTGGAATCCACACCCTTCTTGTCTTCGGAACGGCGCATGCCCAGGCTACCCGACCACTTGTCGGTGAAATCGTAGTCCAATTGACCAAAGAACGCCTTGGAATCGACCGAGCCAGAGAAATCGGTAGAGAAGTTAAGCGAGCTACCGTTAGTTGATTGCGGGTTCCTGGTACGGCTGTCTTCCTTGTAGGCATAGTAACCCGCGACGTATTTCAGGCGGCCGACATTACCCACCCACTGAAGTTCATGCGACTTCGTATCGAGATCGGTCTTACGGCCGAACTCGTAGATGTTGGCCGGGATGGAATCAAGATCATGCCTATCGGCCCACTTCATGCTGCGGTCGGAAAAGATGTACTTCAGCGTATTGTTAGTGTTCAGCGCGTAGGTCAGGGTCAGCGCATGATTGTTGGTTTTCATCCGCTCATACTGCTGGAAACCCGGGGTATCGTTGCGCGACGAAGGGTAACTCGTGGAGGCACCTGCCACGATTTGGTTCCTGAAAGCGTAGCCCAAGGCACTGGTATTTGTCGTCGTGCCGATATTGCCGACCCAGCCGTACGGCGTGTAGAGCGTCACCGGCACTTGCGTGTTGTCGACATCGGTCTGGTCGTAGACATAGGTGGCCTGGAAGTCCCGGGTGATGTCCAGCGTGGCGGCAATGCGATAGCTCTGCTTGTCGACCTCGCCATTGTCCTTGTTGTTATGGTTCCTCATGTAGCCGTTGCGATCTTCGTCGCGGGCGGCAACACTCAGCTTCAACGGACCCATGCTGGGCAGATCGACGGAGAACCGCTTGACCAGCGCGCCGTAGTTTCCTACGTCAAAGCCCACCGAGCCGCCGAAGACGCCGCTCGGCTTCTTGGTAATGAAGTTGATGGCCCCGGCAAGGGTGTTGCGGCCGAACAGCGTGCCCTGTGGACCGCGTAGCACCTCGACACGCTCGAGATCGACAATGTCGAATAGACCACCCTGGTTCTTGCCAAGGAACACGCCATCGACATAGGTACCGACAGCGGTGTCCAGGAAGATGCTGGGGGAGCCGCTGCCACTACCACGGATGGAAATGATGGACATCGTGCTGTTGCCCGAATTGCCGTAGGTGACCATCAGGTTTGGCGCCAAGGCGCTGAGGTCCTTGGTGCCCTCGATGCCGCGTGTTTCCAGCTGCGCGCCGCTGATGGCGGTCACCGCCAAC
>CAYXZX010000050.1:0-16485 GCA_964469455.1 uncultured Rhodocyclaceae bacterium | reverse complement strand
GCACGGATGTCGACAAGCCGCGCAACCTCGCGAAATCCGTCACCGTGGAATAAGGAACGCTTCCGCGCAACG
Source organism: uncultured Rhodocyclaceae bacterium (assembly GCA_964469455.1). Classification (GTDB taxonomy): domain Bacteria; phylum Pseudomonadota; class Gammaproteobacteria; order Burkholderiales; family Rhodocyclaceae; genus Fen-999. The sequence goes on along the minus strand of CAYXZX010000050.1, from coordinate 16,413 downwards.
ATCCGGTGACGGTGCCGGGCATCCAGCCGGCACCCCGGGGAGATTCCGTCAGCCGCCGACCTTGGCGGCTTTTGCCGCCACCTTGGCACGCAGTTTCTCGACTTCGACCACGAAGCGGCTATGAGTGCCGCGGCTGATTTCCTCGAGATCGTCCCGAGCCAGCAAGTCGAATGTCACCGAGCGACCCTCGACCTTGGCAACCGTGATCGTTATGGTCACGTTCATGCCTCGTAGCGTCGCGCCCCCATGGGAAATGCTGATCCCGGTTCCCACGGAATCCTCGCCGGCATCGGCATGGTCGAGCAGGAACTCGCGGCAGGCAATCTCGAAGTCACGCACCAGTTCGGGCGTCGCGTAGACACGCAAGGACTCACCGAGGAAATCGATGGTCCTCGGTGTATCGATCTGGATGCGCCGGGTGGCTGACGCGCCCGCGGTCAGAGTGTTCTTCATGGATTTCTCCCTGGCAACAAGGCCGTCTTTAAGTAGGTTGAACGATACTTAACGATTTATCGTGGGCATCGTAAATGTATCACAACAAACACATAAAATATAACAGAATTCCTTATGGATGCGGAATGATGCGCCGCACCAACTATGCATTTGCGCATGCATTGATGAAATAAAACACTAATCTGATACAAATTAGTTGCACCTTACTGTGACAATATGTATCATGTTTTTGCGCTTGCTAGGTGAGCGTGAGCGCGAGGACATTTGCCCATCCGGGCTGTATTTATCGACCGAGAAAAATGACCGCTACGACGGGCACGACATTTGTTCCGAGCTTTTGCTACAACTGCGTTTCGGGACCGGACTTCATGAAAGTGAAGGTCGAGAATGGCGTCGCCACCGAAATCGGTCCCAACTTCGACGCCGAAAACGTCCATCCCGCTCGGGGCCGTGTCTGCGTCAAAGCATACGGTTTGGTGCAAAAGACCTACAACCCGAACCGTGTCCTCACGCCGATGAAGCGCACGAACCCGAGGAAGGGCCGCAACCAGGACCCCGGATTTATACCGATCTCCTGGGACGAGGCGCTCGACATGGTCGCCGAGAAGCTCAATGCCGTGCGGGCGAAGGGCCTGGTCGACGAAGCAGGCTTGCCGCGACTGGCCGTGAGCCTCGGGCACGGCGGCACGCCGTCGAATTACATGGGTACCTTCCCAGCGTTGCTCACGGCCTGGGGCGAAGTGGATTTCAGCTTTGGATCCGGGCAGGGCGTCAAGTGCGTGCACTCGGAACACCTGTATGGGGAGTTCTGGCACCGTGGCTTCACGGTTGCCGCCGACACGCCCAATTGCCGATACAACATCGCCGTCGGCGCCAACGTTGACGTCACCGGTGGGCCCTGCGCGGTTATCCGCCATGCCGATGCTCGTGTGCGCGGTTACAAACGCGTTCAGGTGGAGCCTAGCTTGACCGCAACGGGAGCCTGCTCATCCGAATGGGTGCCGATTCGTCCGAAGACCGATCCCGCCTTCCTGTTTGCGCTGATCCATGTGCTCGTCCGCGAGAACGGCCTGGAAAAGCTGGACGTCCCCTTTCTTCGCGACCGTACCGCGTCGCCCTATCTCGTCGCGCCCGACGGGCTTTACCTGCGCGATCCGCAGAGTGGCAAGCCGCTGGTCTGGGATGACATCAGCGGTGCGGCGTTGCCTCATGACGCGCCGGGAGCACGTCCGGCGGTAGCCGGTGGCTACCGTATCGCGCGTGCCGTGGTCGTGGATGCCGACCATGAGCAACATGAATATGCCGACGTGCAGGGAAAGACTGCGTACGAGATGCTGTCGGAGCATATCGCCAAGTACACGCCGGAATGGGCCGAAACAATCTGCGACGTGCCTGCGGCGACGATACGTCGCATTGCCAATGAATATCTCGAGGCGGCCGCCATTGGCGAAACAATCGAAATCGACGGCAAGGTCCTGCCGCTGCGTCCCGTGGCCGTGACTCTGGGCAAGTCGGTCAACAACGGCTGGGGCGCCTACGAATGCTGCTGGGCGCGCACGGTGCTGGCGGCGCTGGTTGGCGCGCTTGAGAATCCAGGCGGGCTGCTCGGTACCACGGTGAGGCTCAACAAGTCCCGTGACAATCGCCATCTTTCGGTGGCGCCGGGCGAAGACGGCTTCATGGTGCAGTACTTCAATCCGACCAGCAAGGAAGACTGGCAGTCGTCACCATCGACTCGCAATCTGCATCAGACATTGGTGCCCATCGTGGGTCGCAACGGTGCCTGGAGCCAGTCGCTCGGCCCCACTCAATTGGCATGGATGTTCCAGAACGATCGCCCGGACGACTGGACAATGCCCATGCCGACACTGCCGGAGGTGTGGCTGGTCTATCGGTCAAATCCCTCGATCTCCTTCTGGGATACTCGCCACTTGGCTGAAACCGTCGCCAAATTCCCCTTCATGGCTTGCTTTGCCTACACGGTGGATGAGACCAACTATATGGCGGACGTTCTCCTTCCGGAGGCGACCGACCTCGAGTCGACACAACTGATTCGAATGGGGGGCACCAAGTACATAGAGCAATTCTGGGATTACAAGGGCGCGGTACTGCGCACGAAAGCAGTCGAGCCGCAGGGAGAGGCCCGCGACTTCACCTGGATCGCCACCGAACTTGCCACGCGCACCGGCTTGCTCGGCTCCTATGTCGACGCGATCAACCGGGGTGTCGCCGGCGTGGTGCCGCTCAAGGGCGGCGGCTACGACTTCAGGCTCGATCCGGCCGCCGAACCGACATCCGAGGAAATCTGGGATGCCGCATGCCGGGCGGCGTCGGTAGCGCTTTCCGGAGGAAGTGATGACCATGGCCTGGAATGGTTCCGCGAGCATGGTTTCTACGCCGTGCCGATGTCGCGTCTGGAGTGGTACCTCACGCCCACCATGGAAAATCTGAATCTGCGCTACGAACTCCCCTATCAGGAACGTTTGCTGAGAGCCGGTCGCGAGTTGGGTCGCCGCCTGCACGAAAAGAAGATGAACTGGTGGGACGAGCAACTTTCTGAGTATGCGGCGTTGCCGGAATGGCACGATGTGCCCCAGCGATGGATTCGCAACCTCGAGCGTGCCGGCGCCAAGGCCGAGGACTTCCCGTTCTGGTTGCTAACTTCGAAGAGCATGCAGTATCACGCTGGCGGCAACGCTGGCATCGCGGTCATGCACGAAGTGGCGCAGAACATGCGCGGGCATGCCGGCGTGATCATCAACGCCAGGACCGCCGCTTCGCTGGGCATTGCCGAGGGGGATCGCATCGAGGTGCGCTCGCACATCGGCGTTACTTACGGCAAGGCGGCGCTGGCTCAAGGCGTGCGCCCCGATACGCTGGTGATCATCGGCCAGTTCGATCATTGGGCGACGCCGTTCGCCAGGACCCTGGGGGCGCCCAGCCTGAACAGCATTGCGCCGATGTCGCTGGACCTGACCGATGCAACGGGATCGGGCGCCGACATCGTACGCGTGGCGGTACGGCGCGCCGGAGATGCGGCATGAAGCGCTATGCGATGGTGATCGACCTGCGGCGCTGCGTCGGTTGCCAGACTTGCACCGCCGCCTGCAAGAGTTCCAATGCGACGCCTTCAGGTGTGCAGTGGCGCCGGGTCCTCGACCTGGAAAGCGGCGAGTTCCCGGACGTACGAAGAAGCTTCGTTCCCGTGGCCTGCATGCACTGCGCCAATCCGCCCTGCGAAGAGGTTTGCCCGACGACGGCGACCAAGAAGCGGGCGGACGGCCTGGTGACCATCGATTACGACATTTGCATTGGCTGCGCCAACTGCATCATGGCCTGTCCCTATGACGCACGTTCCATCGTGCATCAGCCACAGTATGCCTATGGCGACCAGCCGATCGCCTCGGAAGCGGCGCGCATGGACAGCCAACGCATCGGCGTCGCCACCAAGTGCACCTTCTGCAAGGATCGCATCGACCTGGCGGAGCGTACCGGCCGGGTGCCGGGCCGCGATCCGGAAGTCACGCCGGCATGTGTCAATTCCTGCATCTCGGGGGCGATGCACTTTGGCGATATTCTTGACGGCGACAGCAATATTTCGCGCCTGCTGGCCGAGAACGAGTCGTTCCGAATGCACGAGGAACTGGGCACGGCGCCCGCCGTTCATTACATACTGGACCGCCGATGAAGACTCCGGAACGCGCAATCGACCAAATCGCGCCTCGCCGCCAGCGCAACTGGGACTGGCGGGCGGCCGGCAACTTCATTGCCGGTGGCGCTGGCGGCGGCGTGCTGGCCTGCGTTGCCTTGCTGTCGGGCAGACTCGGGTTCGATCCGCGATATCTGCTGGCGGCGGGGCTGGCGATGATGGCACTTGGCCTGACCTGCGTCTGGTTCGAGATTGGCAGGCCCTGGCGGGCCATGAATGTCTTTCGTCATGCCGCGACCTCGTGGATGACCCGCGAAGCCTATGTCGCCATATTCACGATGGGTACCGGACTGCTGGCGATAGGCCTCGGTGCGCAGGCGCTGGTGGTGGCGGCCGGCCTGCTCGGCTTACTGTTCATCTATGCGCAGGCCCGCATTCTCGCCGCCAACAAGGGCATCCCGGCGTGGCGTCATCGCCGCTGCTTGCCCGCGGTCCTGTCGACCGGCCTGGCGGAAGGTACCGGCCTGGTCGCCTGCGCCGCTTCGTTGGAGTCGTGGTGGGAATATCCCGCGGCACTGCTGGTAGCGCTTTGTGCATGGCGTGTCGTTGCCTGGCGCCGTTACCTGGCTGCGCTGACTGTAGACGGGGCGCCGGCCGGCACGCTTGCGGCTTTCCGCGACATTGGCCCCGTGTTCGTCTGGGTCGGCAACGTGGTCCCGGTAAGTCTGGCCTTGGTTGCGGTACTGGCCGATACTCCGATCCTGGCGGTGGCAGCAGGGGTACTGGCGGTGGCGGCAGGCTGGTTGATGAAGTACTCGCTGGTTTGTCGCGCGGCGTTTACCCAAGGATTCGCCCTGCCGAAACAACCCGTGCGTGGCAATAGTCGGCCGGGACCGGGTGTCAAGCCCGGGTGGCATTGGAGCAGTTGGTTAACTCATTGAGTGATTGAACATAGGGCCACGCCGCCAAGTCGCGTGGGTCGGAGGAGGTGCGATGTACGAAATCCGTCTGCATGGGCGGGGAGGACAGGGTGCGGTCAAGGCCTCGGGCATTCTCGCGGCAGGATTGGTCGCGGCCGGCAAGTTCGCGGTGGCCATCCCGTCATTCGGCTTCGAGCGGCGAGGCGCGCCGGTGGTCGCCTACCTGCGCGTCGATGACAAGGAAATCAGGCGCATGACCAATATCACCGAACCTGACTGCCTGATCTGCATCGATCCAACCGTGGCGAACTCGGTGAATATCTTTGCCGGCCTCAGACCCGGGGGCACGCTGGTACAGACCAGCGCCAAGTCGCTGGCGGAGTTGAACCTGCCGGATACGGTTGGAACCGTCGGCATTTGCAACGCCGTGAAGATCGCCATGGAAATCTTTCGCCGACCGATCACGAACACGCTGATGCTGGGCGCGTTTGCGCGGACAACCGGCGTGGTCGATCTAGAGTTCCTTAAGCAGGCGCTGCGGGAATCGGAATTTCGCGATGCGGGGCTTGAACAGAATCTGATTGCTCTGCAACGCGGCTACGAGGAAACGGAAGTACATCGCATCGAGAGGCGGGTCGCGGCATGAGTTGCCACAAGGCTTATCCGATGTTCGATCCGGTGGCGGCCGGCGTGCCGGACGATCTCTGTCCGATCGCCACCGAAATCACGCCCATGTTGCCCGGCGACTGGCGCAGCCTGCGGCCGGTGGTGGATCGCGACAAGTGTGTCAAGTGCGCGATCTGCTGGCTCTACTGTCCCGTGCAGTGCATCGTCGAGAAGCCGGCGTGGTTCGACATGAATCTGGCGACCTGCAAGGGTTGCGGCATTTGCGCCAACGAGTGTCCACAACGGGCGATCACCATGATCGAGGAGGCGGGGGCATGACCACGGCATCACTCGAACGCTCCGAAACCAAACCCCGATACATCGTTTGCGAAGGCAACGAAGCGGCGGCGCTGGCCGTGGCGCTGGCGCGCCCGGACATGGTGTCGGTCTATCCCATCACCCCGCAATCGAGCCTGGTCGAGCATGTCGCCAAGCTGGTCGCCGATGGCCGGCTCGATGCCGACATCGTCGATGCGGAGGGTGAACACTCAGTGCTCTCGGTGCTGCAGGGCGCGGCACTGGCCGGTGGCCGGACATACACGGCTACATGCGGGCCAGGCCTGGCGTTCATGTTCGAACCCTATTTCCGAACTCCCGGCATGCGGCTGCCGATCGTCATGACCATCGTCACCCGCGATGGCATCACGCCGCAGTCCGTCTGGGGTGGCCACCAGGACGCCATGACAGTTCGCGAGGTCGGCTGGATCCAGATCTATTGCGAGTCCGTGCAGGAAGTGCTCGATACCACGATCATGGCCTTCAAGATCGCGGAGCACCATGACGTCATGTTGCCGGTGAACATCTGCGTTGACGGCAACTACCTCTCCTACGGGTCCGCGCGTGTGGTGGTGCCGGAGCAGGCGGACGTAGACGCCTTCATGGGCGCCAAGGACGTCAATTGGCATGCGGCGCTCGATCCCGAGCGGCCGATGGGCGTGGATCCGCTCACCGGCGGCTCGGGTGGGAAGGGGCCCTCGATGTTCGTGCGCTATCGGAAGGGCCAATGCCGGGGCATGCAGAATGCCTTGCGCGTGATCACGGAGGTGCATGAGGAATATGCCCGTCGCTTCGGTCGCGCTTATGCGCCACTGGTCGAGCAATACCGGATGGAGGATGCCGAAATTGCGCTGATGACCATCGGCAGCATGACGGGCGCCGCCAAGGACGCGGTGGACGAGGCTCGGCAGGCCGGCAGCAAGGTGGGCATCGTCAAGGTCAAGACGTTCAGTCCGTTTCCGGTGGATGCGCTCACGGCGGCGCTGCGCAAGGTCCAGGCCATCGGCGTCGTCGATCGTTCGGTGGCCTTTCGCTGGAACTGCGGACCGCTGTACCAGGAGACGATGGGAGTCCTCTACCGGCTTGGCCGCCAGGTGCCGTCGACCAGCTTCATCGGCGGCCTCGCCGGTGCCGACCTGACAGTGGATCACTTCCTCAGGGTTATCCGGGAGACCGAGGCGCTCCGCCATGGCCGACTTTCGTCGGGGCCTATCTGGCTTAACGAAAATGACTGAGCACGCAAGAGCGAGATGACAATGCGAGAGACACGTTACCTGGTGGTCGGCAGCAGCCATGCCGCGCTCGAGGCGGTGGCCGCCATCCGCATGCACGACGAGACAGGCAGCCTCACCGTCGTCACGCGCGACCGCCATCTGCCGTACTCGCCGACAGTGCTGCCTTATGTCGTTTCCGGACGATCGACACCGGAACAAGTTCTGCTGCGCGATGCCGCGTATTTCTCGGCGCGCGACATCGACTACCGGCCGAGGCAATCGCTGGTAGCGGTACGGCCAACTGAACATGTCGTGAAACTTGAAGGCGCAGGCGGCGGCGAGTTGCGCTATGAGAAGCTCCTGTTGGCGACGGGTGCGTCGCCGGTCGTGCCCCCCATTCCAGGCATCGAGAAGGCCAGGTATCACGTCTTGCGCACCCTCGATGACGCCGTGGGTCTGAACCAGGCGATCGCGACCACGCGCCGTGCCGTGGTGCTTGGTGCCGGTCTGGTGGGCATGCATGCCGCCGAGAATCTCGCCAAGGCCGGCATTGGCGTCACCATCGTCGAAATGGCCGACCAGTTGTGCGCGGGGTATTTCGATCGCACCGCGGCGAACCTGATCGAGAAGGCGTTCACAGAGCACGGGGCCACCATACGCACCGGTCGGCGCGTGATCGGCATGGCGCCCCATGACGGTGGCACGACACTGGAACTGGACAATGGCGAAGCACTGGATGCCGACCTGCTGCTGGTCGCCACGGGCGTTCGTCCGGAGCTTGGCTACCTCGCCGGCAGCGGCGTCGCCATGGACAAGGGCATCCTGGTCGACGACAGCATGCAGACCAACGTCGCCAATGTCTGGGCCGCAGGTGACTGCGCGCAGGCCCGGAGCTTCTACTCGGACGCCAGGGTGATGAACGCCATCCTGCCCGATGCCGCCGAGCAGGGGCGCATCGCTGGCATGGCCATGGCGGGCGATCCGGGTCTCAGGCACTACCCCGGCGGCGTGCCGCTCAACACTTACCATTTCTTTGGCCGCCACGCCATTTCGGTCGGCAGCAGCCGGCAGCCCGACAATGCGCAGGTCGAGACCCGCTTCGACGAAGGTAGCGGCCGCTACCTCAGGGCGTGCTTTCTCGACGGCCAGCTGCAGTGCATTCATGGGGTCAACGAGTTCTTCGATGGCGGCGTCATGGCACAGCTGATCTTGCGCCGCATCGATCTCGGCCCCGTCCGAGAGCGTTTCTTGGCGCAGCCGATGGCGGTCGGGCGGGAACTGATGTCGCAACTCTGGCGCTAGGACGAAGCTCATGGGACGTGCTTACAACACCATTGCCTTTGATGCCGCCAAATGCGACGGCTGCGGCGACTGCATGCGCGCGTGCGCGCGCGCCAAGACCGGCGGCGCGGACATCGCGCAGTCGCGTATCCAGATCGCTAGCGGAGCGAAGGGCTTCGAACTGGCGCTGTGCCGCCAGTGCGGCGACCCCCGCTGCGTGGCTGTGTGCCCTGCAGGCGCGCTGGCCAAGGATGGGCAGACCGGCGTGATCGGCTGGGATGCCGGCAAGTGCGTCGATTGCCTGCTATGTACCCTCGGCTGCGCCTATGCGGGCATTGCGCTCGATGAAGCTACGGGCCGCGTTGCCAAGTGCGATACCTGTGAAGGCGCACCGGCTTGCGTGCCGGCCTGTCCGCACGGAGCGCTCAAGCATCACACCACCGCTCGCATCTACAACGAAGTCGGCGACTGGGAGGATCTGTTCGCACCGGGTCTTGCCGGTTGCCAGGGCTGCAATACGGAGCTGCTGATGCGCCACACCCTGCGCCGGGTGGGTCCGGAAACCGTGCTGGCGACGCCGCCGGGTTGCGTGCCCGGCATGGGATCAGTGGGTTACAACGGCATGGCCGGCACCAAGGTGCCGGTGTTTCATCCGCTGCTCACCAACACGGCCGCCATGCTCGCCGGCGTGAAGCGCCAGTTCAATCGCGCCGGCCGCAAGGTGACCGCGCTTGCCATTGCCGGCGACGGCGGCGCCTCCGATGCCGGCTTCCAGTCGCTGTCTGGAGCCGCCGAGCGCGGTGAGCAGCTCTTGTTCATGGTGGTCGACAACGAGGGGTACATGAACACCGGCATGCAGCGGTCGAGCGCCACCCCCTTCGGGGCATGGACCTCGACGACGCCGGTCGGCCGCGAGTCCAAGGGCAAGACGCAGGATGCCAAGAACCTGCCGCTGCTCATGGTCAATCACCGCTGCGCCTATGTCGCGACCGCATCGACGGCCTACATGGAAGACCTGTACGAGAAACTCGATCGCGCGATCGTCGCCGCCGAGACGGGGTTCGCCTACTTGCATGTTTATTCGCCCTGCACCACCGGTTGGCGCTTCCCCACCGAAAAAAACATGGAGGTCGCGCGCAAGGCGGTCGAAACCAACTTCGTCATGCTGTGGGAGTACACGCCAACTCAAGGACTGCACTTTACCCAGCCGGTGGATGATCCGCTGCCGGTCACCGAGTACCTGAAGGTCATGGGACGCTTCCGTCACCTGACCCAGGAGCAAATCCAGCATATCCAGGCCAAGGTCGAAGAGAACCGCGCCTTTGTTCAACAAATCTCCCAACAGAGCTATGCACCACGCGAGTACGCGAGACTCGCGGGTCTAGGAGGAGATCATGACAAAGGTGACGCACCCCGCATGTGAGCGCGAGTCGATAGAGGCCGCGAGTCGCGACGAATTGGCGGCGCTGCAACTGCAGCGCATGAAATGGTCGCTGCGGCACGCCTATGAGAACGTGCCGCACTATCGTGAGAAATTCGATCAGGCGCGGGTTCATCCCGATGACTTGCGCACCTTGGCCGATCTGGGCAAGTTTCCGTTTACGACCAAGGCCGACCTTCGGGAGACGTATCCCTACGGGCTGTTCGCGGTTCCCATGCGCGACGTGGTCCGGGTCCATGCCTCGTCGGGCACCACGGGCCGTCCGACGGTGGTGGGCTACACACGCAACGACGTCGACATGTGGGGCAGGGTGATGGCGCGATCGATGCGCGCCGCCGGCGTCACGCCCGATGACATCGTTCTCAACTCGTACGGCTACGGATTGTTCACCGGCGGATTGGGTGCGCACTACGGTGGCGAAATGCTGGGCGCCACCGTCATTCCGATGTCCGGAGGCCAGACCGAGAAGCAGGTTCAGCTGATTCGGGAGTTCCGGCCCACCGTGATGATGTGCACACCCTCGTATTCCCTGACCATCGCCGATGAACTGGTGCGCCAGGGGGTTGGCAAGGGTGGAACGGCATTGCGCATCGGCGTCTTCGGCGCCGAGCCATGGACCAACGAGATGCGGCGCGAGATCGAGGACAGGCTCGGCATCGATGCGGTCGACGTCTATGGACTGTCCGAGGTCATCGGTCCGGGCGTGGCCTGCGAATACGTCGAATGCAAGGACGGACCCCACATCTGGGAGGACCACTTCTACCCCGAGGTGATCGATCCCGACACCGGTGAGGTGCTGCCCGATGGCGCGGATGGCGAACTCGTCTTCACGTCGTTGACCAAGGAGGCGCTGCCGATCATTCGTTACCGCACGCGCGACCTCACTCGCCTCCTGCCCGGGACCGGCGGTGTCATGCGCCGCATGGTCAAGATCACCGGGCGCTCCGATGACATGCTCATTATCCGGGGAGTCAATGTCTTCCCGACGCAGATCGAGGAGGTGCTTCTAAAGAACCCCAATCTCTGCGCCCAGTATCAGATTCAGGTGTCCCGCGAGGAGCACCTGGACAAGATGGATGTCTACGTGGAGGTCAAGCCGGAGTTGTCGGACAAGCTGAATTCGTCGAGGCGCGAGGAAATCGGCCGCGATGCCGCGCACCATATCAAGTCGCTGATCGGCGTTTCGGCGCAGGTGCATGTGGTCGAGACCGACAAGATCGAGCGCACCCTGGTGGGCAAGGCGAGAAGGGTCATCGACCGTCGGCCGAAGTAAGCCCATGTCCGCCCAATTCCTGCAACTCCTGTTTTCCGGCATCACGGTCGGAGCGACCTACGCACTCGCCGCGCTCGGTTTCACGCTGATCTATAACGCCAGCAACGTGATCAATTTCGCGCAGGGCGAGTTCATCATGCTCGGCGGCATGCTGACGGTGTTCTTTGCCCACGCCGGCCTGCCCATGCCGCTGGCGGTGGCACTGGCGATTATCTTGCCGGCCGGCGTTGGCCTCCTGATCGAAAAACTGGCCATCCAGCCGGCCAAGGGTGCCGAGGTCGTCAGCCTCATCATCATCACCATCGGCGCGTCATTGCTGATTCGCGGGCTGGCGCAGGTCTGGTTCGGCAAGGGTAGTTTCGGCCTGGAGCCATTTTCCGGACACGCGCCCATCGACATCGGTGGTGCCGTGCTCCAGCCGCAGAGCCTGTGGGTGCTGGCCGTCACCGCCGTGGTGGTGGTCGCGCTCTGGCTGTTCTTCAGCCACACCGTGATCGGCAAGGCCATCCGGGCGACATCCTGCAACCCTCTCGCCGCGCAACTGGTGGGCATCGATATCCATTGGGTCTTGTTGCTCAGCTACGCCTTGTCGGCGGCGCTGGGCGCGATCGGCGGCATACTGCTCACACCGCTGACCATGACCTCCTACGATGTAGGGATCATGCTTGGACTCAAGGGCTTCGTCGCGGCGGTGGTGGGCGGACTGGGCAGCGGCCTGGGCGCGGTGCTCGGCGGTCTGCTGGTCGGCGTCATCGAGGCGATGTCGGCCGGATATCTCTCGTCCGCCTACAAGGATGCGGTGCCATTCGTGCTGATATTCGTCATCCTGTTTTTCCTGCCGCGCGGCCTGATGGGCCCGAAGACAACGGAGCGCGTATGAAGCGGTTGGCCTTGCCCCTGTTGGCCATGATCCTGCTGCTGCTGCCGCTGGCGCTGCCCAACATGTACTACTACGACCTGGTCATCCGGATGGCCATCAACGCCGTCATCGTCCTCGGCTTGAACCTGTTGATCGGCTTTGCTGGACAGGTCAGCCTGGGGCATGCCGGCTTCTTCGGCATCGGCGCCTATGCCTCGGCGGTGCTGCCGACGCATTTCGGCTGGCATCCCGTGGCGGCCCTGCTGGCGGGAGCCGTGGCCACGGCGCTGCTGGCGGCGCTGGTGGCGAAGCCGATCTTTCGCCTGCATGGCCACTACCTGGCGATGGCCACGCTCGGGCTCGGCATCATCATTGCCATCGTCATTCGCAACGAAGCCGGCTACAGCGGTGGCCCGGACGGCATGGCCGTGCCGCCGCTCGCAATATTCGGCCATGAACTCACCGGTGAGCGCAACTGGTACTGGGTGTTCGCGGCCAATCTGCTGGTGAGCGTCTGGTTTTGTCGCAATCTGATGGATTCGCCGTTTGGACGCGCCCTGCGCGCTTTGCACGGTTCGGAGGTGGCTGCCCAGGTCGTTGGCGTCGATCTGGCGCGTTACAAGATGGCGATCTTCGTCTTTTCGGCATTTTTCGCCAGCATCATGGGCAGCCTGACCGCGCACTATGTCGGATTCATCACCCCCAACATGGCGGATTTCTTCCACTCCATCGAACTGGTGACGATGGTGGTCGTGGGCGGCATGGCGTCGGTGTTCGGCTCGGTGGTTGGCGCCGTCCTGCTGACGGCGCTGCCGCAGGCGCTGGCCTCCTTCGACGGCTGGGAGACCGTGGCCTTCGGCGCCATCCTGATGCTGTTCATGATATTCCTGCCGCGCGGCCTGGTGCCCACGCTGGCGGCCCGGTTCGGACGGGGCGACTGATGGCGTTGCTCGAGGTTCAGGGACTGTGCAAGGCGTTCGGGGGCGTGCTGGCCGTCCAGGACGTCAGCTTTGCGGTGGAGGCCGGACTGGTCTACTCGGTCATCGGCCCCAACGGCGCGGGCAAGACGACTTTGTTCAACCTGATCACCGGCATCTACCAGCCCACCAGCGGCGAGATTTGCCTTGATGGCTGCAGCATCGTCGGCCAGCCGCCCCATAGGCTCGCCGGCATGGGCATCGCCCGGACATTCCAGAATCTGCAAATCTGCATGAACATGTCGGCACGCGAGAACGTCATGGTGGGTGCCCATCTTTCGCTGGACCGGAACCTCCTGAAGGCGATGATTCGCTGGCCCGCCTTGCGCCGGTCCGACCGTGCCCTGAGCACACTGGCCGCGGAACTGATGAGCTATGTCGGCCTCGACGGCTACATTACCAGTCAGGCCAGCGCCATGCCGTACGGCGCCCTGAAGCGGCTGGAAATCGCCCGCGCGCTGGCGGCACGACCGAAGCTGCTGTTTCTCGACGAGCCGGCCGCCGGTCTCAACCCCAAGGAAACCGCCGAGATCGATGCGCTGATCCGGCGCATCGCCGACCAAGGCGTTACCGTCGTGCTGGTCGAGCACGACATGAAGATGGTGATGAACATTTCCGATCGCATCCTCGTGCTCGACTATGGCAAGAAGCTGACGGAAGGTACGGCGGCGGAAGTGCGTGCCAACCCTGCCGTCATCACCGCCTACCTGGGGGCGCGTCATGGTTGAGGCACCATCGATGGCAACAATGAAAGTCAGTGGCGGCGACACGCCGGCACTGCTCGAGATTGACGATCTGTCTGCCGGCTATGGACGTATCGAGGCGGTACGCAATGTCAGCCTTGTCGTCAGCCGCGGCCAACTGGTGGCGCTGGTGGGCGCCAACGGCGCGGGCAAGACAACCTTGCTGCGCACGATTTCGGGCGTTCATCGAATCAGCGGCGGACGAGTGCTGTTCGACGGCCACGACATCACGCGTCGTCGGCCGGCCGAGCGCGTCAGACTGGGCATCTGTCAGGTGCCGGAAGGCAGGCAGGTATTTGGGCCGCTGTCAGTGTCGGACAACCTCCGTTTGGGGGCCTATACGGGATGTGACCGCCGCACGATCGCGGACGATATCGAGCGCATGTACGCGCTGTTCCCGATCCTCAAGCAGAAGGCGGCGTTGCCGGCCGGCACGCTTTCGGGTGGCCAGCAACAGATGCTCGCCATGGCGCGCGCCCTGATGGGACGCCCCCGCATGCTGCTGCTGGACGAACCGTCCATGGGGCTGGCGCCGCTGCTGGTCGAGGAAATCCTCGCAGCGGTCAATGATCTGCGCCGGCAGGGGATCACGATTTTTCTGATCGAGCAGAACGCGCACGCGGCGTTGTCGATCGCCGATCGCGGCTACGTCATCGAAGGCGGGAAGCTGGTGCTTTCGGGCACGGGAGCGGAATTGCTGGGCAACGAACAGGTGCGCGCGGCGTATCTGGGCATCTGAAGGAGCATGGGCTCCGGGCAGTAATCACATCCATCATCGAGGAGACAACATGAAAAAATTCACGCGACGTGTTCTGTTGGCAACGGCGGGTATTGTGATGATTGCCGGCCTCACGACGGCCCAGGCAGCCGAGCCGATCAAGATCGGCTCGGTGCTGTCTGCCACGGGTCCGGCGGCCTTTCTGGGCGATCCGCAGGTGAAGACGCTGCAGCTGTACATAGAGAAGATCAACAAGGAAGGCGGCGTGCTCGGACGTCCCTTGCAGCTCATTCACTACGACGACGGCTCGGATGCCACCAAGGCGAACGGGTTCGGCAAGCGGCTGCTGGAGGATGACAAGGTCGACATCGTCGTCGGCGGTACCACTACCGCCGCCACCATGTCCATGGTGCCGTTGATCGAGAAGGCGGGAATGCCCTTCGTGTCCTTGTCGGGCGCAACAGTCGTTGTCGAGCCAATCAAGAAGTGGGTGTTCAAGATTCCGGCCTCCGATCGCATGGCCGCAGAACGGATCTTCGAAGACATGAAGAAACGAGGTTTGACCAAGGTGGCGCTGCTTTCCGAAACTAGCGGCTTCGGCGCTTCCGGCAAGAAGGAGTCGGAAGCGATGGCGGGGAAGATGGGCGTCACCTTGTTGGCCAACGAGACCTACGGCGCCAAGGATACCGACATGACTCCCCAACTCACCAAGATCAAGAATACGCCCGAGGTGCAAACGCTGCTGGTATTCGGCTTTGGCCAGGGCCCGACTATCGTAACCAAGAACGCGAAGCAGCTAGGCGTCGGCTTGCCGATCTACCAGACCCACGGTGTTGCGACCGACGAGTACATCAAGCTCTCCGGTGCGGCAGCGGAAGGCGTTCGACTGCCCGCCGGCCCCTTGCTCATCCATGACAAGCTACCTACAAACGATGCACAAAGCGGGGTCGTTGCTCAATACGCCAAGACCTTTCGCGACCGATACAAGGAAGACGTGTCGACCTTCGGTGGTTATGCCTACGACGGCCTGATGATCGCAGTCGACGCCATCAAGCGTGCCGGCAGCACGGACAAGGCCAAGGTGCGCGATGCCATTGAAGCCACGAAGGGCTACGTTGGCACGACCGGCGTGGTTACCATGTCGGCGGGCGATCATATGGGCTTGGGCCGTAGCGCTTTCCGCATGCTGGAAATCAAGAATGGGGATTGGACGCTGGTGGATTGACGACGGGCACCATGGTGGCCTCGTCCGAGGGATTGCCGAACGACGAGTCGATCGGGGCGCGGTGATCTGGTTCGGGACACGCATTGTTGGGCAACGGGTACGCGCCGTGTACCTGGGAATTTGATCGGGCGGTGACCCGAATTACTACTTCAAATTTTCTCGAGGAGACAAAAATGAAAAAGCTTGCGCAACGCATTCTGTCGGCAACGGCGGGCATCGTAATGGTCGCCGGTCTGGCGACGGCCGAGGCAGCCGAGCCTATCAAGATCGGCTCGGTACTGTCGGCCACCGGCCCGGCGGCCTTCCTCGGCGATCCCGAGGTGAAGACGCTGCAGTTGTACATCGAGAAGATCAACAAGGAAGGCGGGGTGCTTGGTCGCCCGCTGCAACTCATCCATTACGATGACGGCTCGGATGCCACCAAGGCCAACGGTTTCGGCAAGCGGCTGATCGAGGACGACAAGGTCGATATCATCGTTGGCGGCACTACCACCGGCTCCACCATGTCGATGGTGCCCCTGGTCGAGAAGGCCGAAATTCCCTTCATTTCGCTCGCGGGAGCCGTCGTCATCGTCGAGCCGGCGAAGAAGTGGGTCTTCAAGACACCGCATACCGATCGCATGGCCGCCGAAAAGGTTTTCGAAGACATGAAGAAGCGCGGTCTGACCAAGGTGGCGCTGCTTTCGGAAACCAGCGGCTTTGGCGCTTCGGGCAAAAA
>CAYXZX010000049.1:0-16645 GCA_964469455.1 uncultured Rhodocyclaceae bacterium | reverse complement strand
TTTCAGGCGGGGCGTTTTTTATTCGTTTCGGTCCGGAACTGTCGAAGCAAACCTGAGCGAATCAGTCCCTAAAGTGAGTTATTTTGACCTCTGCCGACGTGATGCAGCCGACCATAATTGACAAGGAGTTGCTTAGCACTACTCTGCTCGAATATATATGGAATAAGGAGAAGGTTGATGTTCAGGAAAAACCCGACGGGTCTCTTGGTTCCTTTGGTATGAAAGTCAGTCACGGGGGTACGCCGAGATGTCGCCTGTCTTGATGTTCGATTCTGTTCGACGGTTGGCCCGGCAGTTCGTCGGCCTTGCCTGCGTCATCGCGGGTTTGTCACCGGCCATCGCCCAGACGGGCTCCGTGCTGCCCACCCCGGAATTCGGTCGCTCCTTGTCAGCGACGCAGATCGAAGTCGCGGCTCCTCCTAGCATCGCCTACAGGGCACCGGCGGCCAAGGGGTTGCCCAACGTGGTGGTGGTGTTGCTCGACGATGTTGGTTTCGGCGCCGCCGGAACATTTGGTGGGCCGATTCCGACGCCGACGCTCGATCAGTTGGCAAGTACCGGTTTGCGCTACAACAGCTTTCATACCACCGCCATTTGCTCGCCGACTCGCGCATCCCTGCTGACGGGGCGCAATTCGCATGCCGTCGGCGTCGGCAACGTCATGAACTCCGCTGCGCCCTACCCCGGTCGAAACGGCGTGATGCCCCGCAGCGCCGCCACCATCGCCGAGATATTGCGCCAGAACGGGTATGGCACTTCGGCCTGGGGCAAGTGGCATCTGACACCGCATCACGAGGAAGGACCCGCGGGCCCGTTCGATCGCTGGCCGACCGGCATGGGCTTCGAGAAGTTCTACGGATTTCTCGATGGCGAGACCGATCAGTTCGAGCCCACCCTGTACGACGGCACCAGCCGGGTTGTGCGGCCAAAGGGCGCCAACTACCACCTGACTGAGGACATGGCCAGTCGTGCCATAGCCTGGATGGGGCAACAGAAGGCGCTGGCGCCGGACAAACCCTTATTCGTCTACTTCGCCCCAGGCGCCACGCATGCACCGTTGCAAGCCCCGAAGGAATGGATAGACCGCTTCCGTGGTCAGTTCGACCAGGGCTGGGACAAGATGCGCGAAGAAAGCTTCGCTAGGCAAAAATCGCTTGGCGTCGTGCCCGCAACCGCCCAGCTGACACCACGGCCGGCGCAACTGCCAGCCTGGGACAGCTTCACCCCTGCGCAACAGCGCGTGGCCGCGCGCTTGATGGAGGTGTACGCCGGCTTCATGGCGCACACCGACGAGCAGATTCGCCGCGTGGTTGCGGCCCTCAAGGATCTCGGCGAGTTCGAGAACACCCTGTTCTTCTACATTGTCGGCGACAACGGGGCGAGCGGCGAAGGCGGCCTCAAGGGGTCGTTGAATGTCATGGGCAACCTCCAGGGGGTTGCGCTGAGTACCGAGCAGGCATTGGCGCAACTCGACGAGTTCGGCAGCGCCAAGACCTATCCGCACTATCCGGCCGGATGGGCGTGGGCCATGAATACCCCGTTCCAGTGGACCAAGCAAGTGGCTTCTCACTTGGGCGGGACCCGCAATCCCTTGGTGGTGAGTTGGCCAAAGCGCATCAGGAATGGCGGCGGGTTGCGCAGCCAGTTCTCGCATGTCTCCGATATCGTTCCGACCATCCTCGAGGCGGCGGGCATCGCGGCGCCGGCCATCGTCAATGGTGTTGCCCAACAGCCGATCGATGGTGTCAGCCTGATCTATAGCTTCGACGAAGCCAACGCACCAACTCGTCACAAGACACAGTATTTCGAGATCTTCGGCAATCGGGCCATATACCATCAAGGCTGGATGGCGTCTGCTTTTCACGGTCGACCGCCCTGGTCGCTGATCGGCGTGAAGGAGCGTTCCATCAGTGAGGACAAGTGGGAGCTATACAACCTCGAGGAGGATTTCACCCAAGCCCGGGATCTCGCAAGCGCGCATCCTGGAAAGCTCAAGGAATTACAGGATCTCTTTCTGGTGGAGGCGGCCCGGAACCAGGTGTTGCCGATTATCAGCAACGCCGTTCCAAGCAGGGGCGACAGCTACGCTGGCAGGAAACATTTCGTCTTCCACGGCGGTTTCTCGGGCATTTCCGAGAACGCCGCACCCAAAGTCGTCGGGCGCTCCCACCGGATTACCGCCGAGCTCGAAATGCCAAAGGCGCACGGGGAGGGTGTAATCGCGGCGTTGGGAGGCACCAGCGGCGGCTGGACGCTGTACATCAATTCCCGCGGCCTACCGGTCTATACGTACAACCTGTTCAACGTCGAAAAGCTAACCATTACTGGCAAAACACCGCTACCTGCGGGTCCGGTGAAATTAACGCTTGACTTCAGCTACGACGGTGGTGGCTATGGCAAGGGTGCGTCGGTCAAGCTGTTGGTGAACGACGTGACCACCGGGGAAGGGCGCTTGGCGCGTACTGCCCCCCTGTTTTTCTCGATCGACGAAAACCTGGACATCGGTACCGATTCGGCCTCGCCGGTCGATGACTATCCACCGAACTACGCCTTCACGGGGCGGATTGAAAAAGTCACTCTGGAGTTGCAATGATAAAGATGAACTCGACAGGCCCGGCTGCGATCTGCTTCGCGGCCGTCTTGGGATGGATGACCCCGGGGTGGGCCGGAGATGCCCTGCCCAAACCGGATCCCACCTTCAAGGGGGTGATCGGAACCAATCGCGGCGTATCGAAGGCCGATTGGCCGCAATCGGTCCGGGCTCCAGCCGGGGCACCCAATGTGGTCTTGATTCTGCTCGACGATGTCGGTTTCGGAGCGCCGTCGACTTTTGGCGGTGGTGCGGAAACGCCGGCATTGGACAAACTGGCCAACCAAGGCCTTACTTACAACCAGTTCCACGTGGTCGGCATCTGCTCTCCTACGCGTGCCGCCTTGCTGACTGGACGGAACCACCACCAGGTCGGGTTCGGTACGGTGACCGACAATCCCGCCGGCTATCCCGGCTACAACATGCATTGGCCGCGAAGCGCTGCCTCGGTGGCGGAAGTCCTCAGGCAGAACGGCTACAGCACGGCGGCGTTCGGCAAGTGGCACAACACACCGTCCTGGGAGGTTAACGCTTCCGGCCCGTTCGATCGCTGGCCGACGGGTCTGGGGTTCGACTATTTCTATGGATTCATGGCTGCCCAGGCCAGTCAGTGGACGCCCCAGCTATATCGGAACAATCGCCCGGTGGAGCCGACCAAGCCGCCTCCTGCCTACCATTTCACCACCGACATGATCGATGACGCGATCGGCTGGTTGCGACAGCAAAGGGCGGAAACACCAGACCGGCCTTACTTCGCCTATTTGGCAACGGGAGCCACTCATGCGCCCCACCACGCGCCGAAGGAGTGGATCGACAAGTACCGAGGCAAATTCGACCAGGGCTGGGACAAGTATCGCGAAGAGACCTTCACGCGGCAGAAGAAACTGGGGGTCATCCCGGCCGATGCCCGTCTTGCGCCTCGCCCTGCCAGCGTTCCAGCCTGGCAGGATACCGATCCCAAGCAGCGCCCGATGTTGGCGCGACAGATGGAAGTGTTTGCTGCGTTCATGTCGCACACCGACCACGAGATCGGGCGCTTCCTCG
This sequence comes from uncultured Rhodocyclaceae bacterium, assembly GCA_964469455.1. Classification (GTDB taxonomy): domain Bacteria; phylum Pseudomonadota; class Gammaproteobacteria; order Burkholderiales; family Rhodocyclaceae; genus Fen-999. The sequence continues at coordinate 13,011 of CAYXZX010000049.1, read as the reverse complement.
ACGAGGTACGGCGCCTGCCAGGTGGCGAGAACACGCTCGTGCTCTACGTGGTCGGCGACAACGGTCCCAGTCCCGAGGGCGGGCTGACGGGTTCAAGGTTCCATACTTCCCGCGTTTTTGGCGTTTCGGAGCCACCCGAGAGCATTGCGGCCGCGATCGACGAGTTGGGTGGCGAGCACAGCGATGGCAACTATCCCACCGGCTGGGCGCTCGCGACCGGAACCCCATTTCCCGGAGCCAAGCAGATGGCCTCGACTCTGGGCGGTATTCGCGATCCGCTGGTGGTCGCCTGGCCCGCCAGGATCAAGTCGGGTCGTCAGCTGCGCAGCCAGTTCCATCACGTGGTGGACATCGTGCCGACCATCTATGAAGCGATCGGCATTGCCGCCCCGGACAGCGTGAACGGCATTGCCCAGACCCCCATCGAAGGCAAGAGCATGCTCTACTCCTTCGGCGATCCCAAGGCACAGAGCCCGCGGCATCTCCAGTATTTCGAGGTGATGGGCAATCGCGGTATCTACAAGGATGGCTGGTTTGCCGGCGCCAGTCACTACGAAACCTGGAACATCATCGAAACCGCGAGGCAGCGCAAGACCCTTGAGCAAGACCGGTGGACACTGCATAACCTTGCCGAGGACTACAGCGGGGTCGTCGATCTTGCCGACAAGCATCCGGAGAAGTTGGCCGAGCTGAAGGCAGCTTTTGATGCCGAGGCTCATCGTAACCAGGTTCTGCCGATGTCGGACTCGCCGCTGGACAGCTTCTTCGCCGGGGGGGCGCCCGATCCAACCGCTGGCCGCAAGGAGTTTGTCTATGGCGGTGATACGGTTCGTATTCCTCCGCCTTTCGCTCCACAAGTGCTCGGTCGGGCGCATCGCATCGAGGCGGCGATACGACGGTCGGACGCCGGCAACGCCGGCGTGATCGTTGCCTTTGGTGGGAGTGAGGGGGGCTACAGCCTGTACGTTCAGGACAACCGATTGGTTTACGAACTGAACGTCTCGGGGGTGGTACGGGAAAAACTGGTGTCGACGATGTCACTTCCCGTTGGCGCGAGCAAGGTGGCCTTCGAGTTCCAGCCGGACGCATCAGCACCGCGTCATCCCATGATGAAGTACTTCGTTTGCCCTGGCGTCGGGCGTCTGTTCATTGACGGCAAGACCGCAGGTGAACTGCGCTTTGAGCGCTTCGGCGGCTTTGGACATCCAACGATACACACCGAAACCCTGGATGTCTCGCGAGACGTTGGCAGCCCGGCGGGAGCCGGTTACCGCGCGCCGTACTCATTCGCTGGCAAGGTGGATGAGGTCAGGTTTACTGTCCAGTAAGCGTTCGATCCATGAGACGCGTGCCTCTCGCCTCCTTATTGCTCCTCTCCTGTTTAGCCATGGGGAGTTCTGGCGTGCGCCCGGCCGACGTTGCGACCACTTGCGACGAAGCTTGCCTCACCAAGGCACTGCGCGACTACGCCAAGGCCCTGGCCGACGGCGTGGAGTCCGTCGCGGGCCACAAGGCCTATCGGGGAGATCTCGATCAGGCGGCTGGTGCTGCTTACCTTACGCGCCAGCTGCTGAAGAACATCGAAAGCAAGATTCTCCAGGAGCCAGATTTTCCGTTCTTCCGGGTGCTCGATTTCCGGATTCGGGATGGCGGCGACAGCGCGGATCAGAAGTATCTGATGGCCGAGATCAGGGGTGGCGAGACGTACCGCATCTGGGGTACGCGGGGCAACCACCGCCGACTGGATTTCCAGATCTATGCGGGCGAGCCATGGTCCAAGCAGGGCGGGAGGGTGACGGCGACAGTTGCGTCGGACGATCTGCGCCTGGCGCCGGACGGGAGCTTCGAGATTTTCGTCGGTCCGGAACGACCAAGCGACGGCGGCAACTGGCTGCACAATCCGTCGGATGGGACGACTGTCATCGTCCGGCAGATATTCGGCGACTGGTCGAAGGAATTGCCGGGCGAGGTCCATATCGATCGCGTCGGGCATGAAGGGGACCCCAAACCGCCCATCGACCGAGCCGAGATGGCAAGGCGATTGTCGGAAGCGGCGGGGGCGCTGCGTGCCAATGCCACGGTGTGGCCCGACTTCGTCGATCGCCTGTACTTCAACGAAAAGCCGGAGAACTGGATATCCAAGCCTTCGGACCCGTCGCGACTTGGAGGCCTCACGGGACGCTGGATGGCTTCGGGAAATTACAGGATTGGCGAGGACGAAGCCCTGATCCTCAAGCTCTGGCGCAGCGGGTCCGCCAACTACGTCAGCGTGCAGTTGATCGATGTCTGGATGTCATCGCTCGAGTACGCAAATCGTCAGAGCATGCTGAATCTCGATCAGGCGCATCGCTCAGCGGACGGGGCATATTATTTCGTCATCAGTCGCCGCGATCCCGGCATCCAGAACTGGCTTGATACCGTCGGCACGGAACGGGGGGCCATCCTGGTCCGCTATGACGGGATGCGCGGCAGAACGATTCCGCCGGAAGAGTTCCCGACGCTGAAGAAGATCCGGCTGAGCGAATTGGCCGAAAACCTGCCAGCCGCGACCCCCAGGATTTCCGCCGAACAGCGGGCAAAGGCTTTGACGGAACGACGTCGCCACGTGCAGCGTCGTTTTGGGATCTGATGACGATGGCGTGACCGTCGGCAGATACGCCATGCCGTGCTTGGTAAGAACGGAGCCATGATATGGCACGATGTCTAACGCAAGTCGGAGTATTCGTCGCACAATTAATGTTCAACCAAGGAGGAAGGGAAATGAGAGCAAGCAAGACTGGTTTCAAGATGCGCACCCTGCCGCTGATGCTGGCTGCGTCGTTTGGCGCGGCTCCCCTGGCTTACGCGCAAAGCGCGGCGCTCGAAGAGATCGTGATCACGGCGCAAAAGCGCAAGGAAAACCTGCAGGACGTGCCGATTTCGGTCCAGGCGCTCGACGCCAAGGCGTTGGAGAAATCGGGGGTGGTCGTGCTCGCCGACGTCAAGTCATTCGTGCCCGGGCTGACCATCGATACCTATCCGGGCAGTTCCGAAATGCTGTACCCCTCGATCCGGGGCATCGTGCCCAACTCGATTCAGACCAGCGTGCCAATTCCCATGGCCATCCATCTGGACGGTGTGGCCCTTACCCAGTTGGCGGGCCTGAATCTGGCCGGTGCCGATCTGGAGCGCATCGAGGTATTGAAGGGGCCGCAGGGCGTTTTGGCCGGGCGCAATGCCACGGGGGGCGCCATCAACATCGTCACCGCCAGGCCCGAGCTTGGTCAATTCAGCTTCAAGCAACAGTTTACGGTTGCCGAGCGTGGCCAGTTCCTGTCCAAGACCGTGGTCAATGCGCCGTTCACCGACAACTTTGCCGCCAAGTTGTCCTACCTGCACAGCAAGCGTGATGACCTGGGGGTGAAGAACGTCGCTCCCGGCGGTCGGGATCTTGGCGAGAAGGATGCCGACTCGGTGCGTCTCGACCTGCGCTGGAAAGCCACCGCCAATGTCATGGTGGACTACAGCTTCGATCGTGCCGAAGCGGACTCGATCGACCTGCCCAACCAGTGCCTGGTGCCGTTTGGCTCGACGACCTTCCTGCCCTACCTGGCCATGGTCGACAGCCGCATCCCGCCGTTCATGAACAGCTGCAGCACGAAGAAGCTCAGCCGGCTCGATGTGCCGTTCAAGATGCCGAGGAACAGCAACATCGCCGAAGGCCACAACCTGACGGTCAACTGGGAAATCGACCCCAAGCTGACTTTCCGTTCGATCACCGGCTACCGCAAGGTCGACACCAAGAACAATGTTCTCTACACCGGTTTCGGGCCCGGCGGCGATCCCTACCTGATACGCAGCGACGGCTTGCCCGTGACTTTCCTGGGCGGCACCACGCCGTTCGATGGCAAGAATCATCAGTGGATTGTCTACAACGAGTCGTGGTCCCAGGAGTTCCAGCTGCTGGGCGATCTTAACCAGAACCTCAAGTACACCACCGGCCTTTACTACGCCACCGAAAAAGGCCATCAGCGCCAGGGCCCCGGCATTTTCTACACTGTGCCCGACGCCCTGTTCCTCGGTAATGCAGGCCCCGTGGGTATCGATATGGCATCGCTGGAATATCGTAAGCTGCAGGCCAAGAATTCGACCTGGGCCGTGTTCGGGCAAATGTCATGGACCCCGGACATCCTCGACCACAAGCTGGAAATTGTCCCGGGCATCCGCTTCACCAAGGACCATCGCCGGGCAGTGGGCACCAATCAACGCGGAGAGCAGTACTTCTATATGGCTACCGGTACTCCGGGCGTCAACAATCTGCTCTTCTCGGTACCGAACCCATACGCCTATGCCAACGTAAAGGGTGACAACGACTTCTCCAAGACCACGCCCGCCCTGTCGCTCAATTATCACTGGAACAAGGACGTGATGACCTATGTCAAGGCGTCCAAGGGCTATGTGACAGGCGGCTTCGACGACCAGCAGAGCACCGCGGCCGGCTTCGCCAAGGGCTTCAAGCCGGAGACCATCACTTCCTATGAGTTGGGCCTGAAGGGCGAGTTCCTCGACCGTCGGCTGCGGATCAATGGCGCCGTGTTCGACAGCAAGTACGATAACGAACAGAAGACGGTGGTGCATGCCGGCAACGTCTGGGCCATCGAGAACGTCGGAACCTCGAAATACAAGGGCACCGAACTCGATGTCACGGCACTGCTGACCGACAGCTTCCGGGTATCGGCGGCGGCGACATGGCTGGATCACAAGTACACCAAGTGGATCGACCAGGACACCAGCAGCCCGACCTACGGCCAGGACGTGTCCAAGTTCCGCAAGCTGGTGGTGCCTGATTTCTCCTATGTCGTTAACCTCGACTATCGTTTCCCCGACTTCGGCCTGCCGGGCAAGCTCGACTTCAACGTGAACTTCTCGCGCAAAGGCTCGCAGTCAACCCCCATCGACACCAGCAACCCGGTGTCGGCGAAGTTCATCACGACGCCGAAGTACGAGCTGATGAATGCCAGGCTTGCGCTCTCGCAGATCAAGGTCGGGCCGGACAACAAGGGCAGGCTGACCGTGGCGCTCTGGGGCAAGAACCTGGCGGACAAGAAGTATCACAACTTCGACCTGACCAATACCAGCGCCGACCAGGTCACCACCTGGGGCGAACCCCGTACCTATGGCATCGACCTGATCTACAACTATTGATCTGAAGGTCTGAAGGCAACGGAGACGCCGGGCGGTTCTGCCGCCCGGCGTCGTTTCGATTGAGTCGAGTCGGTTCATGGGAGTTAACGTGTCATGAGTTCATCCTTCGAGGCCTTCAAGCCTCTGCTGTCATCGCCGGCCACGGGCGTCATCGTTACCGGCGGCGCCTCGGGCCTCGGCCTGGCCTCGGCGCGCGCTTTGGCGGTTGTCGGACGGCCCGTGGCGATCTGGGACATCAACGAGGACAAGGCGCTGGCTGCTGCCGCCGAACTGCAGGCCCAGCACGGCGTGGCCGCTGTCGGCATCGGATTGGACATTGCGGATCCCACCGGTTACGCGAATGCCATCGCCGGGTCGCGAAAGGCGATGGGTTCGATCGGCGGCCTCGTCCATGCCGCGGGCATCGTCGATATCGATTCTCTGGAAGGCGTGACGCCCGAGAACTGGGATCGCGGCATCAACATCCATCTGCGGCCGGTGGCGCTGCTGGTGAAGGAGTTGCTTGGCGAGTTCAGGGCGCATCCGGGTTCGGCCGTTGTCGCGTTCGCTTCGATCAACGCCACGCTGGGCAACGCGGTCAATCCGATCTACACGGCGGCCAAGGGGGGCGTGCTGTCCCTCGTGCGTTCGCTGGCGGATTGCCTCGGTCGCGACGGCATCCGGATCAATTCCATTTCTCCCGGACAGATTCTGACGCCGATGCTGCAGCCCTCGGTGGACGCGCTGCCGAAAGGGTTCTACGAGAAACGCATTCTGCTCGGCCGCATGGGCGCGCCGGAAGAGATTGGCCGGGTAGTGCGCTTCCTGCTCTCGGATGAGGCCAGTTACATTACGGCCGCCGAGTTCGTGGTGGATGGGGGCAACATTTCTTCCCAGCGCAGTTGAGAGTCAGCCGTGGCGGTACGCCGCCAATGCTGCGCCCGGCGTGTCAGTCGGACGAAGGTGCGATGCCCACCGGATAGAAGTGGGAAAGCTCTTCGCCGATGGCTTGTTCGATCCGCTCCCGGATTTTCCAGCCGGTGTCGCCGCGAACGTAGCGGGTGCGGTAATACCCGGCGGTGACACCTTGACGCAGGTGGACGTCGGTACGCATTGCATGACGGAACTCGAAGAAGATCACCGAGTCTGCCGTGTCTCCGGCCATGCGCAGGCGCGGCGGATGCATGTAGTGCAAACCGGCCCATTGCCGCCGGATCTGATCGCAGAATGCTTCCAGCGCAACATGGCCGGCAACGCGGGTGCTGGGCAGGTTCCCGGCCGGCAGCATCTCGAAGACGCCGTCCCCGGTGAAGACCTCGGCCCATTGCCGGGCCGTTCCCAGGTCCCAGGCGTAAGCGTAGTCGGCCTCCAGGTCGAGAATCGCCAGGCGATCCTCGACGGCGCGCAGGCGCGATTCGATGGTGTTCGCATTCATGATCCCTGGCTTTCCAAATTGGCCTGAGGAATTCCGAGGCGGGCCAGGTTGTCCGCCGTGGCCGGAACATAACACCCTGCCCCCGGGTCGGACACGTACACTTCATCCGCGGCACCCGGTGCATAGCCGAGCTTCTGCAGATCGACCTTGCGCAGCTTGAACGTCGCCGTGATGTCGGCGTTCGCCCGTGTTCGGACGAACATCGGCATCGCGTAGCCGGGCAGCCTGGCTGCCGCCAGGTGGTGAAAGGCGACCGGATCAAAGCGCTTGCCTGGCTGCATCACGACGGCAACCATGCCCGCACGGCCTTCCTGCCCGGAAATTAGCACGCCATAGACAGTGACCGTCTCCACGTCCGGGTATTCGGCGAGGACATTGGCGACCTCGGTGGTCGAGACGTTCTCGCTCTTCCACCGGTACGTGTCGCCAACACGGTCAACGAAGTAGTAATAGTCATCCTTGTCGCGACGAAACAGATCGCCGGTGCGCAGCCAGGCATCTCCCGGCTGGAAGGCATTGCGCAGGATTTTTTTCTCCGTGGCCTCGGCGTCGGTGTAACCGTCGAACCGGCCGCCGGTGACCCCCGGCAGATTGAGGATCATGCCGAGCATCTCGCCGACCTCGCCGGGGCCGCATTCGATCAGCGTGCCATCCGGATTGCGGATATAGCTGTCGGTCTCGCGGTCGTATTTCACCAGGCGGGCATTACTGCGGTCGCGGAAGGGAATGCGTCCGCAGGAGCCGATCCGGTTGTCGATGTTCATCATGCCGACATTGATTTCCGTTCCGCCGTACCCTTCGATCACTTGTGCGATTCCAAACCGGTCCTGGAATGCCTGCCAGATCGACGGGCTGAGGCCGGAGCCGGTCATCACCCGCAGCTTGTGGTTGCGGTCATCGGGCGTCGGCGGCTGGTTGAACAGATAACGACACATCTCGCCGCTGTACTGGGCGACGGTGATGCCGTGTTCGCGAACGTCGCGCCAGAAGCGGCTGGCGCTGAACCGCCGGCGCAGGATGACGCGGCCGCCCGCGGCCACGGCGTTCGACAGCAAGGACATCAGGGCCGCCACATGGTAAAGCGGCAGGACGCAATAGAAAGCGTCGTCCGGGCCGAGACCCAGGAAGCCGCGCCAACCTTCACCGACGCCGAGCCAGCGCGCCTGGGTGATGCGTGCAGCCTTGGGCAGGCCCGTGGTCCCGGAGGTGAACACCAGACACAAGGTGCTTTGGCCGATCACGCCGTCGCGGCGGCTCGGATCGGGATTGCCATCCGGCTGGCTGACCAGCGCGGGCTCAAGAGCGAAACAGGAATCCGGCATGGCCTTCGGGTCGCCGTCGGTGACGACGTAGACGCCCATCTGGTCGGGAATGCCGGGTGTGCTCTCCAGCCGCTCGAGGCATTCGGCACCGACGAACAGCTTCTGGCTGGCCGTCGTGGCCAGCGCATGGCGCAGGGCCTCGCCGCTGATCTGCGTGTTGATGAGGGCCGAGATGCAGCCGACCTTGGCCAGCCCGAACCAGAGGTAGAGAAACTCCGGCCGGTTCTCCATCAGCAGGGCAGCGACATCGCCCCTGCGCAGGCCCAGCGACAAGGCAAGATGGGCATGGCGATTGGCTTGGCGATTCACTTCGCCATAGCTGATCGTTCGCCCTTCATAGATGAGGAAAGGATCATCCGGCTGCTGCGCCGCGCGTTCTTCGAGGCGGTCGGCGACGGTATACGACTGCTCCGGCGTGTGCTTCATCATGCCGGCGGCGATGACATTCATGAGTGCCTGCGTTTCTTCGCGGGTCGGCATGATGCTTGCCCTAGATGGCGCCACCGCAGACGGAGAGCGTCTGCCCGGTGACGTAGCTCGATGCCTCACTGGCGAGGAAAAGCACCGGGCCGATGATTTCGTCCGGCTGGGCGGCGCGCTTCAGCATGGTGACCGCCTCGGAATACTTGATGAAACCAGGTGTCCCGGCTTCCAGTTCATCGAGCATTTCCGTGAGGAAGGGGCCCGGTGCGATGGCGTTGACCCGGATACCCGAGGCTGCCCATTCGTCGGCCATGCTGCGGGTGAGCGCCACCATCGCCGCCTTGCTGGAGCAATACATTCCCAAGTGGCCAGCGGGACGCAGCGCGCCCATGGTGACGATGTTGACGATGGTGCCGCCACCGTTCCTGGCCATGTGCTGGGCCAGCGAGGCGGCCAGGTGCATCGGCCCCTTGGTGTTGATGCCGTAGATGCGATCGAACATTTCCTCGCTGGTCTGTGCCAGCGGCGTCATCGTCTGGACAACGCCGGCGTTGTTGACGAGCACGTCGCAGCGGCCGAAATGCTCATGGACCCGTGCGACCAGTTGATCGACATCCGACCATCGCCCGACATCGCAAGCAACCGCCAGTGCGCGGCGCCCGCGGCTCTCGATTTCGCGCGCGACATTCTGACAGGACTCGAGCGAGCGGCTGGTGACCACGATATCGGCACCGGCATCCGCCAGGCCGATGGCGATGGCCCGACCCAGGCCCCGGCTGGCGCCGGTGACCAAGGCCACCTTGTTCGTCAATGCAAAACGCTTCAGTACCGGGTTCATGGCAGCGTCTCCTCGTCTTGATTATCAAGAAACAATCCGAACACTTGTTTTGTTTATTGTGCAAGTATAGCATGCGGGATGTTGGCGACGCGGTGACGAAAACCATCAGGACCCCGGTACCGAAAGGAAGCACGGTCTGGGCTCCCTGAAATCGCTGATGCATCTTGTTGATTGAACGCCACGGAGTGGAAATGACAGCACCAAGAGGCACGGGGGCCAAGGCCGGGCGCCGACGCACGCAGGAAGAGCGCAGCGCCACCACGCGGGAGAAGGTGATCCAGGCGGCCATCGATTGCATTGTCGAGGAAGGCCTGCACAACACGACGGCGGCCAGGATCGCGGCCCGCTCCGGTGTCACTTGGGGGGCGATCGCTCATCAGTTCGGTGACAAGGACTCCGTGTTCTTCGCCGTGGTCGAGCGAAATGCCGAGATCTACGATCGCCACCTCAGGGTCGCGATGGAAACCGCAGGCACCAGCCCGGCCGAGCGCGTGAGCGCGCTGATCGACGTCACCTGGAACTACATCAACGAACCGGCGTCGTTTGCCTTCAACGAATTGATCATCCACAACCGCGCCAGCAGCGATGCGCGGATCGTCGAACAGCAGGACGAGTTGTCGAACAAGTTGATGAAATCGGTTTGGGATCGATTGTTCGGCAGCTTCGACATCCCCGCCGAAAAACTCGAAACGGCGCGCAATTTCGTTCTGGCGACCCTGCAGGGGCTTTCGCTGATGCGCCTGATCACCCATCGCCGACCCAAGTTCAAGAAGGAGATCGCGGCGCTGAAGCAGTTTGCCGCGCAAATGCTTGTGCCGGATTCCTGACTACCATTGTCGCTGTGGCCGGCCTTCGGCCGGCCCATGGCGATTCACGAGAGATAGCCCATGAAAGCTGCCGTTGCCCTGGATTTTACTCGCCTGAGTGTCGAGGATGTCACGCTGGAAGCGCCCCGCGCCGGCGAAGTATTGGTCAAGATGGCCGCGACCGGCGTTTGCCATTCGGACCTCTCGGTACTCCATGGTGCCGTGCCGATGCCCTTGCCCATGGTGCTCGGCCATGAGGGCGCCGGGGTGGTGCAGGCGGTAGGCCCGGGCGTGCCCGGCATCCAGCCCGGCGACCACGTCGTGCTTTCGTTCATACCGACGTGTGGCCACTGTTACTTCTGCGATCGGCACGAGCCGCATCTTTGCGTCGCCGGATCCCCGGATGGCAGCATGCCGGACGGGACCAACCGCCTGCGCCTGGGTGGCCAGGACGTCAGGGCGATGGCCATGCTGGGCTGCATGGCCGAATATGCCGTGGTGCCAGCCATGAGCCTGCTCAGGATCGACCGCTCCATTGCGCTCGACCGGGCGGCATTGGTCGGCTGCGGCGTGATGACCGGCGTCGGGGCCGTCCTGCATACCGCGAAAGTCAGGCCTGGCGGCACGGTGGCGGTATTCGGCTGTGGCGGCGTCGGCCTGTCGGCGATCCAGGGCGCACGCCTGGTCGGCGCCAAGCGCATCATCGCCGTGGATATGCTCGAAGCCAAGCTGGAATACGCGCGGCACTTTGGTGCCACGCACACGGTCAATGCGGCGGACAACCCCGTCGAGGCGATCAAGGAACTCACCGGCGGCTGGGGCGTCGACTACAGCTTCGAAGTGACGGGCAAGACGTCCGTGATGGCTCAGGCGTACGCCGCCACCCGCCGCGGCGGCACGGTCTGCGTGATCGGCATCGGTCACTATACGGAGAGTTTCCCCTTGAATGCCTGTGGCTTCGCGCCGGAAGGCAAGACCGTGGTCGGGTGCATGTACGGCAACGGCAACTTCAAGGTGGACATGGCCGACCTTCTCGAACTGTATCTGGCCAAGCGCCTGGACCTGGATGCCATGATTACGCGTACGTACAGCATCGATCAGGCGCCGCAGGCCTTCGACGATCTTCAGGCCGGCCTCAATGCGCGCGGAGTGATTGTCTTTTGAGTGCTCCCGAGCAGCCACTCGGCGGTGCCGGCGATCCCATGTCGTCACCGGCGGCGGCATGCAGCTTCCTGTACGGCTTGCTGGCCGAGTGCTTCGCCTATCCGGACGAGGACCTGGTCGAAAGCATCCAAGCCGGCATCCTGCGGCGGCAGATCGAACTGCTGAGCGGTGCCGTGGACGCGCGGCTGCTGGTCGGCCTGGACCTCGCGCCACTTGACAGCCCCGATGCAGTGCTTGAGCCGCTTGCCGTCGAGTACACTCGACTATTCGATACGGGCATGCAGGGGGCCGGTTGTTCGCTCAATGGCGGCGTGCACCAGGGACCGCAGATGAAGGTCATGGAAGAAGCGGTTCGCTACTACAATCACTTCGGCCTGACCATGACCGATGACAACCGGGAACTGCCTGATCATCTCACCACCGAGCTTAACTTCCTGCATTTTCTTGCGTTTGGCGAGCATCAGCTCGAAGCTGCCGGCCAGTCGCCTGCCGATTACCAGCGCGCGCAGCGGGACTTCATTGCGCGGCATCCGGGTCGGTGGCTGCCTGTCATGTGGCGGAAGCTCGAGAGGATGAATCCCGTGCCTTTATTTGGCGTGCTCACGCAGGTGCTGATGCGTTTGCTCGAGCACGAGCAGGCCCGCCTGGAAGGGCTCCACGGCGTGGCCAATCTGAAGCCTTCCGAGGAATTGCCCTTCGGTGGAATTTGATCAAGCGAGGAGCGATGTGATGACACCCGAGCACATGCGGCAGCTACTGGATACACAAAAGACGGCCTATCTGTCCGAAGGGCTGGTCCCCGCCCGCATCCGCATCGACCGTCTTCAGCGGCTGGCGGCGCTGCTGCGGGAAAACCAGTCGGTATTGCTGGAAACGCTTTCGGAAGACTTCGGCCATCGTTCCATCGATCATGCCCGCTTGACCGAAATCGCGGTGCCCATCGCCGAGATTAGCCAGACGTGCCGCCAGGTCGAGCGCTGGATGAAGGACGAGAAGCGACCTTTGCCCTGGCTACTGTCGCTGCTGGGAGCGCGCGCCTGGATACGCTATCAACCTCTGGGCTCCATCGGCGTGATCGTTCCCTGGAACTTTCCCCTTTATCTCGCGTTCGGGCCGCTGATCGGCATCATCGCGGCCGGCAACCGGGCGATGATAAAGCCCTCGGAGTTTACGCCCCGGCTTTCGGCACAACTCGAAAGCATCTTCCCCCGTTACTTCGACTCGACCGAGATTGCCATTGTCACGGGCGGCATGGAGGTGGCTGCTGCGTTTGCCGAACTGCCGTTCGACCATCTGGTGTTCACCGGCGCCGGCTCGGTCGCCAGGCATGTCATGGCCGCTGCCGCGAAGAACCTGGTGCCGGTGACACTGGAACTGGGCGGCAAGTCGCCCGTGATCATCAGCCGCGAGGCCGACCTCGACGAGGCGGCGCTCAAGATCATGGATTTCAAGCTGGCCAACGCGGGCCAGATCTGCATCGCGCCGGACTACCTCCTCGTGCCGGACGAACGGCTGGAGGGCATGATTCAGGCTCTGCAAGGCGCGGTGTCCAGGCTGTTTCCTTCGCTGGCGGGGAATCCGGATTACACATCGATCGTGAACGAGCGCCATTACGCGCGCCTGGACCGTTACGTCCAGGATGCCCTGGCGGCAGGCGTCCGTTGCGTCGAGATCAACCCCGGCAAGGAATCGTTCGACAATCAGCCGGCCGGCCAGCACAAGATGATACCGCGCCTGTTCATCAATCCCGGCGACGAGCGCCTGCTGATGCGTGATGAAATCTTCGGGCCGTTGCTGCCGCTCAAGACTTATCGCGATGTTGGCGAAGCGATCGACTATGTCAATCGTCGCGACCGGCCG
>CAYXZX010000048.1:0-16767 GCA_964469455.1 uncultured Rhodocyclaceae bacterium | reverse complement strand
ATCGACGACTTCGTCATCACCTTCTTCGTCGCCGGCGTCGGCGTCACGACGCTGCCGCTACAGATCTATTCGATGATCAAGGTTGCGGTGACGCCCGAGGTCAATGCCGTCTCGACGCTGCTGATGGCATTGACCCTGACGCTGGTGGTCGTCGCCAGCCGCTTCGCGCCGGACACGCTCAAGTCTGGCTGATCAGGGATCGATCAGCGTCACCGTCGCCGTCGACATACCGCCGTGGCCATCGCTGATCGTGTAGGTGAAGCTTGCCCTCTGGAAGCGTGACGAACTGCGGAAGACGAGGCGGCTGCCATCCTGCGTCACCGTTCCCACCGCTTCCGACGGCTGGGTAAACGACACGATGCTCAGCGCATCCCCGTCGGGATCGGTATCGTTGGCCAGGACGTTCAGCGGCCAGTCGCCCGAGTAACCCACAGTGAAGCTGTCGTCATGCGCCGTCGGCGGCTGGTTGGCCCGCTGCACCGTGACGCGCACCGTTGCCGACGCCTGACCGCCGGCACCGTCGCCCACCGTGTAGGTAAAGGCATCGCTGCCGGCATAACCCGCAGCCGGCGTGTAGCGCACGGTACTGCCGGCGATCGACACCACACCGTGTGCCGCCGCGCCCACCGACACGATAGTGAGCGCATTACCATCGGGGTCACTGTCATTGCCGAGCACATCGATGGTGGCCGTGGTGTTCTGGGCAACCGTGGCAGCGTCGTCCTGCGCGACCGGCGGGCGGTTGACCCAGGTGCGCGAGGTGCTGGCCACCTGTGTCACCTTGGCGCCACGGTAGGTGTCGACGGTCTGCTTGTGCGGCACGGTATTGCGCAGGGCGCGCCGCACCCAGGCGGGCTCCTGGTCGATCACTTCCTCGCGCCAGGCGACGGGCGCAGCGGTCTGTTGCTTCGTGATCGGCACCGGCGTCACCACTTCGACGGGCACCTGAACTTCTTCCTGCCTGTCGCGGTACTGGACGAACTCGAGATCGACGCGCCGGTTCTTCTCGCGCGTTGCTCGCGTGTTGGGATACTTCGGGCTGTTTTCACCCAGGCCCTCGGTGACAAAGGCCTCCGCCGGCAGGCCGGCCTTGACCAGATAGTCCCGGACGGCATTGGCGCGGCGCTGCGACAACCGAAGGTTGTAGGCGTCCGTGCCGATGTCGCAGGTGTGGCCCGCGACATGGATGTTGCCGGCACGTTCGGTAGTCTTCAGGATGTCGGCGATGCGATCGAGTTCGCGCCGGGCGACAGGTGTCAGGTCGGCCTTGCCAAACTCGAAAAAGGCATCGCTGGTCATGCTGGCGGTGGTCTTGACGATACGCATTTCCTTGCGCGTCTGAACAACGGGCGGCACGCTCTGCACCGCGGCCGCGACCTCGCGCGTCTCGGTACTCGAACCGGGCACCTCGACGCGACGGACCAACCTGGCTTCGCGCCAGCCAGCGGAACTAGCCTGGGGGCTGCCGCCAAAGCTGTATCGATAGGCCAGCAGCGCGCGCGTCCCGCTGCCGCGGTTCTCGTACTTGCCCGCCTTGTCGTAGCTCTCGAGGAACAGGCCGATACTATGCGGTGAACCGCTGAAAAATTTATCGATGCCGAGCGACACGGTATTCTGCCGCGAGGAATAGTCGCCCCATTCGCGGTCGAGCCCGAGCGAGATGCGTACGTGTGCCTCCCGCAGGAAGGTGCCGGCGCGCACGCCCAGACCGTAGTCGTAGGCCTGGCGGAAATAGCGCGTGGTGGTGGTCGTGGTGATGCTGTCGATGTAGGGGCGGCCGTTGTCGCTGCCATTGACGGTGGCGACATCCTGCTCGACCAGCGGTCCGCCGAGGTAACGCTTGCCGGTGAGGCCGCGGCTGGCGCTGATGCTGCCGAACCAGCGCTCGTCCTCGAGCCCGGCGCCGATCGTGAGCTTGCGATCGTCGTCGCGATTCTGGTCGACGGCGGCGAACAGCTTGCGCACCGATGCCGCGACATCGGCCTTGCCTTCGACATCGGGAATCCAGTTGTAATCGAGCCGCAGGCCGCCGGCACGGTTGCCGAGCCAGGCCTGGGCAATCCATGCCGAAAACAGGTCCTCGCTCAGAATGTGACTGGCCTGTCCGTGCAGACGGGCATCGCGGTCGATGCCGATGCCGACCTGCGACAGCCCGCCGGTGTACTGGAGGCTCGCGCCCGCAGTGACGCCAGAAGCATCGGCCGGACGGCTTCCGACCACCTGCCCGGACGGCACCTGAGCCATCGTCGCGCCGGGCATTGCCAGCGCCGCGAGAACAGCTAGAGTAATCGCCTTGGGGCACAAGTTCTTCGCAGTTGTTGTGCGGATGGCAGTCGCGTATTGATTCATGTCCGGCTCGTTGTAAAGAAAATCTTAATTGTATCCGAGGGTTCCAAGTTGAAACCATCTGTCATGGCGTTCGCGCGGGCCGGCGTCGTTCTGGCCATGTTCCTGTTCTCGACCGTTCGCGCGGAAGATGTCCTGCATCTATACAACTGGAACAACTACCTCGCCGAGGCAACGCTGCAGCGCTTCGAGCAGCGCTGCGGCTGCCGCGTCAAGCAGGACTACTACTCCGACAACGAGGAGATGCTGGCCAAACTCGAGGCCGGCGCGGTGGGCTACGACCTGTTGGTGCCCACCGGCAACGCCGTCGAATCGCTGATCCGGCGCAACGCCCTGCGGCCGCTCGACAGGTCGCGGCTGCCCCATTTCGACAATCTCAAGCCCGCATTCCGCGACGAATGGTTCGATCCGGGCAACCGCTACTCCGTGCCCTATGCCACGACCGTGACGCTGATAGGCTACAACGCCGAGAAGATGCGGGCGCTTGGCCTGCCGACCGACAGTTGGGCGCTGGTCTTCGAGCCCAGTCACCTGGAGAAGATCCGCGGCCGGGTGACGGTGCTCAACAGCCAGCGCGAGTTGATGGCGGCAGCCATGAAATATCTCGGACATTCGGCGCAGGAGCGCGATCCGGCCAGGTGGGAGGAAGCGAAGCGCCTGATCCTGCGCGCCAAGCCCTACTGGGCCACGTTCTCCAACAGCACCTACATCAAGGATCTGGCGATCGGCAACATCTGGGTCGCCCACGGCTATTCGAATGACATGTTCCGTGCGCGCGAAGATGCCAGAGCAGCCGGACGTCCGTTCACGATTGGTTTCACGACACCGAAGGAAGGCGCCGTGCTGGCCGTGGATAGCTGGGTCTTGCACAAGTCGAGCCAACGGCCGGATCTGGCGCACCGGTTCATCGACTTCATGCTGGAAGGCGACAATGCCGCCGAGGTTTCCAACGCCATCGGCGCCGGCAACACCAACGCCGCCGCGACGCCTTACCTCCGGCCGGAAATCGCCGCCGAACCAGCGATCTTCCCGCCCACCGAGGTGCTGGCGCGACTGGAAATGCTGCGCGACTTCGACCCGAAACTGCGTCGCGCCCTATCCCGGATGTGGACTGAAATCAAGGTGCGCTGACACGCGCTCTTCAGTAACGGCCGATATCCTCGATGGCATCGATGACCAGGGCCGAGCCGATGGCGATGAGCAGGATGTCGGATGCGACCCGGACGTAGCGATGCCCCGGCGGAGGCGGCGGCAACCGCCCGAGCAACGCCGGCGGCAGGCCGTAGTAGGCGATGCCCGGCGGCAGGGGATATCCGCGCTGCCAGAGCCGGTCGTGCCCCGGGGGCGCGCAGCCGTTGCGTTTCTTCGCCAGGCCGCGCGGGCAGTCGCCCCTCCGGAACCGTTCGCCGTAGTAGCCATGGATGGCCCCTCGCGCATGGTCGTCGAAACGAAAATCGATCGGTGGACCAGCGTAGCGGTAGTCGTTGTACGGCTGCTGCTCGCGCGAGTACTTGCGGTATTCGGGGCTGTGGCGGTCGTAGCGACTATCGTAACGGTCGCCCGGGTACCGACCCTCGGCTCCGCTCCCCGCCCAGGGGGGCGGGTCGGCATATGCCCGCTGGCCGAAGACGAACCCCGACATGGCCAAGGCAACGGCCAATGCTGCGAAACCGGCCCGGGCGTGCGCGTGCTTTTTCATTCGGCCTCTCCATGAATGTCACCGTGACGTAGGCATGAGATTAGCGCAAATTGACCATTGACTTGCGTCAAGTCTCCTCCGGACGCCACTGCGTATAGTCCAGCACCCTCGTTTCGCCCGTTGCCCATGAACCCACCTTCTCCCATCGAACTGGTCTGTCCCGCGGGCGGCCTGCCGGCGCTCAAGGCAGCCGTCGATAACGGCGCCAATTGCGTCTACGCGGGTTTCAAGGATGACACCAACGCCCGCAATTTCACGGGGCTCAACTTCGACGAAGCGAGCCTCAGGCAGGGCATTCGTTACGCCCACGAGCGCGGCGTCAAGGTATTGATCGCCCTCAACACCTATCCCCAAAGCGACAACTGGTCGCGCTGGACCGCCGCGGTGGACCGCGCCGCCGATTACGGCGTCGACGCCATCATCCTCGCCGACCTCGGCCTCATGGACTACGCCTGCCGCACGCATCCGAATCTGCGCCTGCATCTTTCGGTGCAGGGCTCAGCGACCAACTACGAAGCCATCAATTTTTACCGCGAACGTTTCGGC
The DNA here is from genome assembly GCA_964469455.1 of uncultured Rhodocyclaceae bacterium. Taxonomy (GTDB): domain Bacteria; phylum Pseudomonadota; class Gammaproteobacteria; order Burkholderiales; family Rhodocyclaceae; genus Fen-999. The sequence goes on along the minus strand of CAYXZX010000048.1, from coordinate 12,176 downwards.
ATCCAGCGCGCCGTGCTGCCACGCGTGCTGTCGCTGGCGCAGGTCGAGCAGGTGGTCAAGCACACGCCGGTGGAGATCGAAGTGTTCGGCTTCGGCGGCCTGTGCGTCATGGTCGAGGGCCGGTGCGCGCTGTCCGCCTACGCCACCGGCACGTCGCCCAACTGCCAGGGCGCCTGCTCGCCCGGCAAGGCGGTGCGCTGGGAGCAGACGGCGCACGGCATGGAGACGCGGCTGAACGGCATTCTCATCGACCGTTTTGGCGAAGGCGAACGCGCCGGTTATCCGACCATCTGCAAGGGTCGCTTCGAGGTCGGCGATGGCGATGCGAGCGACATCTACTACGCCATCGAGGAGCCGGCCAGCCTCAACACGCTCGAACTGCTGCCCAACCTGGCGCGCATGGGCATCCGTGCCATCAAGATCGAGGGCCGCCAGCGCAGCCCTGCCTACGTAGCCCAAGTGACGAAAATCTGGCGCGACGCCATCGACGCCTGCCTGCGCGACGGCGACCGCTTCGCGCCCAAGGCCGCCTGGATGGCCGAGTTGAACAAGGTGTCCGAAGGACAGTCCTACACGCTCGGCGCCTACAATCGTCCGTGGAAATGAAGCTTTCGCTCGGCCCGCTCCAGTATTACTGGCCCCGGCAGCAGACGCTCGACTTCTACGCGTCCGTGGCGGCGATGCCGGTCGACATCGTCTATCTTGGCGAAACGGTCTGCTCGCGGCGTCACGAATTGCGGCTGGACGACTATCTCGATATCGCGATGCGGCTGGCCGCCGCCGGCAAGGAAGTCGTGCTGTCGACCCTGACGCTGATCGAATCCGAATCTGATCTCAAGGCGCTGCGTCGCATCGTCGACAACGGAAGCTTCGCCGTCGAGGCCAACGAAATGGGCGCGGTACGTCTGCTGGCGGAAAAGAAGATCCCCTTCATTGCCGGCCCGACGCTCAACGTCTTCAACAGCCAGACGCTCGCCCTGCTGGCCGGCATGGGCACCACGCGCTGGGTGCTGCCGCCGGAAGCCAGCCGCGACCTGCTGGCCGGCATCATGGCCGCAGGGCCGGCTGGTATGGCGACCGAGGTCTTCGCCCATGGCCGGGTACCGCTCGCCTATTCGGCGCGCTGCTTCACGGCCCGACGCTACAACCTGCAGAAGGACAACTGCGAGTTCAAGTGCATCGACTTCCCGGACGGCATGGCGGTGAAGACGCGCGAGGGCGACGAATTCCTCACCATCAACGGCATCCAGACCCAATCGGCGAAGTCGTACAATCTGCTCGAGGACTTGCCCGATGTGCGCGGGCACGGCGTTGACGTCCTTCGGCTCAGCCCGCAGGCAACGGGAACCGCGCAGATCGCGATAGCCTTCCGGAACGCGCTGGCCGGCGACACCGTCACGTTGGCCGGCGATTTTTGCAATGGTTTCTGGCACGGCAGGCCAGGGCTTGAATTGATAAGGAAAGCCGCATGAGCAACTTCAAGCTGCCCGACTTCACGCTGCCGGCGCCGATCGCGCGCCTGGGCACGCGGCTGCCGCAACTGCCGCCGACCCTCGCGCTGGTCACGGGACTCAATCTGGCGCTCGATCGCATGATTCCCCGGGAGCCCCTCGAGCCGCTGGTCGGCAAGCGCTTCGCCATACGGGTGCTCGATGCCGGCATGACCTTGCGCTTCGCCTATGGCAGCCGGGGCTTCCGGCCGATCTTCGACGCGGCGCCACCCGACCTCGCCATCTCGGCGCGGAGCCGCGACTTCATCGCCTTGCTGACGCGCGAGGAAGACCCCGACACTCTGTTCTTCAGCCGCCGCCTGCTGATGGAAGGCGACACCGACCTCGGCCTGCTGGTGAAGAACACGCTCGATGGCATCGAACTGCCGCGCCTGGACCCCGCCCGCCTGGCGCCCGCGGAGGTACTGCGAAGGCTGCGCGAACGACTGGCGCCCAGGCGGGTCGCCTGACGCCACAGCGTCCTTGACGACGGAACGCTCGCGACTCGGCCTCTACCTGGCCGGCGTCTACACGCTGCTGGCGATATACGGCAGCCTGTATCCCTTCGCCGGCTGGCACGACTCCGGCGTGGCACCCCTGGCTTTCCTTGGCGCCGGCTGGCCACGCTACTACACGCTGTTCGACCTCGCCAGCAATGTCGCCGCCTATCTGCCCCTCGGCTTTCTCTGGGCCACCGCGCTACGGCCGGGATTGGGACGATGGGCCACGGTGCCGGCGGCGCTGCTGATCGGCGTGGCGTCGACCCTGACTTTGGAGATCGCCCAGAACTACCTGCCCAGCCGCGTGCCTTCCAACCTGGATGTTGCCAGCAACAGCATCGGCACCTTATGCGGCGCCCTGGCTGGTGCCCGCTGGGGCGGTGTCATGCTCGACGGCGGTCGCCTGGATGCCTTGCGCCATCGCCTGTTCCGTCCCGGCGCCGTTGCCGATGCCGGACTGCTGCTGATCTGGCTGTGGCTGCTGACCCAGTTCAATCCGGATACGCTGCTGTTCGGCAACGGCGGCCTGCGCGACCTGCTCGGCATCGCCGCGCCCCTGCCCTACAGCGCCGACAGCTTTGCCGGCGTCGAAGCGACCATCGTCGGCACCCATACCCTGGCCATCGCGCTGATCGTCAGCCTGCTGGCGAAACGTGCGCGGGGGGAGTTGATCCTCGCCGTGATCGGTGTCGGCCTGCTGGCCAAAAGCTTCGCCTTCCTGCTGATGATGAGCGGCAGGGCCGGCTTTGCCTGGGTCACGCCGGGCAGCCTCACCGGCCTGGCGGCCGGGCTGTTGTTCTGCCTGCTCGCCAGCCCCCTGCACGAGCGCTGGCAGAAGGCGCTGGCGGCATTGGCGTTGTTTGTCGCCACCACGCTGGTGAATGTCGCGCCGGAAAACCCCTATCTGGCCAATACCTTCCAGACCTGGGATCCTGGCCAGTTCCTGAACTTCCACGGCCTGACGCGCCTGACTTCGAACTTCTGGCCCTTCCTCGCCCTGCCGTGGCTGATCCTGATGAGAACCGACCATGACCGCTGGAATCACTGACCTCGACAGCCTGCGCGATGCCCTGCGCGAATTTGCCGCCGCCCGCGACTGGCGCCGGTTCCACACGCCCAAGAACCTCGCCATGGCCATGATCGTCGAGGCCGCCGAACTGGTCGAGCATTTCCAGTGGCTGACGCCCGAGCAGAGTCTCGAACTGTCCGCCGCCACACTGGCCGAGGTGCGCGACGAAGTCGCCGATACCCTTATCTATCTCGTGGAATTGGCCGATGCGCTGGGCATTGACCTGATCGCCGCCGCTCGCGATAAGATGGCGAAGAACGCAGTCAAATACCCAGCGGAGACCCCATGAGCCACTTCAAGTACCACCTGTTTTTCTGTTCCAACCAGCGCGACCCCGGCCAGCCATGCTGCAACAACCACGGCGCCACGGCCATGCGCGACTACTGCAAGCAGCGCGTCAAGGAACTGGGCGACCAGATCCCCGGCAAGGTGCGCGTGAACAACGCCGGCTGCCTCGATCGCTGCGACAAGGGCCCGGTGCTGGTCGTCTATCCGGAAGCCACGTGGTACACCTACGTTGACAAGGAAGACATCGACGAGATCGTCGACTCCCACCTGCGCAAGGGCCAGGTCGTCGAGCGCCTGAAGATCTGATGTCGCGTCACGAGCACCTGCTGCTCGACGGACCCGACGGCAAGCTCGAAGTATTCATCGATCCGCCGCAGGCAGCCGGCGCCGAACCCCACGGGAATGCCGCCGGCATTGCACTGGTTGCCCATCCGCACCCGCTGTTCGGCGGCACCGCCGACAACAAGGTGGTGACAACGCTGGCCAAGGCATTCCGTGAACTCGGCTGCGCCACGCTGCGGCCCAGCTTTCGCGGCGTCGGCGGCAGCGAGGGTTGCCACGACCGCGGCATCGCCGAGACCGAGGACCTGCTCGCGGTGCACGATTACGCGTGCGGCCGTTTCGGGCCGCTGCCGCTCTATCTTGCCGGCTTCTCGTTCGGCGCCTACGTCGTCACGCGGCTGGCAAAGCGGCTACAGGAGTCAGGCATGGCGGCACGCCGGCTAGTGCTGGTGGGCACCGCTGCCGGTTTCATCGAAGGCGACCGTAAGTACGAGACCGAAGCGGTCGCGCCGGATACCATCGTCATCCACGGTTCCGAAGACGAGACTGTCCCGCTCGCCAATGTGCTCAAGTGGGCCGAACCGCTTGAACTGCCGGTGACCGTCATTGCCGGCGCCGACCACTTCTTCCACCGCCGGCTGCATGTGATCCGCCGGATCATCCACGACGCATGGCGGCACCCCTAGAAGTCCGCGACCTCCACAAGCGCTACGGGGACCGCGAGGTGGTGGCCGGCATTTCCTTCGCGCTGACCAAGGGCCAGTGCTTCGGCCTGCTCGGCCCGAACGGCGCCGGCAAGACCACGACGCTGCGTTGCTGCCTGGGCCTCACGGCGCCGGACGCGGGCGCCATCACCATGGTCGGCGAGCCGATCCCGGCGCGCGCACGGGAGGCACGCGAGCGCGTCGGCGTGGTGCCGCAGTTCGACAACCTCGATCCGGATTTTTCCGCCGCGGAGAACCTGCTGGTATTCGGCCGCTACTTCGCCATCGACGATGCCACCATCCGCGCGCGCATACCGCACCTGCTCGAATTCGCGGGACTGGCCAGCAAGACCGACGCCAGCATCCGTACCCTGTCGGGCGGCATGAAGCGCCGCCTGACGCTGGCGCGTGCACTGATCAACGACCCCGACCTGCTGGTGCTGGACGAACCGACCACCGGCCTCGACCCACAGGCGCGGCACCTGATCTGGGAGCGGCTCCAGGGATTGCTCGCAGGCGGCAAGACCATCCTGCTCACCACGCACTTCATGGAGGAGGCCGAGCGGCTCTGCCACCGGCTCGCCATCATGGACGAAGGACGCATCATCACCGAGGGGACGCCGCAGTCCTTGATCGCCGAACACATCCCGGTGTCGCCGTCGCCTCTGCGGCCGGCCAATCTCGAGGACGTCTTCCTGAAGCTCACCGGCCGGGAGTTGCGCGACTGATGAGCCACATGGCCCCGCCCAGAATGTCGCTGCGCGCCCTTGCCGTGTGGCGCCGCAATTTCCTGGTCTGGCGCAAGATCGCCATTCCCTCGATCCTCGGCAACCTCGCCGATCCGATGATCTACATGTTCGGCCTCGGCTACGGCCTCGGCGGCCTGCTGCCGGAAGCGCTGCCCGCTTTCGGCGGCGGCTCGTACATCGCTTTCCTGGCCGCCGGCACGGTCTGCGCCTCGACCATGAACGCCGCCTCCTTCGAAACCCTGTACTCGGCTTTCGCCCGCATGGACGTGCAGAAGACCTGGGAAGCCATCATGAACGCGCCGGTTGCGCTCGACGACGTCGTGCTCGGCGAACTGTTGTGGGCAGCAACCAAGGCCACCCTCTCCGGCGTCGCCATCCTGATCGTCGTCGCCCTGCTCGGCCTTGTGCACTCGCCGCTAGCGCTGTGGGCGATCCCGGCCATTTTCCTGACCGGCATGGCTTTCGCGGCGCCGGGCCTGATCGTGACGGCGCTGGCGCCCTCCTATGACTATTTCATGTACTACTTCACCCTGTTCATCACGCCGATGACGCTGCTGTCTGGGGTATTCTTCCCGCTCGACCAGCTGCCGGAAGGCATCCAGGCGATCTCTCGGTTGCTGCCGCTGACGCACTCGGTGGCGCTGATTCGTCCCTTGCTGTTCGGCCAGGTGCCCGATGCGCCGCTGCAGCACGTCGCCGCGCTGGCGGCGCTGGCGCTGGCCTGCTTCTGGATCGCGCTCGGGCTGACGCGCCGGCGCCTGCTGTCCTGACCGGTACAATCCGGCCATGGAGGCCCTGCTGGTACTGACCAACCTGCCCGACGCCGAATCGGCGCGCACGCTCGCCGGTCACCTCGTGGCGGCCCGGCTGGCGGCCTGCGTGAACATTCTGGCGCCGTGCCGCTCCGTTTATCGCTGGCAGGGAAACATCGAGCAGGCCGAGGAAGTACCGCTGCTGATCAAGACCTCGGCCGAACGCTACCCGGCGCTGCAAGCCGCCATCCGGGAACGACATCCCTACGAACTTCCCGAGATCGTCGCTGTCCCAATCGAACGCGGCCTGACCGGCTACCTGGCCTGGATCGCCGCCGAAACGACACCGGAACCCAGTCCATGACATTTTTCCGCCGATGCTTCGCGCTGGTGCTGGTGCTCGCCGTCGCACCATCCTTGTTTGCCGCCGACGAGCCGCTCGAACCCGAGCAGGCCTACCGCTTCTCGGCGCGCGCGCTCGACGCCAACACCGTCGAAGCACGCTGGCAGATCGAGAACGGCTACTACATGTACCGGGACAAGTTCAAATTCAACGCCGAGCCGGCGACGGTCAAGCTCGGCGAGCCGAAATTCCCGGCCGGCAAGATCAAGGACGACGAGTTCTTCGGCAAGGTCGAGACCTACCGGAGCGAGGTCAAGATCCTGATTCCGGTCGAGGCCAATGGCGCCGACTCCTTCACCCTCAAGGCAACTTCTCAGGGTTGCTGGGACGAAGGCATCTGTTATCCACCGACGCCGCAGAAAGCGATCATCAGCCTTGTCGCCGGCCCCCAGATGTCGGTGGCGCCAGCCACTTCGCCCTTGGCGGCTCCGCTCGCCGAGCGTGCCGCGACTGCAGCGACGGCCCCGTCGGACGCGGATGGTGACGAGTCATCGAAGATCGCCAGCCTGCTCAAGCACGGCAGCTTCTGGCTCGTCATCGCCAGCTTCTTCGGCTTCGGCCTGCTGCTGTCGCTGACGCCCTGCGTGTTCCCCATGGTGCCCATCCTGTCCGGCATCATCGTCAATCACGGCCACGCCGTTACGCATGCCCGCGCCTTCTGGCTTTCCTCCGCCTACGTGCTCGGCATGGCCGTCACCTACGCGCTGGTCGGCGTTGCCGCCGGCTACTCGGGCACGCTGCTGTCCAGCGCCCTGCAGAACGCCTGGGTGCTCGGCGCCTTCGCCCTGGTATTCGTCGCCCTGTCGCTATCGATGTTCGGCTTCTACGAACTGCAGGTCCCGGCGGCATTGCAGGGCCGGCTGTCGGAAAAAGCGAACGCCCAAGGCGGCAGCTTCGGCGCCATCGCCGCGATGGGCGCGCTCTCGGCCCTCATCGTAGGGCCCTGCGTGGCGGCACCCCTAGCGGGCGCGCTGCTGTACATCGCCCAGACCAGGGACGCCGTGCTGGGCGGCGCGGCATTGTTCGGCATGGCGCTGGGCATGGGCGCGCCACTCATTCTGGTGGGTGTCTTTTCGCGTTCGCTGCTACCGAAGGCCGGCCCGTGGATGGAAGCCGTCAAGAAATTCTTCGGCGTGCTGCTGCTGGCGACGGCGCTGTGGCTGGTTTCGCCGGTGATTCCGTCCTGGGCGCAGATGCTGGGCTGGGCAGCCCTGCTGATCGTGCCGGCCATCTACCTGCACGCGCTCGATCCGCTGCCGCCTCATGCGGGCGGCTGGCATCGCCTCTGGAAAGGCGTCGGCGTGCTGATGCTGCTGGGCGGCGGCGCGATGCTGCTCGGCATGCTCGGCGGTGCGCGCGACCCGCTGCAGCCGCTCGGCTTCCTGCGCGGTGAAGCGGTTGCCGGCGTGTCGCCGGGACTGACTTTCGAGCGGGTCAAGACCACGGTCGAACTGGATGCGCGGCTCCAGGAAGCGGCTGCCAGTGGCCAGCCCGTCATGCTCGACTTCTATGCCGACTGGTGCGTGTCGTGCAAGGAAATGGAGAAATTCACTTTCGCCGATTCGCGCGTCAAGGCCCGTCTGGCGGGTACGCGGCTGTTGCAGGCCGATGTCACCGCCAACGACGATGCCGACAAGGCCTTGCTCAAGCGCTTCGGCCTCTTCGGCCCGCCGGGCATCATCTTCTTCGGCAAGAGCGGCGAGGAAATCGCCGGCGCGCGGGTGATCGGCTACCAGCCCGCCGACCGGTTTCTCGCCACGCTGGGCAAGGCGCTCAGGTAAGGGGCGAACACCCCAGGTAGCCAACGCTACCGGCGGGCCACGTCGAGAGCGCGTGGCCCGGGGTCGGCGATGCCGCTAGTCCGGGACGATGGTGTGGCAGACCTTGACGCCGGGAATGATCGAAACCGGCTTGATCTCCGCACAGCCACCCGCCCCGCGCTCCGCCACTTCGCGGCAATGGGCGACGATCTCCGGCTTCGACAGTTCGCGCTCGATGATGTCCAGCGTCGCCCGGCCGATGTATTCGCTGGCCGGGTCCATCGACTCCATGGCTTCCAGATAGGCGCGGCCGATCAGCCGCCCCAGCGGCTTCGGGTTATAGAGCAGCTTCTTGATCAGGAAGGGATTGAGCGTCAGCGGGTTGTAGTCCCTCGGCAGATAGCCGCGCTCGATCAGCAGCTTCTCGACCGGCGTGTTCGGCTGCACGCCGATGAAGAAGATGAAAGGCAGCACGTTGTCGCGCCCGAACAATGCGTACAGCTCGTTGACCTTGGCCAGCGTCTTGCGCAGCGTGCAGACCGTCTCGCCCGGCGCATTGAGCGGCATGTAGAGCTTGACCTTTTGCGTCGTGTGGCCCGCCGCCTTGAACATGCGGAAGGCCTCCATCTGCTGGTCGAGCGAGTAGCCGAGCGTCAGGCCGTCGATGATTTCCTGCGCTCCGGCGAACGAGAGATCGATGCTGGCGATGCCCGAGTCGAGCATCTTGCGCGCGATTTCGGGCGTGAGGAAATTGAGGCGCAGGTAGCCAGACCACCCGATGTCCAGCTTGCGCGCCAACACCTCGTCGAGGATGCGGCTGACATGCTCGATGCTGCGCCGGGTGGAGCAGAACTGCGCGTCGGTGAACCAGATGCGCCGCACGCCGTAGCGTGTGCGCAGGACCTCGATTTCCCTGGCGATCTCGGCCGGCTCGCGGTAGCGCTGGTGCGCGCCCTCGATCTTGTTGTAGAGGCAGAAGTGGCACTGGTGCGGGCAGCCGCGCTTGGTGTGCACGCCGATGTCGTCGCCGAGGTATTCGCCGAACCTCGGGAAGATCGATTCTACATAGGCGAAATCGACCGCCGTCAGAGTGCGCAGATCGAAAATCTCCGTGCGCTCCCGGTGACTGATCTGGCCCTGCGCATCCTTGTAATAGAACTCGCCGACCGGCTTCTGAAAGCCGTCGACGACGGAGAGCATGGTGTCCTCCCCCTCGCCGATCACCACCACCGTGTCGCTCGGGCACCTGGCGGCGACGTACTTGCCGAAGATCGACACCGCCGTGCCGCCGACGACGATGCGCGTGTCCGGCAGCATCTTGCGCACCAGTTTCATGTAGCCGAAGTTGCGCAGCCGGCTGCCCACGTAGTCGCCGATGATGCGGATCGCGTCCTTGGCGGCCTTGAGCTTGCGCCACGGGTTCGGCGAGTGATCGAAGTTCATGACCACGTCGAGCGCGTCGTCTTCCGGATGCGGACCGAAGGACTGCATGTTGCGCCAGGAGAAGGCGACGACATCCGGCCGCCGCGCTTCGAGATGCTCCGTCAGGACGCGGTGCCGGTCGCCCGGCGGCACCAGCGCAAGGTCGAGCAGATGCTGGCCGATATCCGGCCGCTGCTTGTGGATGTAGTCGGCGACATAGATTACGCCGCCCGGGTAGATCTTCCAGCAGGGCAGGCGGACGTAAAGAATGCTGCGGGTGGCTGTCGGGGTGACGGCGTTGTTATCCATGCGTTTCAGGCCCGGGACGCGGGCACCGATGGGAGCCGATGTCGGCATCTTATAATGCGCAATCTTACTCTTTTGCGGAACCCACCATGTTCACCGGCATTGTCGCCACCACCGGCCGCATCACGCACCTGCAAACCCTCGAGAAAGGGCTGCGCCTGACCGTCGAGGCCCCGGAGCTCGATCTTTCCGACGTCGCCATCGGGGATTCGATTGCCCATGGTGGCGTCTGCCTGACGGTAATCGAGAAGGACGGGCAGTGCTACAAGATCGATGTCTCGCGCGAAACGCTTGGCTGCACGGTCGGCCTCGACGCACCCGGCGAAGTCAATCTCGAGAAAGCCATGCGCCTGGCCGACCGTGTCGGCGGCCACCTGGTCTCTGGCCACGTCGATGGCGTCGGCGAGGTAATCAAGTTCGACAGGATCGGCGAATCGCACGAACTGGTGATCCGCGCCCCGCAGCCGTTGGCCAGGTACATCGCCCGCAAGGGCTCGATCACCGTCAATGGCGTTTCGCTGACGACCAACCGCGTCGATGGCGCCGAGTTCTCCATCAACCTGATTCCGCATACCGTCGAGGTCACGACGCTCAAGCACTGTCGGCCGGGCGGCAAGGTCAATCTGGAAGTCGATCTGATCGCCCGTTACGTTGAACGGATGTTGGGGGCATCCAAGTAGGTATTTTATTTGTTCTTTATTAACATGATGTTATGAAGGCAAATCGTTCAATAAAGTACAAATAGATATTTTGCAATCCAACCGTAGTGACGGTATACAAAACGGTTTTGACGGTACACAATTTAGCGTAGACGGTATACTTGGCACCTCAATTTTGGTGTGGTGCCGCTATGCTCTCAGATACCCGACTCCGCAATATCAAGGCTACTGGACGCTCGTACAAACTCTCGGATCAAGGCGGCCTGTACCTCTACGTAACCCCAACCGGCAGCCGCTCCTGGCGATTTGATTACCGTTTTGGCGGGAAGCGTTACACGCAAACTTTTGGTCAATACCCTGAGGTCTCCATCGCCGATGCAAGGTTGCGCTTGAAGGATGCGCGTGAGTGCCTTGCATCCGGAAAGAATCCGCAGCACGAGCGCCTGAAGGAGAAACTCCTGAAGGCAGAGGTTGTCGAGAACACTTTTTCTGCGATGGCTGCTGAGTGGTACGAGAGCAAGAAAGCACTCCGTTCGAAGGCTTGGCGCGAATCCAACGACCTCTACCTACGGCGCAATTTGAACCCCAAAATCGGGGACCTGCCTATTGGAGAAGTGACAGGACATCTCATCCTGGCGATCATCAAGGAGATTGCTTCCACGTCCGGGGTGAAGACCGCTGAACGTGTCAGGCAAACAGCGGGGCAAGTGTTTGAGTATGCGATGCGGCAACTCAAAATCACATTTAACCCGGCCCGCGTCCTGGCGGGGTGGGTTGAAATACCGCCCGTGGAACATCGAAGCCCGTTGCGTCAGAAAGAAATTCCGGCGTTCATTGAAGCTGTTGAGCGCTACCCCGGCCTGCCGACAACAAAGATTGCCGTTCGCTTGTTGCTGCTTACCTTTGTGCGCAAGTCCGAATTGGTACAGGCCACATGGGACGAAATCGAACTAGACAACGCAATTTGGACAATTCCCAAGGAACGAATGAAGATGAAGCGTCCGCACATCGTTCCCTTGAGCCGGCAAGCGATCGAATTATTGCAGACACTGAAGCCACTATCGATGGGGTCAAAATTCTTGTTCCCCAGCAATAGCAGCATAGACAAGCCGATGTCGGGCTCCACAATCAACGTGATGTTCCTGAAAATGAATTACGGTGGCTCATTCACGCCTCACGGAATACGCTCAACCGCCAGCACGATACTCAACGGGCAAGGTTTTGGTCGCGATGCCATTGAACGACAGTTGGCCCATGTTGAACGCGACGAGATCAGGGCTGCTTACAATCACGCAGACTATCTGCCGGAGAGAACGCGCATGATGCAAGCTTGGGCTGATAACCTTGACTCCCTGGTCACCAAGGCAAACCCTACTTCGCGAGGTTAGTACAAATGACTGACAAAACTAATGAGGCTAACGAGTCCGTCAAGAAGATTCCACGGAAACGTCCAAAGTGGAATATTTACAAAAAGATGCGTCGCCTGACGTTGCACGAAGGCATTGCCCTAACCTACAACATCAGCCCTCCTCATATGAGCATCCTGATTGAGGACGATGAAGAACTACTGAATAAATACTGCACTCGCTTGAAAATGGCCCGCCGCGAATGTAGCGATAAAGGCTCAATCGAAGTGATCGAACGCGGTCAGGAAAAGGACGGAAGCGACTGGACGGTAACCACGGATTCATTTCTGAGGTTCGTTGAGGAGATGGACTGGAAAGTCAAAGATGACTTTAAAGACCTAGGCAGTGCAGCGCCGAACAACAACAAAGTGGGCGAAGGCGCAAAA
>CAYXZX010000047.1:0-16794 GCA_964469455.1 uncultured Rhodocyclaceae bacterium | reverse complement strand
CCGGCGTGGATCATCAGCGAGCGGCCTTTGACATCCGACAGCTTCAGGCGTGGCATGACATCGAGGTGCTCGATGAATGAAAGGATGGCTTCCAATCGGAACGCCAACAGGTCGTCAATACGATCACCAACGATCACGGCGGTCAGGTGGTACTTGGATTTATCGCGCGCCTTTTCATGTGCTTCTGACAATGTACGGTAACGTGGCTGCAAGTCAAAGCGGCCGATGCTCGCCGGTCGAGTGCATTCGTAGCCATATACCGCACAGCAGCGTGTCATGTGAGGCTTAACGAATTGTGCCGCTCGTACCGAGTGCCAGCGCGGGCGCAGCCAAACCACCGCGCGCGGAGGATGGAAGGAACGCTTGGGTCAGTCGGCGAACTTGGCGGCATATGCCCAAAGAATACCCGAGACCGGCCGCGTCCGCTCGGCGTTCCGCCACGACTGATTTTCGAGGAAGGCAGGCGAGAAGCCTGCGGACTTGCTATTCCGCCCGCAGGCCGAGGCGGTCGATGGCGCCGGCCGCGTCGTCGGATTCGAGCAACGCCTGCTGGATGCGCGCCGGGCTCAGCGACTTGTCTTGGTAGGCGACCAGCACCGCATCAATGGCGCCCGCTGCATCAGGATAGAAGCGCAGGAACATGGTGCGCAGCATCGCCGCGCTGGCATTGCCGAGTTCGACGGCGACGTCCACACGGCCGGGCCGGATCAGCGCCTTGTCGAGACGGTCGAAGTGGTTGGTGGTGAGGAAGACGATGCGCCCTTCCTGCGCGGCGACGCCGTCGAGCGCGTTCAACAGGCCGCTGAAGCTGATTTCGATGCGCGTGTCCTGCTTGTCGCGGGCGACGAAGAAGGCATCGATGTCCTCGATCAAAATCAGCGAGCGCGGCGGCGTCTTTTGCAGCAGGTCGGCGATCGTCTGGTCGTTGAGCTTGGGATTGGTCAGCGACAAGGCACAGAGCTTGAGGTGCAGTTCGCCGGCCAGCGCGTAGGCGAAGCTGGTCTTGCCGGTGCCGGGCGGCCCGTGCAGCAGATAGCCGCGCCGCCAGGGAATGCCGAGGTCTGCGTACCACTGGCGGCGGTCGAAGAACTCCTTGACATCGGCGAGCAGGGTGGCGCTGGTGTCGCCGTCGAGCACCACCGACGAGATATGCCGGCGCGGGCGCGCACCGGCGAGGTTCCATGACTCACCCCAACGGTCGATGGTATAGAGCAGGGTATGGTCGGCCATGCGCGCATAGGCGCGGCGGATGACGTCCTCGAGCATGTCCTCGAGCAGGCGCCGCGAGGCGAACAGCGCACTGACCTTGACCGTCTCGATCACCTGCAGGTTCATGGCGATGTCGCGCTGGATCCACATCGGCCGCCCGCCGTACCAGAACAGGTGGAACCCCGGCGCCGGGCTGTAGAGCAGGCGCGGCAGGTCGCTGGCACTCTCCTCGACGCCGGCTTCCTTGTTGTCCTGGATGACGGTGAACAGGCGGCTGCCGCGACCGTAGGGCAGTTCGTTGAGCCAGGCGATGTAGGCATTGAACAGATCGTTGCGCGAATCGATCACTGCCGTGACGATCAGCGCGCGCTTGGCGTACTCCCAGAGTTTCGCCGGCAGGTTTCGCAGCGCCGCTACGATGATGCCGACGATGGCCAGCACCAGGCCGCCGGAGACGATCTGGTTCTGCAACTGCTCGCGGACGGCATTGACGAACGACTCAAGCATGGCCGCCCGATTCCGCGAGGGCAGCCAGCCCTTCCAGCACCAGATTGTCAATGAGGCGGACGGGGAAAGTCAGCGGTGGCGCCACGCCGGCCACCGTGGCCGCGGCGCCCCCGGAGAGCAGGCAGAGCGGATTCTTGCCGCCGGCGATCTGCCGGAACATGCGCTCGATGGCGCCCACCGTGGCCTGCAAGGCGCCGCTGGCGATGGCGTCGAAGGTATTGCGCGGCTGCTCGGCGAAACTTCCCGCGGCGACCGGCAGGTTGGCCGTGCCACCGGCCAGCGCCTCGCGCATCAGCCGCAGGCCGGGCATGATCAGCCCGCCGCGAAACCGGCCGTCGGCCGCGAGCACGTCGATGGTGGTGGCCGTGCCGCTCATGACGACGACGCAATCGCCCGGGTGCAGGGCGCGCGCGCCGATCAGCGCTGCCCAGCGGTCGGCGCCGAGCTGCTCGGGATGCTCGTAGCCGTTCGTCACGCCACCCTGCGCGGCGACGGACTGCAGCCATTCGACCGGCAGGCCGTGGCTCGCCGCGAAAGACTCTATCGACTGCCGTGGCGCATCGCCCGCCACGTTGCAGGCGAGGACGCGCGTCGGCCGCGAACCGACGGTGTCGAGGCGTGTGCCCTGCGCCAGCCAGCGGCCGCCGTCGCGCAAGGCCCACTTGAGCCGGCTGTTGCCGGAGTCGATGCACAGGACGGTCATGCGCTACGCAGCGATACGTCGCCGGAGAGGATGCGCTGCACGCAAACCGCCGTTTCCAGCAGCAGCGCGCCATCGACGTCGACGCCGACGCAGATCCCTTCGACGGGTACCGCAAATTCGGAAACGACGCGCACCGGCTTGCCGGCGTGGGCGTTGAGCGCCTGCCAGCGGTCCCGCAAGCACACAAAGCCATCCGCGCCGAACGCGTCGAGCGAATCGCGCAGCGACGCCAGGAGCCGCGCCAGCAGTTCGTTGCGATCGATCGCCCGGTCCAGCGCCGTGGCGCCGCCACTGACTTCCGGCGGCAGCCCGGCCGGCAGGCACAGATTCAGTCCGATGCCGATCACGGCCGCCGAGCCGGCCAGTTCGATGAGCACGCCACCGAGCTTTTTCCCGTCGCGCAGCACGTCGTTCGGCCATTTGAGCGCAATGTCAGGCACATCCATGGCCCTCAGCGCGTCGGCGACGGCGACACCCACCACCAGCGACAGCCCAGCCGGTGTGACGCCTGCAGGCAATCGCCACAGCAGCGAGAAGGTCAGGCTGTCGCCCGGCGCCGAGAGCCAGGTGCGGCCCATGCGGCCGCGGCCGGCGGTCTGCCGCTCGGCAACGAGGACGGCGCCGGAGGGCGCGCGATCCGTGCGTGCCAGCAGCAGTGAATTGGTGGAGGCGCATTCGTCCAGCACATCGACATCGAAGCGCGCCGCGAGCGGACCGAGCGCGGCGGCGATGGCGGCGACGGAAAGCGGAACGGCTTTCGGCAGGGTGTCATCGGGCATGGCCCGATTATCCCTGATCGCTTCGGCCTTTCCCATCCTCCAGGCCAAGTTCCTGGATCTTGCGCGTGATGGTGTTGCGGCCGATGCCGAGCAGCTGTGCGGCTTCGATGCGCCGGCCGCCGGTGCTGGCCAGCGCGCGGCGGATCAGCATGCCCTCGAAGGCGCGCGACAGCCGGTCGAAGACTTCGCCCGGCTGGGTCAGGATCATCCGGTCGGCCTCGACCGCCAGCGCATTGAGCCAGTTGTCGGGCATCGTGGCGGCCGGATGCTCGCGCAATTCGGGCGGCAGGTCGGCGACCTCGATGGTCTGACCGGGCGCCATGACGGTCAGCCAGTGGCACAGATTCTCGAGCTGGCGGACATTGCCCGGAAACGCCATGCCCTGCAGGAACTGGACGGTTGCATCCGACAGGCGCTTGGCATCGACACCCAGTTCGGCGGCGCTGCGGGCGAGAAAATGTTTCGCCAGCAGCGGCACGTCCTCGCGGCGTTCGCGCAGCGGCGGCAGCCGCAGCCGGATGACGTTGAGCCGGTGGAACAGGTCCTCGCGGAACAGGCCCTCCTTGACCCGTTCCTCGAGGTTCTGGTGCGTGGCGGCGATGACGCGGACATTGGCCTTGACCGGCTGCTGCCCGCCGACCCGGTAGAAGTGGCCATCGGACAGCACGCGCAACAGGCGCGTCTGCAACTCCGCCGGCATGTCGCCGATTTCGTCGAGGAACAGCGTGCCGCCCTCGGCCTGCTCGAAGCGGCCGCGCCGCTGGCCCGCCGCGCCGGTGAAGGCGCCCTTCTCGTGGCCGAACAGTTCCGATTCGAGCAGGTCGCGCGGAATCGCCGCCGTGTTGATGGCGATGAAAGGCGCATCGCGGCGCGGACTGTGCCGATGCAGCGCCCGCGCCACCAGCTCCTTGCCGGAGCCTGACTCGCCGTTGATCAACACCGTGGCATGCGATTGCGCCAGGCGGCCGATCGCGCGGAATACTTCCTGCATCGACGCGGCATGGCCCAGGATCTCTGGCGCCAACGCCGGCGTGTCGTCATTGCTGACTTTCGGCGCGGCCTGCTCGATGGCCCGGCGCACCAACGCCACCGCCTGATCGACGTCGAAGGGCTTGGGCAGATACTCGAACGCACCGCCCTGGAAGGCGGCGACCGCCGAATCCAGGTCCGAATACGCCGTCATGATGATCACCGGCAGTTCGGGGAAGCTCGCCTTCACTCGCTTGAGCAGGTCGAGGCCGGACGTTCCGGGCATGCGGATGTCCGACACGAGCGCGCGCGGCGTGTCGCCACTGGTCAGCGCGGCCAGCGCGTCGTCGGCCGACCCGAAGCTGCGGCAGGCGATATTCTCGCGCCCCAGGGCCTTTTCCAGCACCCAGCGAATCGAACGGTCGTCGTCGATGATCCAGACGGTTTTCATGTTCTCGTCTCTCGATCCTTGCCCGTCGCCAGCGGCAGCCGAATGGCGAAGCAGGTCCGGCCCGGCCGCGACTCGACCTCGATGCTGCCGGAATGCTGATGAATGAAGCTTTGCGCCAGCGTCAGGCCGAGCCCGCTGCCTCCCTCGCGCCCGGACACCAGCGGATAGAAGATCTTTTCGCGTATCGCCTCCGGAATGCCCGGGCCGTTGTCGATCACCTGCAACTCGAGCGCAAGGCGATACCGCTTCTTCGCCAGCGTCACCTGGCGCAGGGCACGCGTGCGCAGGATGATCTCGCCCTGGCCCGCCATCGCCTGCGCGGCATTGCGGACGATGTTGAGGATTGCCTGGATCAGCTGCTCCCGGTCGCCGGTGACGTCGGGCAGGGAGGTGTCGTAGTCGCGGTGCACGCGCACGCCGGCATACTCGGCATGGATCAGCCGGCGCACCCGTTCGAGCAGTTCGTGGATATTCACCTGGGCGGGCTGCATGGCGCGATGCGACGACAGCAACCGCTGCATGAGGTCCTGCAGGCGGTCGACCTCCTTGATGATGACTTGCGTGTATTCCTTCAGCGCCGGCGCATTCTTCAGGCTGGCCAGCTCGCGCTCCAGCAGTTGCGCGGAACCACGGATGCCACCGAGCGGGTTCTTGATCTCGTGGGCGAGGTTACGGATCAGCTCGCGATTGGCCTGCTGCTGCACCGCCTCGCGCTCCTCGCGGATCGCCTTCAGCTGCTGATCGATGGGACGGAACTCGAGGAGCAGGCGCGTGCCAACCACGTCGACGGGTGTGACCGTGCAGTCGAGATGGAGGGGCTCGCCCGCCTCGGCATCCCGGCCCTGGCGGGTGACGGCGATGTTGTGCCCCGTGTAGCTCCAGTTGTTGCGCAGGGCATTGTCCAGCGCCGTGTCGAGCGCGGCGGGGGTACCCGCCAGCTGTGCCAGCGGACGGCCGAGCCAGGCACGCTGGCTGACTCCGAAAAGGTTTTCGGCGGCTGGATTCAGATAGCGGATCAGCAGTTGCCCATCGAGCAGCAACACTGCCGACGACAGCAGATCGAGGCCGGCAAAGCCGGTGGGCATGGTCGCGGGATCAACGGCATTCATCCCGTTGGATCGAGCAAGAAGCGAGCCATCGCCGGATCACTTCAGATTGGCCAGCTCCTTTTGCAGCGCCTCAATGTTGCGCTCATGCAGTTGAACGCCGTCCTGCAGGGGCTTGAGGCGATCCAGATACTTCTGGTAGTTGCGCTCGCCGCCTTCCCGCACAGCCTCCTGTTCCGTCAGCGTCCGCCTGGCCTCGTCCAAGGCCCTGCGCTCGGAGGCGAGCTCCTCCTCGAGGATACGCCGACGATCCGAGTCACGCCCCTTCTGCGTTTCCGAACTGACCTTGGGGAAGCTCTCCGGCGTCGGGGTACCGCCGCGCGCCTTGGCGGGCGGCGGCGTAAACGTTGAGACAGGCTTGTCCTGGGACAGGATGATGCAATTCTTGGCGTCTGCCTTCTGGTTGGTGTACGTCGTGTGGCCGGCGGGATCGGTGCACTTGTAGAGCGTATCGGCGTGGGCGAAGCTCACGCTCAGGGCCAGCAGAATGAGATGTCGGCGATGGATCATGGCGGCAGATTGTGCGGATGACCGTTCGAGTGTATGCCAAAAAAAGAAAGGACGGGCGCTGCCCGTCCTTTCTTAACGCAGGAAACCGCTATTGGTTTATAGAGAATAGTACATGTCGTATTCGACCGGGTGGGTCGTCATGCGGAAGCGCTGTACTTCTTCCATCTTCAACTCGATGAAGGCATCGAGGAACTCGTTGGAGAACACGCCGCCGCGGGTCAGGAACTCGCGGTCCTTGTCGAGATAGTCGAGCGCCTGATCGAGCGACGAGCAGACGGTCGGGATCTTGGCATCCTCTTCCGGCGGCAGGTCATACAGGTTCTTGTCGGCCGGCTCGCCCGGGTGAATCTTGTTCTGGACGCCGTCGAGGCCGGCCATCATCAGCGCCGAGAAGCACAGGTAGGGGTTGGCCGTCGGGTCCGGGAAGCGGGTCTCGATGCGGCGGGCCTTGTCGCTGTGAACAAACGGGATACGGATCGAGGCCGAGCGGTTGCGGGCCGAGTAGGCCAGCTTGACCGGGGCTTCGAAGCCTGGCACCAGGCGCTTGTAGCTGTTGGTGCCGGGGTTGGTGATCGCGTTGAGCGCCCGGGCGTGCTTGATGATGCCGCCGATGTAGTAGAGCGCGAAGTCGGACAGGCCGGCGTAGCCGTTGCCGGCAAACAGGTTCTTGCCGTCCTTCCAGATCGACTGGTGCACATGCATGCCGGAGCCGTTGTCGCCGACGATGGGCTTGGGCATGAAAGTCGCCGTCTTGCCATAGCTGTGGGCAACGTTATGGACGATGTATTTCAGGACCTGCGTCCAGTCGGCGCGTTTCACCAGCGTGTTGAAGACGGTGCCGATCTCGCACTGACCGGCGGTCGCGACTTCATGGTGATGCACCTCGACCGGCACGCCGCAGGCCTCGAGCGCCAGCACCATGGCGGAGCGGATGTCGTGCAGGCTATCGACCGGCGGCACCGGGAAGTAGCCCCCCTTGACGGTCGGGCGATGGCCGGTGTTGCCACCATCGAACTTTTCCGCCGTGGCCCAGGCAGCCTCTTCCGAGAAGACCTTGGAGTAGGCACCGGACATGTCCACCTTCCACTCGACGGAATCGAAGATGAAGAACTCGGGCTCGGGACCGAAGTAGGCGGTGTCACCGACGCCGGACGACTTGAGATACGCTTCGGCACGCTTGGCGATCGAGCGCGGGTCGCGGTCATAGCCTTTGCCGTCGGCCGGCTCGACTACGTCACAGCTCATGACCAGCGTGGTTTCGTCCATGAAGGGATCGATGTAGGCGGAGGCCGGGTCCGGCATCATCTGCATGTCGGAGGCCTGGATGCCCTTCCAGCCGGCGATCGAGGAGCCATCGAAAGCGTGGCCATCCTCGAACTTCTCGAGGCCGAACGCCGAGACCGGCACGCTGACGTGCTGCTCCTTGCCGCGAATGTCGGTAAAGCGGAAGTCGACGAACTTGACTTCCTTTTCCTGAACCATCTTGATTACTTCTTGGGGCGTCATGCCGGGATCTCCTGAATCGGATTGAATGAACGAAATGCCAGAATCTAATCTGAAAGGATAGCAGCTAACATGCCAATGCGGTTCTGGACGTAGGTATCTGTGCCAAAAAGCTTTTCGGTGGCCAACGTGCAGGTGTGATGCGCCATTCTGGTGCAACAGAAGCGATTGATTGCACTAACCTGGTGCAACTGTGCAATTGAGCCCGACTTTTCGGAAATAGGGATCACCCGGCAGTTGATCGGCCAAGCGCTTTCTCATCTGGTCGATCCCGGCGGAGTCCAAGGCCATATCAGGTGCAAGAAAAACTTCGGCTTCGACACGCTGACCGAGGTAGTGCAGATGCACCCTGTCGAATTCCACCATGTTCCCGTCACCCAAAATGGTGCGCAGGTGCCGGATCAACTGTTCGCGCGCCGGTAGCCGGGCTGCCGGAGCACCCGCGACGGGTAAATGGAAGTCGTCCTCGGGGTCAACGTGGACCAGGAGATCGATCACATCCTCATGGGCGGCGAGCACGCGCCGCCTTACCTCTTCGCCAATCCAGTGTCCTTCGGAAACGCTGATGTAGCCGTCGACCTGGATATGTGCGTCGATCAGGATCTTCTGCGCCATCCGGCGCGTCCGCAGGTCGTGCAGGCCGACGACGCCCGGCGTGGCGCAAATGGTGTCGCGGATCGCCGCCACTTCCAGGTCCGACAGCCCCTCGTCCATCAGTTCGCGCAGGGCATCCCAGGAGAAGACCGCCCCCATGCGCAGGATCATGAAGCCGACGATCACCGCCGCCACCGGGTCGAGGAAGCGATACCCGAGAAGGCTGCCTGCCAGGCCCGCGGTAACGACGAGGGACGAAGCGGCATCCGAGCGCGCATGCCAGGCATTGGCGATCAGCATCGGCGAGCGGAGCTTCTCGCCAACACGCAGCATGTATCGGAACAAGCCCTCCTTCGCGGCAAGCGTCGCGATGGCGGTCCAGAGCGCGATCGGCGCGACCGGCGGCAGTTCCTCGAGATGCTGGATGCGACTTGCCGCGGCCCAGAGGATACCACCGCCGGTGGCCATCAGCAGTAGGCCGAGTGCGAACGAGGCTGCCGTCTCGATGCGGTGGTGCCCGTACGGGTGACCGGCGTCGGCGGGATGGCGGCTGTGATAATTGGCCACCAGAACCATGAAGTCCGCGACGAGATCGGAAAGCGAGTGGAAACCGTCGGCAACCAGGCTCTGGGCATGGGCGACCAGACCCACCGCGATCTGCAGCACCGTCAGTCCGAGATTGACGGAAACGCTGACCCAGGTGACCGTGCGGCCCTCCTGGTACCGTGTTTCGTTGATGGCGACGCGCGTCGAGACGGGCAGTTCTTCGCTGCTCATGGCCTTGGATTCTACCGTCGGCGCTAGAATCCGTTTTGTTTAACCATCGCTAGCGCCGGCCCACGGAAGTTTCCTCATGCAGACCGCCGTCATCAGTTTCGACAAGTTCAATGCCCTCGCCGACCAGGAAGCCCAGGACCGCATCCGCGCGGCGCGGGCGAAACTCGGCAAGCGCGCGGTCATTCTTTGCCACCATTACCAGCGCGCCGATGTGTTCCGCCAGGCCGACCTGACCGGCGACTCCCTGAAGCTTTCGCGCCTGGCGTCGCAATCCGATGCCGAGTTCATCGTCTTCTGTGGCGTCCACTTCATGGCCGAGGTGGCGGACATCCTGTCGCGACCCGAACAAGTCTCGATCCTGCCCGACCTGGCGGCCGGCTGCTCGATGGCCGACATGGCCAGCCTGGCCAAGGTCGAGCGCGCCTGGCGCGAGCTCTCGACGGTACTTGAACCCGACGAGCAGATCACGCCGGTTACCTACATCAATTCCGCCGCCGACCTGAAGGCGTTCTGCGGCGAGCACGGCGGCATCGTCTGCACCTCGAGCAACGCGCCGAAGATCCTCGAATGGGCATTCGTGCGCCGCGCCAAGGTGCTGTTCTTCCCCGACCAGCACCTGGGCCGCTGGAGCGGCTACAAGATGGGCATCCCGATCGACGAGATGGTGATCTGGAATCCCGATCTCGAGCTCGGCGGCCTGACGCCGGAGCAGATCGCGAAGGCAAGAATCATCCTCTGGCACGGTTACTGTTCCGTGCACCAGATGTTCCAGCCGGCGCAGATCGAGCGCTTCCGCGCGCTGTATCCCGATGGCAAGGTCATCTCGCATCCGGAATGCGCCTTCGAGGTCTGCAAGGCCTCCGATGTCGTCGGCTCGACCGAGAAGATCATCACCACCGTGAAAGAGTCAGCTGCGGGGACACGCTGGCTGGTCGGCACCGAACTGAACCTCGTCGACCGCCTGGCCGACGAGGTGAAACATGAAGGCAAGATCGTCCAGTTCATGGGCGGCGTCATCTGCATGTGCTCGACCATGCAGCGCATCGATCCGCAACACCTCGCCTGGACCCTGGAGAACCTCGCCGAGGGCATCATCGTCAATCGCATCGTGGTTCCGCCGCACGAAGCAGCACCGGCCAGGGTGGCACTGGAAAGGATGCTGGCCGCATCCTGAATCCGGCGATGGAACCGACCCTGCACATCGCCACCTACAACATCCACAAGGGCTTTTCGCAGTTCAACCGCCGCATGGTGGTGCACGACCTGCGCGAGCGCCTCAGGGAACTCGATCCCGACATCGTCTTCCTCCAGGAAGTGCAGGGGCTTCACGCCGGCCACGCCGTGCGTCACGAGGAATGGCCGGAGGAGCCGCAACACGAGTTCCTTGCGGCCGATGTCTGGCAAAGCGCGGCGTACGGGCGCAACGTCATCTATGATCACGGCCATCACGGCAACGCCATCCTCTCCCGTTTCCCGATCATTGCCGAGCACAACCAGGATGTGACGCATCTCCGCTTCGAGCGTCGCGGCCTGCTCCATTGCATCGTCGAGCCGCCAGGCCGCAGCGGCCCGCTGCATTGCGTCTGCGTGCATCTGTCGCTGTTCGGCCGGTCGCGCCGGCGACAGATGGATGCGCTGGCACGACGCCTGGAAGCCCTGGTTCCGGCAGAGGCGCCGTTGATCATCGCCGGCGATTTCAACGACTGGCGCAACCGCGCGCATGACCTGCTCGCCGACCGGCTCGGCCTTGTCGAGGTCTTCGCCGGGGTGATCGGCCGGCCCAGCCGCAGCTTTCCGAGCACGCTGCCGATGCTGCGCCTCGATCGCATCTATACGCGCGGTTTCAGCATCGAGCGCGCGGAAGTTCACCTGGGCGAGCCCTGGGCGCGGATCTCTGACCACGCGGCGCTGTCCGCCCACCTGACGGCGCAGATGCCGGCAGGTCAATGAAGGCAGCCTTCCTCGCCGGCAATCGCATCGAACTGCTGAGGAACGGCGGCCAGTACTTCCCCGCGCTGCTGGCCGCGATCGACGGCGCCCGGCAAGAAATCCACCTGGAAAGCTACATCTTCGCCGACGACGAAATCGGCCGTACCGTCGCCTTGGCACTTGGCAAGGCGGCGCGGCGCGGCGTCGCCACGCGCGTGATGGTCGACGGGTTCGGTGCCCCGGATTTCATGTCGCGATTGGGGCAAGGCATGATCGCCCAGGGGGTGGAGGTGATGGTCTATCGGCCCGAGGTGACGCGCCTGCGGCTGAGCCGGCACCGGCTGCGCCGCATGCACAGGAAGCTGGCCGTCATCGACCGCGGGCTGGCATTCGTTGGCGGCATCAATGTCATTGACGATCTGGACACGCCGGACCAGGCGGCACCGCGCTTCGACTACGCCGTGGCCGTCGAAGGGCCACTGGTCGACCCGGTGCATGCTACCGTGCGCCATCTCTGGCGACTCCTGCGCTGGGCGAGTTTTCGCCGGCGCCCGCCAGAGATGTCGCGGCCGCTCCCGGCCAACGGGCCATGCGGCAGCGTCGAGGCAGCCTTCGTCGTGCGCGACAACCTGCGGCATCGCCGGGACATCGAGGAAGCCTATCTGGACGCCATCGGTGCAGCCCGAAGCGAGATCATTCTGGCCAACGCCTATTTCCTGCCCGGCCGACGCTTTCGTCATGCGCTGACCGATGCGGTGGCGCGCGGCGTTCGCGTCAGCGTGCTGTTGCAGGGCCGTGTCGAATACCTTCTTCAGCATTACGCGACCCAGGCGCTCTACGGCAGCCTGCTGGGCGCCGGCGTGAAAATCTTCGAGTACCGGCCGAGTTTCCTGCACGCCAAGGTCGCGGTCATCGACGGCGAATGGGCCACGGTCGGCTCGTCGAACATCGACCCCTTCAGCCTGCTCCTGGCGCGCGAGGCGAACGTGATCGTGCGCGATGCCGGCTTTGCCGGACAACTCCGGCGCAGCCTTGCGGAAGCCATCGCGGCCGACAGTTCCGAAGTGCGCGCCGCCGATTTCCGGGTACGCCCGATCCTGCAACGCACCGCCAGCTGGCTGGCCTACACCGCGGTCAGGCTGGCGGTCGGCCTGGCGGGTTACGGCGGCAAACGCGAATATCGCGCCTAGGCGAGCCGACCGCGCGCCCGCGGGATCCGCGACATATCCCAGTGCTCGCGGGCCCAGCGCCAAAAGTCAGCCGTGGTGGCACGCCGCAATTCAGGCGGCGGCGACTGTCCGAGGAACGCCAGGGCATCGGTCATGTCAGGTACCGGGTCGCGGCAGTCGATCGCCGGCGCCCGCGTCTGCTTGGAGAGCTTTTCACCATCGGCATTCACCGCCACCGGCAGGTGAGCGTAGGCCGGCACGGTGAGGTCGAGGGTGCGCTGCAGGAAGATCTGGCGTGGCGTCGAGTTGAGCAGATCGGCGCCACGGACGACATGTGTGACGCCCTGGTCGGCATCATCCACCACCACCGCGAGCTGATAGGCAAAATAGCCATCGGCACGCAGCAGGACAAAATCGCCGACCTCGCGCTCGAGGTCCTGGCAGATCCGCCCCTGGACGGCATCGTCGAAACACACGGCGTCAGCATCGACCCGCAGCCGCCAGGCACGCGCGGCCTTGCCTGCGGGCAAGCCATGGCGACAGGTGCCCGGATAAACGAGGGCGCCATCGGGCGCCAGCACAGAATCGGCGAGCTCGCGGCGCGTACAGGCGCACGGATAGACCCGGCCCATCGTCCTCAGTGCTTCGAACGCCTCCCGATAGCGGGTCTTGCGCATGCTTTGAACGAGCACGGGGCCATCCCATTCGAAGCCGCAGGCCGCCAGTGCGCGGAGAATCTCGTCACCCGCCCCCGGCGGACAGCGCGGCTCGTCGACATCCTCCATGCGCAGCAGCCAGCGGCCGCCGCGCGCGCGCGCGTCGAGGCAGCTCGCCAGGGCGGCTACAAGCGACCCGAAATGCAGAGGCCCCGTCGGGCTGGGGGCAAAACGGCCCACCGGAACCGTGGTGTTCATTTGCTTGTTTGATAGCCCGACGAATCGGAATCGAGTAGCATAAGCAATTCCTTATGATCTAACCGGGGATTTACCATGGCCACCGTCGAACTGACCGCGGACAATTTCAAGGATGTGGTCGCCAGCAACGACATGCTGATCATCGATTTCTGGGCGCCGTGGTGCGCGCCTTGCCGTTCGTTCGCGCCGACCTTCGAGGCCGCCTCCGAGCAGCATGCCGACATCGTGTTCGCCAAGGTCAATACCGAGGTTGAACAGGAACTGGCCGGTGCCTTCAACATCCGCTCGATCCCGACGCTGATGGTATTCCGCGAGCAGGTGATCGTCTACGCCGATGCCGGCGCCCTGCCGGCTGCGGGACTGCAACAGCTCGTCGATGGCGTGCGGAGCCTGGACATGGACAAGGTGCGCGCGGAAATCGCCGCGCAGGAGAACGGCGAGGCGCACTGACACGCGGCATGGCGCTTCCCCTGGGCTGGCCGCCGGCCACTAGTCCAGGAGCTGCTCCCGGACCACGGATTCGGCATCGGGCAGGAGCGCCTCGGCACCCGCGCCATCAAGGCCGAGCAGTTGGCGGCATGTACAGCCGAGCTTGTCCCACTCGCACGTCGCACTCTGGCCACTGATCCGCTGCGCCAGGAACTCGGCGAGTTGCGCCAGCGCCACCAGGCGCGCGCTCGCCGGCGAGATGCCCAGCGGCCCGGCCGCCAGGATCACCGCGTCGTGGTGACAACGGATCGCGTCGCTGGTCTCGACCGGCAGCCACCAGTTCTGAGCCATGAGGCTGCCGACGATCGCGTGGTTGGTCGGACAGCGCACCTGCTCGACTTCGGTGAATACCCGATCGGGGTCGGCGTCGGCTTCCTTGAGGATGGTCGCGTATTGCGGAAACTTCTTCATCAGGATCGGGATGCCGCAGTCCCGGAAGAGGCCGAACGTGTAGGCGTCGTCGGGCCGCACGCCATCGCGCACGCCGAGTCTCCCGACCAGCCAGCCCGATACGCGGGCCACGCGCGCCGAAGCATCCCAGAAGCGCTCCATCGCCGGCACGGCGAGGAACACCTTGCGCAACGCCAATCCGGCGATGGCCCGGGAGGTGACATCCAGCCCGAGCATGACCAGGGCCTGCGTCACGGTGCGCGCGCGGGACCGGAATCCGAAATACGACGAGTTGGCAGTCTTCAGGAGCCCCGCAGCGAGGCTGACGTCGGCGCTGATCAGCTCGCCGAGATGGCGAAAGTTCGGCTCCTCCTTGCGCATTTCCTCGCCCACGCGCTCAAGAATCAGCGGCCGCGGCGGAATGCCGACGTCGCGCAGCGACTGCTCGAACGCCGACTCCATGCGGGCAGGGGTGGAGATCACCCCGGTCGCCAAGCCGGTCGCGACGTTCATTGCCGCCCTCTCAGCCATTCCACCAGGGTCTCGCCATCCATCGGCCTGGCGCGCAGAAATCCCTGGATTGCGTCGACATTCAGTTCCGCGAGGATATCGACCTGCCGCTCGGTTTCGACGCCCTCGGCGACGATGGTCATGCCGAGCTCGCGTCCCAGTTGTGCGATCGCGCGCACCACGGCCAGCGCGCGACGATCGTCCGGCAGAACCGAGATGAACGCACGGTCGAGCTTGAGCTTGGTCGCCGGTATGTCCTTCAGGTTGGCCAGGCACGAGTAGCCGGTGCCGAAATCGTCGATCGCCAACGACACTCCCGCCTGTCTGGCCGCCTTCAGATTGGCCTGCACCGTTTCCGAAACATCGAGAAACAGGGATTCCGTCAATTCGAGTTCCAGAAGGGCCGGCTCGATGTCGCCGCAATAGAGCGCGGCGTACAGGGCCTCGACAAAGCGTGGGGCCATCAGCTGGGCTCGCGAGACATTGACCGCCACCTTGATCGCGAAGCCATGATCCCGCAGGCGACGCGCGTGCTGAGCGGCGTTGAGCATGCTCCATTCACCCAGCCGCGAGATCAGGCCGGTCTTTTCCGCCACGGGGATGATTTTCCCCGGTGCGAGCGATTGTCCCTGGACATCGCAGCGCATCAAGGCCTCGGCAGACTCGACGCCGCCGTTGAAATCGATGATGGGCTGGTAGTGGAGCGTCAAGCCACCCGATTCGAGCGCCGCGTGAATCTGGCTCTCGATGACCAGTTCTTCGCGGGCGAGCAGCACGCCGACCCTTCCCGGCACCTGCTCGTCGCCGGAAACGACATATCGTCCGCCTCCCAGCCGCTTCGCCTCGAGCATCGCCCGGTCGGCACGCTCGATCAAGGCCAGCGACTCCTCGCTTCCTTCAAGCACGGCGACCCCGATGCTGCCGGAAGGCCTCATGCGGATATTGCCGACTTCGATCGGCAAGGTGATCGTGCGGAGCAGTTCGTCGGCCATCTCCTCCGCCCGGCGGCGATCGCAGGAAGGAACCAGGAACACGAATTCATCGCCGCCCATGCGCGCGGCTTCCGCGCGACCCACGAGGGTATCGCCGAGGCGCCTCGCGACCATGGCGATCACGGCATCGCCGCCGAGGTGGCCGAACGATTCGTTGACCTGCTTGAAACGGTCCAGGTCTGCCCAGAGAACGGCAAACGGCTTGTCCTGCCGCCGGCAGAATTCGGCCAGCCTGACGGCCGCGCGCAAGCAGCCGCTGCGATCGAGAAAGCCGGTTAGCGGATCGAAGCCGATGGCATCCATGGATTGAAAAACATGTTCCCCGCGAAAACAACCCAAACCCCTGCCACGGCCGGTAACCGCAGCAGGTAAGTGCCCGCTTCGCCCGGATCACGCTCTATTACTTTCGTGCCGGAAGAAGCTTCTGATTAGCTTTATCGGCACGATTCAGCTTTCTGTAGAGGAAATTTATGCAACCCATTGTTTTTAGGTAATTAATTACTTTGATGGCTTAGCCTTTCTTGTCGAATTGACGACCGCGCCCGACGGCCGGGCGTCGAGCGGCGAGTGCTAGAGTGCGGGCTTGATGTCAAACCGACTGAAAGGCACCGATCATGGCCCGCGTTCCGCTGATCAAGCCCGCGAACCTGTCCGACCCGGCGATCGCCGAGATCTTCCAGTGGGTGACTCAGGTGGAAGGGGCAGTGCCAAACCACTTTTTCGTGGAAATGAACTTCCCGGAACTGTTCAAGGCGAAGTTGGCGACAACCCAGGTCTTGTGGCAAATGGGCGAGCTGACCCTGCCGGAGGTGCAGCATGTGGGGATACTCGTTTCCCGCGCCAACGGCTGCCCCTATTGCACGGCGGCCTTCTGCACCATCCTGAATTACGGCCTGGGAACCGCCGAAGACTACGTCCGGAAACTCGCGGAACAGGGACTGGAAGCGGTAAGCGAAGACCGGCTGAAGACCCTCCTCGCCTTTGCCCTGAAGGTGAACTCGGACCCTAGGTCAACCACCGACGCCGACATCGCCGATCTTCGCGCTGCCGGGCTTTCGGACAAAGGGATCGTGCAGCTCATTCACCTGGTATCCGATTTCGGCTCCTATAACCGGCTCAACCTCGCGCTGCAAACCGATTACGACTACCGCGACATGTGGCGCAGGCTGGCCTTTGGCTGGACGCCGCAGTCCGGCGAACCGCCCGGCGACAATTCCCGGGGCGTCAAGAAAACCTGATCAGACGTTGAACAGGAAATTGAGGACGTCGCCGTCCTTGACGATGTATTCCTTG
>CAYXZX010000046.1:0-16881 GCA_964469455.1 uncultured Rhodocyclaceae bacterium | reverse complement strand
CAACCTGGCGAATGATCAGCACTCGACCTTCCGCATCGGCAGTATCGGTGGTCACGCCCAGTTTCAGCGTTGCGCGGTAGGACTTGTCGGCATCGAGGAGTTCGCCGGCAAACTTGGTGGCCTCGCCGAAGCAGAGCGGTAGCAGGCCGGTGGCCATCGGGTCGAGCGTGCCGGTATGTCCGGCCTTGGCCGCGTTCAGCAGCCGGCGCACCTTTTGCAGCGCCGCGTTTGAGGTGATGCCGGACGGTTTGTCGAGCAGCAGCACACCGTCAACTTGACGCCGGGGCGCTCGGCGCAGCTTATTCACCGCCCTTGTTGGCCTCGTCGGATTTGACGGCCTCCTCGATCAGATGCGACAGACGGGTGCCGCGCTCGACCGAGGTGTCATAGACGAAATGCAGTTCGGGAATGTGATGGATGCGGATGCGCTTGCCGAGTTCGCGGCGCAGAAAACTGGCCGAGTGCTGCAGTCCGCGTTCAATGTCCTGACGGTGTTCCTCGCCCGCGAGCGACGTATAGAACACCTTGGCATGGGCGTAGTCGGGCGTCACCTCGACGTCGGTGAGCGTCACCAGGCTGATCTTGGATGTCAACCGCGGGTCCTTGAGGTCCAGCCGGATCAGTTCGGACAGTTCGCGATGGATCTGCTCAGACACCCGGCTGGATCGGGAAAACTCCTTGGCCATCAGAGCGTGCGGGCGACTTCCTGGATCTCGAAGACCTCGAGCTGGTCGCCTTCCTTGATGTCGTTGAAGTTCTTCAGGTTGAGACCGCACTCGAAGCCTTCCTTGACCTCGCGCACATCGTCTTTGAAGCGCTTCAGCGACTCTAGCTCGCCGGTATGGACAACCACGTTGTCGCGCAGCACGCGCACCATGGCATTCCGTTTGACGATGCCGGACAGCACCATACAGCCCGCCACGGCGCCGACCTTGGAAATGCGGAACACCTGGCGGATCTCGACCTGGCCAATGATGTTCTCCTTCTTCTCCGGCGACAGCATGCCCGACATCGCCGCCTTCACCTCATCGACGGCATCGTAGATGATGTTGTAGTAGCGGATATCCACGCCGAAGCTTTCGGCCGCCTTGCGTGCGCCGGCATCGGCACGGGTATTGAAGCCGATGATGACGGCCTTGGACGCTTCGGCCAGATTGACGTCGGATTCGGTGATGCCGCCCACCGCCGCGTGAATGACGTTGACCTTGACTTCTTCGGTCGAAAGTTTTGTCAGCGCGTGAACCAGTGCTTCCTGCGAACCCTGCACGTCAGCCTTGATGATGAGCGCCAGTTGCTTGGACTCCCCCTCGCCCATCTGCTCGAACATGTTCTCGAGCTTGGCGGCCTGCTGTTTGGCGAGGCGGACATCGCGGAACTTGCCCTGTCTGAAAAGGGCGATTTCCCTGGCCTTGCGCTCGTCGACGATCACCATGGCTTCGTCGCCGGCACCCGGGACATCCGATAGCCCCTGGATTTCCACCGGAATGGAGGGGCCCGCTTCGTCGATCGGCTTGCCGTTCTCGTCGAGCATGGCGCGCACGCGGCCGAATACCTGACCGGCGAGCAGAACGTCGCCGCGTCGAAGCGTGCCGGACTGAACGAGAATCGTTGCGACCGGTCCCTTGCCCTTGTCGAGGCGGGCCTCGATGATCAGGCCCTTCGCGGGCACCTCTTTCGGTGCGGTCAACTCGAGCACCTCGGCCTGCAAGAGCACTTGCTCAAGCAGATCGTCGATCCCCTGGCCAGTCTTGGCCGACACCGGCACGAAGGGCGACTCGCCACCGTATTCTTCCGGCACGACACCTTCGGCGATCAACTCCTGGCGAACACGGTCGGGATTCGCGGCCGGTTTGTCGATCTTGTTGACGGCCACCACCAGCGGCACTTCCGCCGCCTTGGCATGGTGGATCGCTTCCTTGGTCTGCGGCATGACGCCATCGTCGGCCGCCACCACCAGGATGACGATGTCGGTCGCCCTGGCTCCACGCGCACGCATGGCCGTGAAGGCCTCGTGGCCCGGCGTATCGAGGAAGGTGACCATGCCGCGCGGAGTTTCGACGTGATAGGCGCCGATATGCTGGGTGATGCCGCCCGCCTCGCCCGCCGCCACCTTGGCACGGCGGATGTAGTCGAGCAGCGAGGTCTTGCCATGGTCGACGTGACCCATGACCGTAACCACCGGTGCCCTCGGCTTCGCCTCCGCATCGGTGTGTTCGACGGCTTCCGCGAGGAAGGCATCGGGGTCGTCCAGCTTGGCGGCAATCGCCTTGTGGCCCATTTCCTCGACCACGATCATCGCGGTCTCTTGATCCAGATGCTGGTTGATGGTGACCATCATGCCCATCTTCATCAGCACCTTGATGACCTCGGTCGCCTTCACGGACATCTTGTGCGCCAGATCGGCGACGCTGATCGTTTCCGGAATGTGCACGTCTCGCACAACAAGTTCAATCGGCTGCGACTGAACCTGCGCGTCTTCGTGATGACGGCCGCCGTGCCGACCGCGCGGACCGCCACGCCAGCCGCCGGCTCCACCGGCCGTATCGCCACGAGTCTTGATGGCACGCTTCTTGGCAGCATCTTCCTTCCAGGCGCTGCCTGCCGGCTTCTTGGCGCCAGGCTTCTTGGTTTCCTCACCCGGTTTGCCGGCCGGCTTGTGCAGTGTTCCGCTGACGCCGGCTTCGGACTTGGCCTGCTCCGCCGCGGTTTTCTGCGCCAGTTCGGCCTGTTGCAGCGCCAGTCGGGCCTCGGCTTCCGCCTTGGCGCGAGCCTCGCGCTCCTGCTTTTCCTTGAGTTCGGCTGCCTGAATTGCGGCCAGTTCCGCTTGACGCCGGGCCTCCGCTTCCCGCAAGGCGACCTGTTCCTTGTCGATCACCGGTGCACCTGCCGGTGCTGGCGCCACGATTTCCGGAGTCAAGGTCGGCGCCTGCGTTGCCTCCGGTGTCGGTTCCGCCGGAGCTTCCGATTCGCGTTTGACAAAAACCCTTTTCTTTCGTACTTCAACCTGAACCGTGCGTGCTTTGCCGCTGGAATCGGTCGCCTTGATCTCGGTGGTCTGCTTCCGGGTCAGCGTGATCTTGGCCTTGGGCGCGGTCTCACCATGCGCCTTGCGAAGGTAATCGAGCAAACGCGCCTTGTCCTGCTCGCTCAAGGCGTCGTTCGAGGTTTGTTTGCCGACGCCGGCTTTCGCGAGCTGCTCAAGAAGTGCCGTGGCAGGCATCTTCAGTTCGGCGGCGAATTGGGCGACATTCATCTGTGCCATGTTGAGGCCTCCCCCATTACTGCTGTTCCGCGAACCAATGGGCGCGGGCCTTGGTGATCAGGTTTTTGGCGCGCTCGTCATCGATGCCCGATATTTCGGTCAGTTCATCCACGGCCAGGTCGGCCAGATCATCGCGAGTGCAAACGCCATTCTTGGCCAGCCTTGCCGCGAGCGCCTTGTCCATGCCTTCCAGTTCCAGCATGTCTTCGGCCACCTTGTCCAGATGCTCCTCGTCGACAATGGCTTCGGTGAGGAGAACGTTGCGGGCACGGTCGCGCAGCTCGTTGACGGTCGCCTCGTCGAATGCCTCGATCTCCAGCATCTCGGCCAGCGGAACGTAGGCGATCTCCTCGAGCGTGGAGAAACCTTCCTGAATCAGGATGTCGGCGACTTCCTCGTCCACGTCGAGTTTCTCCATGAACAGCTGCCGGATCGAGGCCGTTTCGGTTTCCTGCTTCTGCTGCGACTCCTCGACGGTCATCAGGTTGATTGTCCAGCCGGTGAGTTCCGAAGCCAGGCGCACGTTTTGGCCGCCGCGTCCGATGGCGATGGCCAGGTTGTCCTCATCAACGACGACATCCATGACGTGCTTTTCTTCATCGACGACAATGGAACTCACCTCGGCTGGCGCCAGCGCGCCGATGACGAACTGGGCCGGATCCTGCGACCAAAGCACGATATCGACACGCTCACCCGCCAGTTCGTTGGTGACCGCAGTGACCCGCGAACCACGCATGCCGACGCAGGTGCCGATCGGATCGACACGCTGATCATTGGACTTGACGGCGATCTTGGCGCGAACACCGGGATCGCGCGCCGCCGACTTGATCTCGAGCAGCCCGTCCTCGATCTCGGGAACCTCCAGCTCAAACAGCTTCATGATGAACTCGGGAGCCGTGCGCGAGAGGATCAACTGCGGCCCACGAGCCGCACGGTCGATTTTTTTCAACCATGCGCGCACACGGTCGCCGGGGCGCAGGTTTTCCTTGGGAATCATTTGATCCCGTGGCAGCAGCGCCTCGATACGACCGGCCTCGATGATCGCATTGCCCTTTTCCATGCGCTTGACCGTGCCGGTGACGAGATGCTCCTTGCGCTCCAGGAAATCGTTGAGCACCTGCTCGCGCTCGGCATCGCGAATCTTCTGCAGGATGACCTGCTTCGCGGCCTGTGCGCCGATCCGGCCGAAGTCGATGGGTTCGAGGGTTTCCTCGATGTAATCGCCGACCTGGACGTCCGCGTCATCCTCGCGCGCATCGGTAAGGCCGATGTGCTGGGCGGGAATTTCGACTTCCTCGTCCGGAAGTACCAGCCACCGGCGGAAGGACTCGAACGCACCGGTGTTTCGATCGATTTCGACCCGAACATCGGCTTCGTCATGGATACGCTTCTTGGTGGCCGAGGCAAGGGCAAGTTCAAGCGCCGTGAACACGATATCCTTGTCCACGTTCTTTTCCCTTGCCAGGGCATCGACCAACATCAGCAATTCACGGCTCATTTTCTAAGTCCTCCAGCATTTATCAGTACCTTGGCACCAGTCGGGCCTTGTCGATGCCATCGAGCAGAAACTTCCGCTCAGCGCCTTCAACCGACACCACGGCAGAATCATTCTCGAGACCGATGATCCGGCCGACGAAATTTCTCTGATTGCCGATTGCCACGCGCAATTTGAACTGCACGTCCTGACCGGCAAAACGCTGCCAGTCCACCGGCTTCTTCAGGACGCGATCAAGCCCGGGCGACGACACCTCGAGTCGGTCGTAATCGACGTTTTCAACTGTGAACACGTGACTCAGCTGATTGCTGACCGCGGTGCAATCATCGATCGACACGGTCCCCTGATCGGGTAAGCGGTCGATGAACACGCGCAACAGCCGGCCGCGCGGGCTGGTTTCGAAATCGACCAGTTCGTACCCAAGCCCGGCTACCGTATTTTCAATCAGTTCAACTAGTTGCATCCACCGCAATCCTGTCGATACAAACAAAAAATGGGCACTGCTGCCCATTTTCTATTGCCCGATCCGCGTGCCATCCGGAACGGTTCTCGAAAAACTTGTAGATTATATCAGCTTCGTAAGCTCTCGCTCAATCAGGTAGCGGATTTTTCCGGCTCCTTGGCGGGTTCGAGAGCGCCTTGATCAAGGCGCGTACCTCCAATGGGCCAAGTTCGCGGGAATAGCCGCGCTTGAGGTTCGGCGGCAATTGCACCGGCCCATAACGAACTCGCATCAGCCGGCTTATGGTAAGCCCGACGGATTCGAACATACGGCGCACTTCCCGATTGCGCCCTTCCGAAAGCGTGACGTTGAACCAGCGATTGGCGCCCTCGCCGCCTCCCTCGACAAAACGGTTGAAACGGGCAACACCATCTTCCAGTTCCACACCGGCACGCAACTGGTCCAGCGCCTCGACGCTGGGTTCGCCGAGCACCCGCACCGCGTATTCGCGTTCAAGTTCGTAGCTGGGGTGCATCAGCTTGTTCGCCAACTCACCACTGCTCGTAAACAGCATCAGTCCACATGAGTTGAAATCGAGCCGGCCCACGGCAATCCAGCGTCCGTTGTTAATGCGCGGCAACTTTTCGAAAACACTCGGACGGCCTTCGGGATCGTCGCGGGAAACAATTTCTCCTTCGGGCTTGTGATATAGCAGCACGCGCGGCAGCCGGGTATCGCCGGTCTTCATCTGCACCAGGCGACCGTTGACCCGGACCTTGTCCCCCGGAGCGACACGCTGGCCGACGTGGGCGGTTTCGCCGTTGACGGTGATCCGTCCGGAAGCGATCCATTCCTCGATTTCCCGTCGCGCGCCGTGGCCAGCATCGGCGAGGGCCTTTTGCAGCTTGACGGTCTGCACCGGCTCGGCGGAACGCGCAGCCGCCCGCGTCTCGCCGCGTGCGCGACGCGCGTTGCCCTCAGGCTTGCTCGGCGGGCGTAGCGGACTGTTCTTCCGCCGTGCCGGTTTCGGCGAGCGGGCTGGTTTCATTGGTTGGTTCGGCAAGATCCATCACCCGTTCAATTTCGGTCAGCGGCGGCAATTCGGACAGGCTGCGCAGACTCAGGTCCTCGAGGAACTTCTTGGTTGTGGCGTAGAGCGCGGGGCGCCCGGGCGCATCGCGATGGCCGACCACGTCCACCCAGCCACGCGCCTCGAGCGTTTTCAGCACATTCGGGGACACCGCGACGCCCCGGATATCCTCGATGTCGCCCCGGCTCACCGGCTGTCGATAGGCAATGATCGCCAGCGTTTCCATGACCGCCCGTGAGTACCGCGGCGGCTTCTCGTTCCTGAGCCGGTCAAGAAAGGCCTGGTATTCCGGGCGGGTCTGGAAACGCCAGCCGGTCGCCAACTGGATCAGCTCGATGCCGCGGCTCGACCAGTCACGGCGCAAATCGTCGAGCAGCGTGCGCCAGGTGTCATCATCGAACTCCTGTTCGAACAGCTTCTTGAGTTCGGCAAGCGGCATCGGCTCGCTGGCGGCCAGCAAGGCCGTTTCGAGCACGATCTTGAAGTCCTCAGGCCTGTACAGCGAGATCGTCGACATCACAGCATTTCACGTAAATGGGCGCCAGAGCTTCGCTCTGGGTCATCTCGATCAGCTTTTCGCGGGCCAGTTCTAGAACGGCCAGAAAGCTTACCACCAGGCTGGCAAGCGTCGAATGGCCGGCCGTAACCTCGAACAAGTCCTCGAACACCACGTAGCCGCGGCCACGCAGGCCTCGCAGGATGCTGCCCATGTATTCACGTACCGACAGCTCCTCGCGCCGGACCTTGTGGTGCGCCTTCATTTTCGCCTGCTTCATGAGCGCCAGCCAGGCAACCTGAAGGTCATGCAGCGATACGTCCGGCAAGCGCTCGGCGACCTGATCGGTGATCCAGACGCTCACGCACCGATAGTCGCGGTTGGCCTGAGGCAACGCATCGATCCGCGCGGCCGCGAGCTTCATGCGCTCGTATTCCAGCAGCCGACGAACCAGCTCGGCGCGTGGATCCTCCGGTTCGCCAGAGTCAGTCTTGGCGGGACGCGGCAGCAGCATGCGCGACTTGATCTCCAGCAACATCGCCGCCATCAGCAGGTAATCGGCCGCCAGTTCGAGGTTGTGCCTGCGCATGGCCTCGACATATTCGAGATACTGCCGGGTCAGCGGCGCCATGGGAATATCGAGGATATTGACGTTCGCCTTGCGGATCAGGTAAAGGAGAAGATCGAGGGGACCCTCGAAGGCATCGAGGTAAATCTCCAGTGCATCGGGAGGAATGTATAGATCGCGCGGCAGCGTCCGCAGGGTTTCGCCATATACCTTGGGGAAGTGCGGCTCGCCTGGGTGGGTTGCCGTGGTGGCAATATCTGTCATGAATAGTCCACGCCGATCGCTTCCCGGACATCACGCATGGTCTCCTGGGTCAACTTCCGCGCCTTCTCGCAACCGTCGGCAATGATGTTCCGCACAAGTTGGGGATCCTCCTCGTACATGCGCGCGCGTTCCCGCATGGGTTCCTGTTCCTTCAGCACGGCGTCGATGATCGGCTGCTTGCATTCAAGGCAGCCTATCCCAGCCGACTTGCAGCCCAGTTGAACCCAGGATTTCACTTCGTCGTTCGAATATATCTGGTGGAACTGCCAGACCGGACACTTCTCCGGATCTCCCGGGTCGGTGCGGCGCACTCGCTGCGGGTCGGTCTGCATGGTGCGGATCTTCTTGCGGATCGACTCCTCGTCTTCACGCAGCGTGATGGTATTGCCGTAAGACTTGGACATCTTCTGGCCGTCCAGCCCTGGCATGCGCGACGCCTCGGTCAGCAGCGCACCCGGCTCGACCAGAATCATCTTGCCGCCGCCCTCGAGATAGCCGAACAGGCGTTCCTTGTCGCCGAGCGAAAGGTTCTGGGTCTCATTGAGAAGTGCATGCGCCTGGTCGAGCGCTACCTGCTCGCCACGCTCCTGGTAGCGGGTCCGCATTTCTTCATAGAGTTTGGCGCGCTTGCTGCCCAATTTCTTTACCGACTCGCGCGCCTTGTCCTCGAAGCCGGGTTCACGGCCGTACAGGTGGTTGAAGCGGCGGGCAATCTCGCGCGTGAATTCGATGTGCGGCACCTGATCCTCGCCGACCGGCACCTTGTCGGCCCGGTAGATCAGGATATCCGCCGCCTGGAGGAGCGGATAGCCGAGGAAACCGTAGGTCGTCAGATCCTTGTGAGACATCTTTTCCTGCTGATCCTTGTAGGTCGGCACGCGCTCGAGCCAACCGAGCGGCGTCATCATCGACATCAGCAGATGCAGTTCGGCATGCTCGGGAATGCGCGACTGGATGAACAGGGTTGCCTGCGCGGGATCGACCCCCGCCGCAAGCCAGTCAACCACCATGTCCCAGGTGTTCTGGGCAATCGTTCCTGGCTCGTCATAGGCCGTGGTCAACGCGTGCCAGTCGGCGACGAAAAAGAGGCACGGGTATTCGTGCTGCAGTTTGACCCAGTTGGCGAGCACGCCGTGATAGTGACCGAGATGGAGCCGGCCGGTCGGCCGCATGCCCGAAAGAACTCGTTCTGCGTACATTTCAAAGACCCAACATTGACTTGATAAGCATCAGGAACAGACCGACCAAGGGCCCGAGTATCGTTTCCAGGATCCCCGTGAACAATAGCCCCAGCAATATGAACATGCCGTAGGGTTCCAACCGGGCAAATTTCCATGCCGCGCGATGAGGCAGCAGACTGACGGCGATGCGACCACCATCAAGCGGCGGCAACGGCAAGAGGTTGAGCAACATCAGGACTGCGTTGATGTTGACGCCGACACGGGCCATTTCCGCCATGGCCATGGAGTACCCGTGCGGCGGCATGTCGATCGCGGCCTTGAGCAGCAGCCCCCAGCCTAACGCCATCAGCAGATTGACTCCTGGCCCTGCGGCCGCCACCCAGAACATGTCCTTCTTGGGGTTGCGCAAGCGCCCGAAATTGACCGGGACGGGCTTTGCCCAGCCGAACAGGAAATTGCCGGCCGACAGCAGCAGGATGACCGCCGGCACGATGACGGTGCCGACTGGATCGATATGGCGAAGCGGATTCAGGCTGATACG
Organism: uncultured Rhodocyclaceae bacterium; assembly: GCA_964469455.1. Taxonomy (GTDB): domain Bacteria; phylum Pseudomonadota; class Gammaproteobacteria; order Burkholderiales; family Rhodocyclaceae; genus Fen-999. The sequence goes on along the minus strand of CAYXZX010000046.1, from coordinate 7,542 downwards.
GCCAGCCTGGTAGGCGGTCAGGTCGCCGAAATGGCGCGCCGCATAGCCGTGCGCCGCTTCATGGAGGGTAATGGCGAAAATGATCGGGAGTGCCGATATCGCCAGCGTCTGGATGGCATTCATGGGAGCGGCGGATTCTATCAGGCGGCTATTCGAGGCCAAACGGCGCCAGGGAACCACGCCCAACGCGGACAATTTCCGGAACGCCTCCGGAAAGATTGATCACCGTGGTGGCCGCTGCCATGTGTTCATCGGCGACTCCCCCATCGATAATCAGGTCAAGTTGGCCGCCAATTCGTTCTTCGATGGCATCGGCATTGCTCGGCGGATCGACATCTTCCGGCAGAAGCAGCGTCGAACTCAACAAAGGCTCGTCCAATTCGGCCAGCAGGGCCAGCGCCACCGGATGATCCGGGATCCGCAGACCAATCGTCTTGCGCTTCGGATGCAATACCCGGCGCGGCAGTTCCTTGGTGCCTTCGAGTATGAAGGTATAGCTGCCGGGGGTATTCGCCTTGAGCAGGCGATACTGCCCATTATCGACCTTGGCGTAAGTGGCGATTTCAGACAGGTCTCGGCACATCAGGGTGAAATGATGCCGTTCATCGACCCCCCGGATGCGCCGGATGCGATCGAGCAGTCCCGCGTCGCCCAGATGGCCTCCCAAGGCATACGCTGAATCGGTGGGGAATGCTGCCAAGCCTCCGGCCCTTATGATTTCGGCGGCCCGACGGATCAGCCTCGGCTGAGGGTCCTCATGATGAATGAGCAGTCGCTCGGCCATCAGTGCAATCTCGTCCAGACTGGCGTCAAATCGTCCGGCAGGTCGGGCACGCGGCCAAGATCAATCCAGCTTTCGCCCGGGCCGTGAAAATCCGAACCGCGCGAAGCCAGGAAACCATAGTGGCGGGCCAGATGGGCATGTTCGCGAATGTGCTCGACATTGTGCGAGCCTGACACCACTTCAATGCCGACGCCACCCAAGTCCTTGAAAGCGGAAAGCATCTTCTCCAGTTCGGCACGCGAAAGCCGGTATCGGCCGGGATGGGCGACGACTGCAATACCGCCGGCGCCATCGATCCAGGTCATCGCATCCTCGAGCGCCGCCCATGGATGGGCGACGTATCCCGGCTTGCCTTTCGCCAGCCACCAGTCAAACACCGACCTGACATCCCGGGCGTGTCCGAGTTCGACAATGTAGCGAGCAAAATGGGAGCGGGAAATCAGGGCGGGATTGCCCACGTGCCTGCGCGCACCTTCGTAGGCGCCGTGTATTCCGGCCTTGTCGAGTTCGGCGGCAATGCGGCGGGCGCGCCCGTCCCGGCCTCCCCTTACCCGCTCCAGTCCCTCCACCAGAGGCGCATGGTGCGGATCGAAACCGAGCGCCACGATGTGTACCGTCTGATCCTCGGTCCAGGATACCGAGATTTCCGTTCCCGGCACCAGCCGAAGACCGATGCCCATCGCCTCGCGCGCCGCCTCCGCCAGCCCGCCCATCTCGTCATGATCGGTCAGCGCCAGCAATTCGACGCCATTGCCGTGAGCGCGCCGCACGACTTCAGCCGGCTGCAACAGTCCGTCCGAAACCGTCGAGTGGCAATGCAAGTCGGCATTCAGGGCTTTCATCCGCCGATTTTATCAAACACGCTTGTCGCTCCCCGTCCGGGTCGGCATAATCCGGTCCATCGTCGGGAGAGAGCGATTGGCTACCCCAACCGCCGCCGAAGGCGCAACCGCCCGGAACCGCTCAGGCAAAAGGGCCGACGACGCAGGACAAATCTGGAGAGCGACCGGCTAGACCGGTCCACCGACGGGGAAAATCTCTCAGGTGCAAGGACAGATGGGCGAAGATCGCAAGGTCTTCGCCCTTTTTGTTTTTCGTGAAATCACATGAGGAAAGACTTCCAACCCTTTGAATTATGATAAAACGAACGCCTCTCTACGAGTCCCATATCGCCGCTGGCGCCAAGATGGTCGACTTTGCCGGCTGGGACATGCCCATCCACTACGGTTCCCAACTTGAAGAACATCACATCGTCCGTCGCGACGCTGGCATGTTCGACGTTTCGCATATGCGGGCAGTTGATGTCGCCGGGTGCGACGCCCAGGCCTGGCTGCGCAAGCTGGTGGCCAACGACGTCGCCAAACTGACCCTGCCGGGCAAGGCGCTCTACTCATGCATGCTCAATCCCGAGGGCGGGGTGATCGACGACCTGATCATCTATTTCTTCTCGCCGACCCAATACCGGATCGTCGTCAACGCCGGCACGGCCGACAAGGATCTGGCCTGGATGCTGAAGCAGGCCGCCGGGTTCAATGTCTCGATCACTGGCCGACCGGAATTGGCCATGATCGCCGTCCAGGGGCCAAATGCACGGGCGAAGTTTTGGTCCGCGTTCCCGGAAGCCAAGGCAGGCAGCGAAAATCTCATCGTCTTCCAGGCTGCAGAATGGAAGGACTGGCTGATCGCCCGTACCGGCTATACCGGCGAAGATGGCTTTGAAATCACTTTGCCCGCTGCTGATGCTCCCGGAGCATGGAGAAAGCTGCTGGCCGCCGGCATCGCCCCCATTGGCCTGGGCGCCCGCGACACCCTGCGCCTGGAAGCCGGCATGAATCTCTACGGCTCGGACATGGACGAAACCACGCTGCCGACCGAATCCGGCCTGACCTGGACCATCGACCTGAAGGACGAGAAGCGCGACTTCATCGGAAAGTCAGCCGTGGTGGCACGCCAAGCTCAGCGCCAACTGGTCGGCCTGCTGCTGGAAGATCGCGGCGTTCTGAGGTCTCATCAAGTAGTTAATACAAAACAAGGCAATGGCGATACTACTTCAGGTAGTTTCTCGCCAACTTTGCAGCGTTCCATCGCCCTCGCGCGCGTTCCAACCGGTGTCAATATCGGCGATGAAGTCGAAGTCGTCGTCCGCGACAAGCCACTCAAAGCCCGCGTCGTCAAACCCAATTTCGCCCGTCACGGCAAAGCGTTGATCTAGGAGAACCGACATGTCCATCCCCAGCGATCTGAAATACACCAAGTCCCACGAGTGGGTGCGCCAGGAAGCCGACGGCACGATCACGGTAGGCATCACCGACCATGCGCAGGAAGCGCTTGGCGATATCGTCTTTCTCGAACTGCCAGAGCCCGGCCGCGCTGTCAAGGCCGGCGAGGAATGTGCGGTGGTGGAGTCGGTCAAGGCCGCCTCGGACATTTACGCGCCGCTTTCCGGCGAGATCCTCGCCCGCAACGACGCGGCCGTCGACGCCCCCGAATCGGTGAATCAGGACGCCTACGCCGCCTGGCTGTTCAAGTTGAAACCCTCCAGCGCAGCCGATATTGGCGCGCTGCTGGATGCCGCTGCCTACGCCAAGGTCGCCGACGAACATTGATCCGCCCATGACCGCGCCCTCCCTCGCTGCGTTGGAGCAGCACGACGAGTTCATCGGCCGCCATCTGGGTCAGGATTTCGCCGACACCGCCGCCATGCTGGCCGCAGTCAAGGCCGGCAGCCTCGACCAACTGATCGCCGAGACCGTGCCGGCCTCGATCCGCCTGCCTGAGCCACTCAAGCTGGCAGGTCCCATGCGCGAGCACGAGGCACTGGCCAAGCTGAAGGCCATCGCCGGCAGGAACGTGATCGCCAAATCGCTGATCGGCATGGGATATCACGATACTTTGCTGCCAAACGTCATCCTGCGCAACGTGCTGGAGAACCCCGGTTGGTACACCGCCTACACGCCCTACCAGGCCGAAATCGCCCAAGGCCGGCTGGAGGCGCTGCTCAACTACCAGCAGATGGTCATCGACCTGACCGGCATGGAGCTCGCGAACGCCTCGCTGCTCGACGAGGCGACGGCAGCGGCGGAGGCGATGACCATGGCGCGGCGCGTTTCCAAGTCGAAGTCGAACGCCTTCTTCGTCGACGAGGACTGCTTCCCGCAGACCATCGACGTGGTCCGGACCCGTGCCGGCTTCTTCGGCTACGAACTGGTGTTCGGCCCGGCCGAAGATCTGCCCAAACACGATGTCTTCGGTGCCCTGCTCCAGACCCCGAACGACTGCGGCGAATGCCGCGACCTGACCGAGATCATCGCCGCGGCAAAAGTCAGCCATGGCGGTACGCCGCCCGCCGTAGCCGTGGCGACCGATCTGATGGCGCTGGTGCTGCTCAAGTCGCCCGGCGCCATGGGCGCCGACATCGCGCTCGGTTCCAGCCAGCGTTTCGGCGTGCCGATGGGTTTCGGCGGCCCGCATGCGGCCTTCTTCGCCTGCAAGGACGAACACAAGCGCTCCGTACCCGGCCGCATCATCGGCGTTTCGGTCGATGCGCGCGGCAAGAAGGCGCTGCGCATGGCCCTGCAAACCCGCGAGCAGCACATCCGCCGCGAGAAGGCCAACTCCAACATCTGCACCTCGCAGGTGCTGCTGGCCAACATGGCCGGCATGTACGCCGTCTATCACGGCCCGGCAGGCCTGCGCACCATCGCCAGCCGCATCCATCGCCTGACCACCATTCTGGCCCGGGGATTGAAGTCGGCCGGCGTGAAGGTGTTGACCGAAAACTGGTTCGACACCCTCCGCGTCGAAACCACGAAAGATGTGCCCGGCTACAACCTGCGCAAGGTTTCCGACACTGTTCGCGCCATAGCACTCAACGAGAAGACGACCCGTGCGGATGTTGCCGCGCTGTTACTGGCACTCACCGGCACACCGGCCGACATCGACGCACTCGACGCCAAGGCTGCCGCCGGTTCGCCGCTGGCCGGGCTGCTGCGTAGCGACGCCATCCTCGGCCACCCTGTGTTCAATTCGCATCACACCGAACACGAAATGCTGCGCTATTTGAAGAAGCTGCAGAACCGCGACCTGGCCATGGACCACGCGATGATCTCGCTCGGCTCCTGCACCATGAAGCTCAACGCCACGGCCGAGATGATCCCCATCACCTGGCCGGAATTCACCGACCTGCACCCCTTCGCGCCGGTCGAGCAGGCCAAAGGTAGCCTGGAACTGATCGACTCTCTCACCGGCTACCTCAAGGCCATCACTGGCTTCCCGGCCATCTGCATGCAGCCGAACTCGGGTGCGCAGGGCGAGTACGCCGGGCTGGTCACCATCCGGCGCTACCAGGCCGCGCAGGGCCAGGGCCAGCGCAACGTCTGCCTGATCCCGAAATCGGCCCACGGCACCAACCCCGCGACCGCCCAGATGTGCGGCCTGCAGGTGGTGGTGGTCGATTGCGACGACAGCGGCAACATCGACGTCGCCGACCTCAAGGCGAAGGCAGCGGAACATGCCGCCAACCTGTCGTGCCTGATGCTCACCTATCCCTCGACGCACGGCGTGTTCGAAGAAGCAGTCATGGACATCTGCGCCACCATCCATGCCGATGGCGGCCAGGTGTACATGGACGGCGCCAACCTCAACGCCCAGGTCGGCCTGACTTCGCCCGCCGCCATCGGCGCCGACGTCTCGCACATGAACCTGCACAAGACCTTCGCCATCCCGCATGGCGGTGGCGGACCCGGCATGGGCCCGATCGGCCTTGCGGCACACCTCGCTCCCCACGCTCCTGGTCATGTCGTGACCGGCGGCCCCGGCGCCGTTTCGGCGGCCCCGTATGGTTCGGCAGCGATTCTGCCGATCTCCTGGATGTACATCACCATGCTCGGCGGCGAAGGGGTGACGCTGGCAACCAAGACGGCCATCCTCAATGCCAACTACGTTGCCGCGCGCCTCAACGAGCACTACCCGGTGCTCTACACCGGCGGCCACGGCCGGGTGGCCCACGAGTGCATCCTCGACATCCGCGCCATCAAGGCCGCCACGGGCATTGCCGAAATCGACATCGCCAAGCGCCTGATGGATTACGGCTTCCACGCGCCGACGGTCAGCTTCCCGGTGGCCGGCACGCTGATGGTCGAACCGACCGAATCGGAGTCCAAGGCCGAACTGGACCGATTCTGCGAGGCGATGATTTCGATCCGCGAGGAAATCCGCCGCGTCGAGCGTAGCGAATGGCCAGCGGATAACAACCCGCTCAAGAACGCTCCGCATACCGAGGCGGACATGGTAGGCGACTGGGACCGCCCCTACACTCGCCAGCAGGCGGCCTTCCCGCTGCCCTGGGTCGCCGAGAACAAGTTCTGGCCCTTCGTGAACCGCATCGACGACGTCTACGGCGACCGCAACCTGTTCTGCGCCTGCCCGCCTTTGGAGGACTACAAGAATGGCTGACCAGTTCCTGATCCTCACCGTCATCGGCGACGACCGCCCCGGCCTGGTCGGTGAGCTGGCCGCTGCCATCTCCGCCCAACAGGGCAACTGGCTGGAGTCCTCGATGTCCCACCTGGCCGGCAAGTTCGCCGGCATCGTCAAGGTCGGGGTATCCGAAGGCAAGGCCGACGCGCTCAAGGCGGCGCTGGCGGGACTCCAGGGGCTGAAGGTCACGGCGGAAAGTTCGGATGGCGAAAAGTCAGCCGTGGCGGGACGCCACCTCAAGCTCTCGCTGGTCGGCCACGACCGCATCGGCATTGTCCGCGAGGTGTCGCAGGTGCTGGCGCGATACGCGGTGAACGTCGAGGATCTATCGACCCGCACGGCCAGCGCGCCGATGTCGGCCGAGATCATGTTCCATGCCGACATCGACCTGCTGGCCGGCCGGGAGCTCGACGCCCGCGCCCTCACGGCCGAGCTGGAGCGCATCTCCAACGACCTGATGGTCGACATCAATCTCGACGAAAAGATCGCCTGACCTCTCCTTGCCGGCTCGGGTTGGTTTCGGGCGCGTCAGGCGCCAGTGTCCCACAGGCGCTGGACTAGGCGGCGTGCCAATACGGGCGTGACATTGCGCCTGAACAGCGCGTCCGTCACGGTAGTCTTCATCGACCGGTTGGCAAGATCGACGCGATCCGTGAGCGTGGCGTAAGCGGCCGTATCGAGCGGCTTGCCTGCGAGATCCTCGAGGCCGTCAATCGCGAAGGGGCGCGACGCTACCCCGGTACAGGCGACACGCAATCCGGCGACGTTCGATCCTTCGCGACGCAGGGCCACCGCAACGCCGGAGAGCGGAAAATCGATCGATCCGCGAATCCGCATTTTCTCGTAGGCGCTCGACCACGCATCGTCGAATGGCACATGTACGGCCACCAGCAGTTCGCCGGGTGCCAGCGTCAGGCAGGCCATGCCATCGTCAGAGTACAGATCGGCGATCGCGAGGCGCCGACCACCTTTCTCGCCCAGAACCTCGACTTCGGCGCCCAGCACGACCAGAGCCGGCGCGACATCGCCACTGAAAGCGGCATAACACCGCTTGGACTTCGGCGCGACCCGGCAGGTATCTCCGTCAAGTTTCAGGCAATGGTTGATGCTGTCGCGCCAGAACTCGCTCTGGTTGTAATAGCGGCAGCGGGTGTCCAGACAGAGGTTGCCGCCGATGGTCGCGGCCTGACGATGCGTCGGGCCGGCGACAGCGAGCGCGGCCTGGGCCAGCGCCGGCAGGCGGGCGACGACGCGCGGATCGGCGGCGACCTTCGCGAGCG
>CAYXZX010000045.1:0-16891 GCA_964469455.1 uncultured Rhodocyclaceae bacterium | reverse complement strand
ACGGCGCCACCGGCAAGGGCAACGACCAGGTGCGCTTCGAACTCGGCGCCTATGCGCTGATGCCCAACGTCAAGGTCATCGCCCCCTGGCGCGAGTGGGACCTGCTGTCGCGCGAAAAACTGATGGCCTACGCCGAGCAGCACGGCATTCCGATCGACATGAAGCACAAGAAGGGCGGCTCGCCCTATTCGATGGATGCCAACCTGCTGCACATCTCCTACGAAGGCCGGCACCTCGAAAATCCGTCGGCCGAGGCCGAGGAGTCGATGTGGCGCTGGACCGTTTCGCCCGAGAAGGCGCCCAACAAGCCCGAATACCTCGACCTCGAATTCAAGGCCGGCGACCTGGTCGCCATCAACGGCGGAAAGATGAAGGCGCACGAGCTGCTGGCGACGCTCAACCAGATCGGTGGCAAGCACGGCGTCGGCCGCCTCGACCTGGTCGAGAACCGCTACGTCGGCATGAAGTCACGCGGCTGCTATGAAACACCGGGCGGTACCATCCTGCTCAAGGCGCACCGCGGCATCGAGTCGGTCTGCCTCGACCGCGAGGTGGCGCACCTCAAGGACGACCTGATGCCGCGCTATGCCAGCCTGATCTACAACGGCTACTGGTGGAGCCCGGAGCGCCAGGCGCTGCAAGTGCTGATCGACCACACGCAGAAGACCGTCAACGGCTGGGTGCGCGTCAAGCTCTACAAGGGCTCGGTCAGCGTGGTGAGCCGCGATTCCAAGACCGATTCGCTGTTCGACCCGACCATCGCCACCTTCGAGGACGACGCCGGCGCCTACGACCAGAAGGACGCGGGTGGCTTCATCAAGTTGAATGCGCTGCGCATGCGGATTGCCGAGAACGCTCGCCAGCAGCGTGCCGTCAAGCCTGCCAAGCCGGCAAGAACGTCCAGGGCCAAGAAGTAAGGCATGTTCGGTTTCACCGAGGAACAGGTATCGGAGTTCGGCGTCACCTTCGGGCTGGGCGCCTTCATGCTCTTCATGTTGTTCATCATCGGCGAACTCGCCTACCGGTCGAAAGCGGGCAAGATCGGCACCTTCGCGCTGTTCTTCGTTCTTGCCTTCGGCATGGTGGGGTTTGTCGCCAAATCCATCATCCAGAAACTTTGGGGGATCTGACATGCCGCAGTTCGATAATGTGTCGGTCATAAAGAAGGCCAATGTATACTTCGATGGCAAGTGCATCAGCCATACCGTCCAGTTTGCCGATGGCGGGAAGAAGAGTGTTGGCGTCATCCTGCCCTCGGTGCTCACCTTTAACACGGGAGCGCCGGAGGTCATGGAGTCCGTCGCCGGCGGTTGCCGCTACCGGCTCAAGGGTGGCGATTGGCAGAGCATCGTTGCAGGCCAGAGCTTCGATGTTCCTGGCAATTCGTCGTTCGACATCGAGGTCAAGGACGAGCCTTTCCACTACGTCTGTCACTTCGGCTGAAAGGGCGCCGGCATGCCTTCGTTCGACATTACCTCGGAAGTCGATATGGTGGCCCTGAAGAATGCCGTCGATGTCGCCGGTCGCCAGGTCGGCAACCGCTATGATTTCAAGGGGACCTCGGCCCGCCTCGAACTGAACGAGAAGGACAAGGTCATCACGGTGTTCGGCGATTCCGAGTTCCAGCTCGGGCAGGTCAAGGACATCCTTTTCCCCGAAATGGAAAAGAAGGCGCGCGAAAGCACCAAGCGCCTTGAACTCGGCGACGTCCAGAGCATTTCCGGCAACAAGGCCAAGCAGGACTTGAAGGTCAAGTCCGGGGTCGAGCAGGAACTGGGCAAGAAGATCATCAAGCTCGTCAAGGACAGCAAGCTCAAGGTGCAGGCGACGATCCAGGGCGATGCAGTGCGGGTCACCGGCGCCAAGAAGGATCTGCTGCAGGATGCTATCGCCCTGGTCAGGAAGTCAGTGACCGACTATCCGCTCAGCTACGGCAACTTCCGGGACTAGCGGCGTCGCGGCGGCACTGGTACGACGTCACAAGCTTGCGAAGAGCGTGCCCGATGAAAGGATCGATGAAAGCCGTCGTCTTGCAACAGTTGGGCGATCCCGAGCATCTGGTGTTTCAGGAGGTGCCGACACCGGAGGTTACGCCGGGACACGTGTTGGTGAAAGTGGGCGCCTGCGGTGTCGGCTATCGCGATGTCATCGAGCGGCGAGGTGACATGCCCCTGTTGCGGCCGCCCATCATCCAAGGCCACGAGTTTGCCGGCGAGGTGGTGGCCATCGGCGCCGGTGTTGCGCGCTGGCAAGTGGGCGATCGCGTGCTCAACCTCTATTTCGCCACCTGCGGAATCTGTCCTCATTGCCTGGGCGGAGACGAGCGCCGTTGCGGGCGGATAACCGAGGTCTTCGGCCTGACGGTGAATGGCGGCTACGCCGAGTACGTCCTTGCGCACGAGCGCGCGCTCGAGCGACTGCTGCCGGGTATTCCCTACGATGCCGCCGCAACCCTGTATTCGGCGATCGGTGTCGGCTTCAACAATGCGGCCAACGCTGCCGGCATTCGCGTTGGCGAGCGCGCGTTGGTCACGGGCGCCAGTGGCGGCGTCGGTTCGGCGGCGTTGCAGACGGCGAAGCTGCTCGGCGCCACGGTCTGGGCTGTGACTTCCAGCGGCGACAAGGCCGATGCCCTGCGCGCCCTCGGCGCCGATCATGTCGTGGTCAATGGCGCGGGCGACTTTCACAAGCAGGTCATGGCCGAGACGAACGGCGAAGGCGTGGACGTCGCCATCGACTGTGTCGGCACGCCCACCATGAATGGTTGCCTGCGCAGTTTGCGTCCCTACGGCCGGGTGGTCGTGGTCGGCAATGTCGATGCCAGGCGCCTGGAACTCAATCTGGGCTACGTGCTTCAGCGCAGCCTGACCATCATCGGCTCCGACAACGTCACGCGGGCGGCACTGCGGCAAGCCATGGAACTGGTGCAGGCAGGGCGCCTGAAGCCGACGATCCACGCGCGTCTGCCGCTGGCCCAGGCGGCTGACGCGCATTGGCTGCTTGAGCGGCGCGGTGCCACCGGGCGCCTGGTGCTGATTCCTTGACATCGTCCGACCACCATTGCCAACCCACGGGTCCAGGTGTCCTCGAGGGCGAAATCACGCCGCGCACCGTCGCGGCCCACGACATCTCGGCCTTCGCCGGCATGGTCGGCGACTACAGCCGAATCCATCTGGACGACACGTTTGGTGTCGGTCTTGTCCATGGCGGTCGCATTGCGCATGGCCTGTTGTCGGCAAGCTGGGCCTTGGGCGGTTTGTCGCTCGCCGCGCCGCCGACGATGGGGCGGCGCGATCCGAGCGCGTATTTGTCTTCGTGTGAAGCGAACTATCGCAGGCCGGTGCTTGCCGGAACCACGTTGAGTTGCCACTGGCGGACGATATCCCGAGGGAGCGACGAAGCGGGCGGTGGCGGCGCGCGGACCAGTTTCGAGATGCGCGACGCGGAGGGCCGGACCGTCACGGACGGTCACGTCGTGTTGCGCCGCGGCCAAGGGGTGTCCGACTTCCGGGCTCCCGATCCCTGGCCAGCGGCGGAACTGGTTCCGGATCCGGCGAAGACCTACTACCTCGAGGACTTCACTCCTGGGGCGCAGGCCGGCCAAACGGAAGGCAGGACGCTGACCGAGGCCGATGTGGTGGCCTATGGCGGTTTCACCGGCGATAGCGGCGGGCATCACGGCGATGCCGAGTTTGCCCGTGGGGGATTGTTTGGCACACGCGTCGTGCAACCGATGCTCGTCTTCAACATCGGCTTTGCATTGTGGTTGCGCGACTGGTGTCGCATGCGCATGCCCGACGGCGGCCTCGCCGGCCACCTCTGCGATCGCTGGGTTTTCCACCGGCCGTTCCACATTGGCGATACGCTGGGCTGTCGTCATCGGACCCTTGCCGTTCGCAAGTCGAAGTCCCGTCCCGACACCGGGGTCGTCACCTGCGGCCTTCAGCTCCTCAATCAGCGCGACGAGGTGACGATGAGCGCGGAAGTACTGATGATGTTTCCGGCGGGCGGGGCGTGACGTCGCCCGAACCGCTTTCTTCCAACATTCCCTTTCTGGACAATCATTCGGAGGTTCGACATGCAACGATTCACGGGCAAGGCAGTTTTGGTAACCGGCGCGGCATCGGGGATAGGCTTGGCGACCACCCGGCGGCTGGCAGGCGAGGGCGCGCGCATTCTCGCCTGCGATGCCAATGCCGATCTGCTGCGCAAGGAAGTACAGGCGCTCGCCGATCAGGGGCTGGATGTCATCCCCTGGGTGTTCGACGTGCGGGACAGCGCGGCCTGTCGCGAGGCTGTCGCCGAGGCAGTTGCACGCTTCGGCAAGCTCGACATCCTGTGCAATATCGCCGGCGTTCTCATGTTCAAGCACTTTACCGACCTGACCGACGAGGAGTGGGCCAGGGTGTTCGCGATCAACGTGAACGGCGTGTTTGCCATGTGCCGGGCGGCGATCCCGCATCTGCTGGAAACGCGAGGCAACATCGTCAATTTCGCCTCCGTGGCGGGTATGGTCGGCGTGCCCTACGGCACACCCTACAGCGCTTCCAAGGGCGCGGTGCTCATGCTGTCGAAGGCGCTGGCGGTCGAATACGCAGCGAGGGGCGTGCGCGTCAACGCGGTTTGCCCCGGATCGGTGCTGACGCCCATGACCAGCGGCGTGACGCCGCCGGCCAATGCCGAACTACCCGTGTTCGCGCGTCTTTCACCGCTGATCGACCATGCCCGGCCCGAGGAGATTGCCGGCGCGGTCGCCTACCTGGCCTCGGACGAAGCGAGGTTTGTGACCGGCTCGAGCCTGGTCATCGATGGGGGCCAGACGGCGATCTGAAGGCCGGCAAGTGCGGGATGGCGAGCGGGGCGGTCAGGTGCTCAGTCCCAATATCCAACGGGCGTAGAGCCGGTCGGCGGCAAGGCGCATGGCGGCGAGGCGCGCGCCGATGCGCTCATACATTTGCTCCGGCCGCTGCACCGAAGGTCCCGGTACCGCGTTTTCTTCGGCCCAGGCTAGGTTCCACTGCCGGATCATCGCCTCGGTCATCTCGACATGACATTGCATGCCCAGGTGCGGCCCCATGACGAAGGCCTGATTGTCGCAGTGGTCGCTCTTGAGAAGTCGCGTGGCACCGGGCGGAATGGCGAAGGTTTCGCCGTGCCAGTGAAAGGCCTCGAACGTTTCGATGTCACCCAGCCAGTCCGAACCGACATTGCCCGGCGTGTCGCCACGGCTGACTTCGCCCCAGCCGAGTTCCTTCACCGGATTTCTCGCGACGGTTCCGCCCAACGCCTTGCTCATCAGCTGGCCGCCCAGGCAATGGCCGATCAACGGGATGCCGCGCTCGACGGCGTGCCGAACCAGCGCGAATGCGGGCGGCAGCCAGGGAAGATCGTCGTTGACGCTCATTGGTCCGCCCATGAAGCACAGGCCGGAAAACGCGTCGGCGAGCGCTGGCACCATCTCGCCCCGGTCGATGGCGACCAGGGTCCATGGCACCGAGTGGGCATCGAGGAATGTGGCAAAATAGCCCGGGCCTTCTCCGGGAGCGTGGCGAAAGATCGCGACGGGTTTCATGCTTAATCAAATCAGGATGTTGCGGCTTGCCGATTTTATCGCCGTGGCGGCGATGGGATGGTGGGTCCCATCGGCGCGTGCCACCGATGTGTCGTTGGTCGGGCTTTACGCCGGCAAGGCGCTGGTGGTGATCGACGGCAATCGGCCACAGCCGATTCCAGTCGGCGCCACTTCGCCCGAGGGCGTCAAGCTGCTGGCCATCGAAGACGGTGTTGCCCATTTCCAGGTCGATGGCCGCCGACACCGGTTGACCGTCGGGCAGCACGCGGTGTCGGCTGGTAACGATGCGCGCGAAGCAGCGAGCGTTTCACTGACTGCGGATCCCAAGGGACACTTTTACACGATCGGCACCATCAACGGCGCGCCCGTGCGGTTTCTGGTCGATACCGGCGCCACCCTGATCGCCATGGGCAAGACCGACGCCGACCATGCCAACATCGATTTCCGCAAGGGCGAGCCCGGGATGTCGATGACGGCGAACGGGCCGACGCGGGTCTGGAAAGTCACCCTCAACTCGGTCAGGGTCGGCGATGTCATGCTGAACCAGGTCGATGCCGCCGTGCATGAACAGGATCTGCCGATCGTGCTGCTGGGCATGAGTTTTCTCAATCGCATGGAAATGAAGCGCGACGGCCAGACCATGACTCTCAAGAAGCGATTCTGATGACCAGCGTGGTCGTTCCGCCGCTGACGGCTGACTGGGTGCGCAGCCGGCTGGCCGGTGATTTCAGCGCCGCGCTGCCGCCCGACGGCTGGTTCGGCGAGACCCTGCTTGGGGAGAATGCCGACCTGATGCCGGCCGCCGTATTGATTCCCATCGTGGTCCGGGCCAGCGGCTTGACCGTGCTGCTGACGCAGCGGACTAACCATTTGCGTGATCACGCCGGACAGGTGAGTTTTCCGGGCGGGCGTTGCGAGCCGCACGACGAATCGGCGGCGGCGACCGCGCTACGCGAGGCCGAGGAAGAAGTGGGTCTCGACCGGCAACAGGTGGAGATTCTGGGCATGCTCAACCGCTACCAGACCGGCACTGGCTTCACCATCACACCCGTGGTCGGCCTGGTCACGCCACCGCTGGATCTCAAACTCGATGATTTCGAGGTGGCCGATGTCTTCGAGCCGCCGCTGACCTTCCTGCTCGATCCGGGCAATTTTCGTCGAGATCGGGTCGAGGTTCGGGGAGCGGTGCACGAATACTGGGCCGTCCCGTGGCAGGAACGGTACATCTGGGGCGCCACGGCCGGCATGCTGGTCAATCTGCGCAGGTGTTTGCTGAGTGGCGATTGAAGCGCCCGCCAAATGCCGACGGACACGACCATGACCATTCTTGCCATCATTGCCGCGCTGATGATCGAACAGTTTAGGCCGCTGGCGATCGGTCGGGTCAATGACGCCCTGACACAGTGGTCGCGGCTGCTGGAAGACCGCTTCAATGCCGGCCAGCGCAGCCACGGCATCGCGGCCTGGCTGGTCGGCGTGGCGTTGCCTGCGATACTGATGCTGGCGGCGCAGACCCTGGCGTTCTGGAGCAACTGGCTGCTGGCCTTGCTCCTCGGGATTGCCGTGCTCTACCTGACCATGGGTTTCCGCCAGTTCAGCCATCACTACACGGCGATACATGTGGCCTTGCGTTCCGGCGAGATCGGCCAGGCGCGGCAACTGCTCTATCAATGGCGTGGTATCGATGCCGGGCGCCTGAGTTCCGGCGAGGTGGCACGCCTCGCGATCGAGGAGGCGCTGGTCGCGTCGCATCGCCATGTCTTTGCACCCTTGATCCTGTTTGCCCTGCTCGGACCGGCCGGCGCTGTTTTTTACCGGTTGGCGCGCCATTTCGCGCAGGTGTGGCAGGACCGGACTGGATCGGCGGACGATCCGTTTGGCGAGTTCTCCCGTCGTGCCTTTGCCGTCATCGACTGGTTGCCGGTGCGCATGACGGCGGCCTCGTTCGCCATCGTCGGCAACTTCGAGGATGCGGTGTTTTGCTGGCGCACGCAGGCCACGCGCTGGAAGGAGGAGGCGAGCGGTATACTGCTCGCCTCCGGTGCCGGCGCACTGGGTGTGCGGCTGGGCATGCCCGTCGGCAGCGAGGACAGGCTTGGCGATCGCCCGGAACTGGGTGTGGGCGAGGATGCCGATGCCGATTTCATGCAAAGTGCCGTGGGGCTGGTGTGGCGAACGCTGGTGATGGCATTGTTGCTGCTGACTCTGCTGGGAATTGCCAGCTGGGCAGGTTGATTTCACTAACAGGAGTTGAAAATGGCTGACAAGAGGGAAGTGGTGGTATTGAGCGCCGCCCGTAGTGCGGTGGGCGCATTCAATGGTTCGCTGAAGGACATGGAACCGGCAGAACTGGGCGGGTTGGTGGTCAAGGAGGCGATCGCCCGCGCCGGTGTCGATCCCAAGCAGGTGACTTTCGCGACGGTCGGCAACTGCATTCCGACCGAATCGCGCTATGCCTATGTCGCGCGTGTTGCCACCATCCAGGGTGGCATGAGCATGGACTCCGTGGCCTTCGCCGTGAACCGCCTGTGTGGTTCGGCGCAGCAGGCCATCGTCAGTTCGGCCCAGGCCATCATGCTCGGCGACGCCGACTTCGCCATTGGCGGCGGTGTCGAGGTCATGTCGCGCGGTGCCTACCTGCTGCCGGCGCTGCGCGCCGGGGCGCGCATGGGCGATGCCAAGGCCATCGACGCCATGGTTGCCGTGCTGACCGACCCGTTCGGCGTGGGCCACATGGGCATCACGGCGGAGAACCTGGCCGTCAAGCATGGCATCACGCGCGAGGACCAGGACGCCTTCGCCGTCGAATCGCAGAAGCGCGCCGCAGCGGCGCTCGCCGAGGGACGCTTCAAGTCGCAGATCGTGCCGATCACGTTTCAGACCAGGAAAGGCGACGTCGTCTTCGACACCGACGAGCATCCGAAGGCCGGCACCACCATGGAAACGCTGGCCAAGATGAAGCCCGCGTTCAAGAAGGACGGCACGGTGACGGCCGGCAATGCTTCCGGCATCAACGACGCCGCCGCTTTCCTGGTCCTGGCCGACGCCGCCAAGGCGGCCGCGGGCGGCCACAAGCCGATCGCGCGCCTGGTCGCCTACGCCATCGCCGGGGTGCCGAACGACGTGATGGGCGAGGGACCGATTCCCTCGACCAAGGTGGCGTTGCAGAAGGCTGGCCTGTCCCTCGACAAGATGGATGTCATCGAGTCGAACGAAGCCTTCGCCGCCCAGTCGATTGCCGTCGCCAGGGGTCTTGGCCTCGATCCGGCCAAGACCAATCCCAATGGCGGGGCGATTGCGCTGGGTCACCCTGTCGGCGCCACCGGTGGCGTCATCATCACCAAACTGCTGCACGAATTGATTCGCGTGAACGGGCGCTACGGCATGGCAACGATGTGCATCGGCGGTGGCCAGGGCATCACGACGATCTGGGAACGCGTCTAAGGCCTGCCTGATCCCGGCGAGAACCGGCTTGCCCGCGAGGGTGGCCGGTTTTCTTTACTTTTGCCGTTGGTCGTTGTTGCCCACGCGGAGTCCGGCCGCAGCTGACTTTCACGTTTCGGCTTCCGCCGGCGCCAGCCACTTTTCGAGCATGGCGACGAGTTCATCGATCATCACCGGCTTGGTCAGGAAATCGTCCATGCCCGCTTCCATGCAGCGCCTGCGGTCGTCCTCGAACGCGCCAGCAGTCAAGGCGACGATGGGCAGGCGGGGCCGGGTGGCGTCGCGATCGCGGCGGCGAAGTTCCCCGGAGGCAGTGATGCCGTCCATCACTGGCATCTGGATATCCATTAGCACCAAGTCGGGCCGGTCGTCGGCATCTAGCACTTCCAAGGCTTCCTGCCCATTTTCTACGCAGGCCGCGTCGACGCCGAGCTTCTTCAGCAAGGCCAGGATCAGCTTGCGATTGACGGCGTTGTCCTCGACTACCAGCACCTTCCCGGCCAGCGGCATACGTCGCGGCGGAATGGTGCCGCCGACCTGGCTGGCATGCGGCGGCATCGGCGAGGTTTCGGTCGACGTGTCCAGGGCACCTCGTTCGGCACGGATGCGAAACCAGAAGGTCGAGCCTTTGCCTGGTTCACTGTCGACGCCGACGTCGCCACCCATCATTCTGGCGAGGCTGCGGACGATCGACAGGCCCAGCCCAGTGCCGCCGAATTGCCGGGTGATGGAACTGTCGGCCTGGGAGAAAGGCTTGAAAAGGTAAACCTGCTTATCGTCGGCAATGCCGATGCCGTTGTCGATCACGCTGAACTGCAGCAGGGACTGGCCGCCACGACGATCGACCTCGGCGGCCTCAATGCGAATGGTGCCCGACGCTGTAAACTTGATGGCGTTACTGATCAGGTTGGATAGCATCTGCCGTACACGCGTTCCGTCGAGGCGATACAGCTGGGCCTGGGGGCCGTGCCACGCGGCTTCGATGTGTAGTCCCTTGGCTTCGGCCGCACCGGCGAACAAGGCGGCGGTTTCCGTGACGATGCGCCCTGGATCGGTATCGGTCGGTACCAGGTCGAGCTTCTCGGCCTCGATCTTCGACAAGTCGAGAATGTCGTTCAGCAAGGACAGCAGCGTCTGCCCTGAGTTGAGGATCGTCCTCGCGTAGTCGTGGCGTTCCTGCTCGGTCAGCGTCGGCATGAGCAGCATCTGGGCCATCCCGAGAATGCCGTTCATCGGCGTGCGGATTTCATGGGACATCGTAGCGAGGAAGCGGCTCTTTGCAATGTTGGCAACTTCGGCGGCTTCCTTGGCTTTGTAGAGTTCCGTGATGTCGATGCGGAAACCGACGATATAACCTTCGGGTGTCTTCCGCTCACGGATGCGCAGCCACCGACCATCCGCGACCGGCTGAATCAGGTCAGAATTGCCGCTCAGATGGGCGGCCATCCGGCTGGCCACCCACTCGTCAACCCTGCCGATGGCTTCCTGGTACTGGCCGCGTTCGGCTCCGGTGCGAATGATTTCCTCGAAGGTTCGTCCGGGAACCAGCAGGTCGGCGGAGGTTCGGTAGTAGTCGAGGTACCGCTCGTTGCAATAGGCCAGTCGGTCATGCTCGTCGTAGATGACGAAGGCTTCGCCGATGGTGTCGATCGCCGAGCGAAGCATCGCCTGGCTCCGGGTCAATTCTGTTTCGGCGGCGGCTCTTGCAGTCAGTGAGTGGGACAGCAGTCCGATCAGCAGCGCCAGGATAGCGTTTGTTAGGATGGCGGCCGCGACGACGGTCTTGCGGTGACCAAAGTAGGGCTGGAGCGCTTCGGATACCGGCTGGCCAATGACGAAACGCAGCCCGTACTCGGGCACGCGATAAAAACCGTAGGTCCGCTCGATGCCGTCAATCTGCGAAGAGCGCGAATAGGCGCCTGAAACGGGGGCGTCGGCCACCAGGAACGGCGCGTCGGAGATGGTCTTGCCCAGCACGTTCTCGTTGTCGGGGTAATGGGCCATGATGTAGCCACTGTCTGCCACCAGTGTGCTGCTGGCCTGTCCGCTCAAACCGAGCTTCGCTAGAAACGTGGCAAAGGTTTCCGGGCTGGCGGAGACGACGATAACGCCACCGAACCGGCCGTCGGTGAAGATGGGCCGGGTGAACTGAATCGACCACTTGCCGGAGACTTTTCCTTTCAGCGGCTTGCTGATGAAGAGTTGATCGGCTTGGCGTTCCTTGTGGATGCGGAAATGCTCTCGTTCCCCCAGGTAAGTGCGGTCGTTGGGGGCAGCCAGGTTGGAGTAGACCAGATAACCCTCGGCATCGATGATCGAGACCTGAAAGGCGATGTCGCCCAGATGTTGCCTGCGTCGCTGTACCAGTTCGGCAAACCGCTCCATATCGCCGGTCCAGTAATCGCGCAGGTCGAGCACGACCTCATCCAGACGTTTGATCGTTGCCAAGGCGTTCTCGGCATAGGCCTGCGCCTGAAATATCGTCGCCTGCTCGATTTCGCGCTGGTAGGTATTGCGGCTGTGATTCAGTTCATAGGCGACGGACAGCCACGTGAACAACACGCCGATCACCAGCGCGATGAATATCTGTGACTTGATCGAGAGAAAAGGGCGAGGCATTCGAGGATTCTATGGACTTATAAGGTAAGCATCCTAGCGCTGATCCTTGACATGGCAAAGTGCATCTATCCGTGACTCCTGCTGCCTGTGATGGCGAGAAAATGCTCAAGGCGGCGGCGTGCCACCACGCCTGACTCCACCAAGGCCTTGACCGCGCAGCCCGGTTCGGCGCCATGGTGGCAGTCGTGGAAGCGGCATTGGCCGAGCGTCGGGCGGAATTCAGGAAAAGCCCATTCGATTTCACCGAAGCTCAGGTGGGCAAGGCCGAATTCCTGAAGGCCCGGGCTGTCGATCAGCGCCGACTCGCCATCGAGTCGGTAGAGCGTTGCGTGCGTGGTGGTGTGCTTGCCGGAATCGAGGGCACTGGATATCTCGCGGGTCGCCGCCGATGCGCCTGGTACCAGGGCATTGATCAGCGTCGACTTACCCATGCCCGACTGACCGACCAGTGCCGACAGCACGCCCTCGAGCAACGGCAGCAACGGCGAGGCATCCTGGCGCGCGGCGAGTTCGATGACCGGGTAGCCCACGGACTCGAAGCAGGCGAGTTGCTGCCGGGCGCCGGCCAAGGCGCTCGTGAGGTCGCACTTGTTCAGCACGATCACCGCGCGCATGCCGTCATGCTCCGCGGCGACCAATGCCCGCGAAACCAGTTCGTCGCTGAATGCCGGCTCGGCGGCGACGACGATGACGATCTGTCGGACGTTCGCGGCGATCAGCTTCTGGCGGAAGGCATCGCTGCGGTACAGCAGGGTCTCGCGCGCCAGGTGGTCGACGATGCGCGCCTGATCCCGGCCGGTCGGTTCGATGCGCACGCGATCGCCGCAGGCATAGAGGCTCTTCTTGCCGCGCGGCATGGCCTGCCAGCGGCCGCCCTCGGCGTCCTCGACTTCATAGTGACGGCCATGGGCCGCGACAATGGTGCCTGCGCGGCTCAAGGAGCGCAGTCCCGCAACCGGGCGACGCGCAGACTGGCCGGTGGGTGGGAATCGTAGAACAGCGAGTGGAGTGGATCGGGCGTCAAGGTGGCGGCGTTGTCGCGATAAAGTCCGACCAGCGCGGCGACGAGATCGCCGGCGCCGGCGTGGCGCGCGGCGTAGGCATCGGCCTCGAACTCGTGGCGGCGCGAAAGACCCGACGCGACGGGCGTCAGCGGGAACAGGAAGGCCGGCAGGACCTGGACGAACAGAATCAGGGCCATGGCGGTGCTTCCGGTGGCCACGCCGAGGCCCTGATAGAACCACGGCGTGTCTATAACGCGGCCAAGAAGCCAGAGCAGGCCAAGCGTGACGGCCGCGAGCATGCCAATGCGCTTCCAGATGTGCCGACGCTTGAAGTGGCCGAGTTCGTGGGCCAACACCGCTTCGACTTGCGGTGGCGTCAGCTTCTGGATCAGCGTATCGAAGAAGACGATGCGCTTGGCGCGGCCCAGGCCGGTGAAGTAGGCATTGCCGTGGGCCGAGCGTTTCGAGCCGTCCATGACGAACAGGCCGGAGTTGGCGAAGCCGCAGCGCTCGAGCAGCGCTTCAATGCGTGTTTTCAGGTCGCCGTCCTCGAGTGGCAAGAAATTGTTGAACAGCGGCGCGATGAATGTCGGGTAGATGAGCATCACCAAGAGGTTGAAGGCCAGCCAGAATAGCCAGACATAGAGCCACCAGCGCTCACCCATCGCCGACATCAGCCACAGCACGGCCAACAGAAGCGGCGTGCCAATGACGATGGCAAGCACCGCCTGCTTGGCAAAGTCAGCGACGGCCAGACGCCAGGTCATCTTGTTGAAGCCGAATCGCGCCTCGATGACGAACACCTGATACAGGGTGAAGGGCAGGTCGACGAGGAAACCGATCACGGCGACGCTGGCGAACAAGGCCAGGCCATGAGCATGGCCGCGCCCGGCCAGGATGCCGAACCATGCGCGATCCAGCCAGTCAAGCAGGCCGCCGAGCGTGAAGGCGACCAGCAGCATGGTTTCGGCGGCAAGCAGCACCACGGACAGCCGAAGCTTGGCGCGGGTGTAGTCGGCGGCCTTGCGGTGGTCGACCAGCGGCACGCTGGCGGCGAATTCGACAGGCACGCGCTCGCGGTGCGCGCCGACGTGACGGTAATGGCGGTAAGCCAGCCATAGCCGCAAGAGGATGCCAATCGACAAGGCGGAGACGAACGAAATGGTCAGCAGCGAGGCAGCGCTCATCGGGCGGGGAAGAACTGTGAGAAGATCGGACTTTTCGCTGGCGGAAAATTATGGCACAAGACTTCAATGCCCTCGTCTGGCTCGACATGGAAATGACGGGGCTGAATCCCGATACCGATCGCATTATCGAGGTGGCCGTGGTGATCACCAACGCGCAACTCGAAACCATCGCCGAAAGCGCAGTCTGGGTGGTGCATCAGGACGACGCCGTGCTCGATGGCATGGACGATTGGAACAAGAAGACGCATGGCAAGTCCGGCCTCATCGACAAGGTGAAGTCGTCCGTGCTGAGCGAGGCCGATGTCGAGGCGCAGTGCCTGGAGTTTCTGCGACGCCATGTTCCGGCGGGCAAGTCACCCATGTGCGGCAACTCGATTTGCCAGGACCGGCGCTTCATGGCGCGCTCGATGCCCAAGCTTGAGGCCTATTTTCATTACCGCAATCTCGACGTGTCGACACTCAAGGAATTGTGCAAGCGCTGGAAACCGGAGGTTGCCAAGGGTTTCGAGAAGAAATCGCGCCATCAAGCCCTGGCCGATATCCACGAGTCGATTGACGAACTCAAGTACTACCGCGAGAACTTCATAAGGCTCTAGTTCCGACGGTATAGCCGCCATACCTCGTCGCGATCCCCCGGACGGTGACCTTCCCATATCTTGTCCCAATCCGCGGGTGGCCGTTCGCGTGGGTGGCTCTGCACCAGCAGCCAGCGACAATTGTTGGTCGTTTGCGTGCGGATACCCGCAAAGTAATCCAGTGAGGCGCGCTGCGAGGCACCCAGGCCGCGCCGCGCAATGCAGCCAGAATCGGGGGGCAGCGCCTGTCGCAGGCTGACGACCACCGGGCGATAGGTTTTCCCATAGTCGATCCAGGGCATCAGCAGCGCGACGACCAACAGCCATAGGGCCGTCACGCCAGCCGCCCAGCGAAACGCGGCACGCCAGGGCGAGCGAGGTAGTCTCGAGAGCACCGCCAGCCACCCGACAGTGGCGGCCAGGGCCACCGCGAGCGCGGGGGCGGAGATCGAGGCGGCGAATCCCGGAGCTATCTTGGCGGCGTTGGCGGCGACCTTGGGCGGCCAGCCAAGAAGCAGGGCCGATGCTCCGAGCCACGTCAGCCCGACAAGAAGCGAAAACGTCATCATGCCGAACCAGTCCCAGGCATTGGCGGCACCGCGCCTGAGGTGCTGGCAGCCCGCGGCGGCAAGCAGCATGAGGGGTGGCAGCAACGGCAGGGTAACGGTAACCTTGGGCTCGTGCAGTAGCAGCCATGCCAGGGCGGTCCCGGTGCCGAGCACGGGGGCTGCCAGCGGCCCGCCAGCCAGGTGCCGCCGGTTGTGCCAAATCGTCCAGCCGGCGATCAGCAGCACTGGCCAGGCAAACCAGCCCAGCCATTGCAGATGCGCGAGGCTGAACGGATTGCGCGGCGTGATGGTTGCGATTTCCGTGGTCCACCAGCCTTCCAGGTGCGCGGGATGGACAAGCGCCAACACCGTTGGCCACGCGAGCGCGATGATTGAGCCGATCAAGGCCGCGCTGCCAGCCGCCCACCAGTGTCGCCGCACCAGAAGGATGGCGAGCAAAGTCAGTGTCGGCAGCACGGCGACAAGTCCGCCGGCGAGAAAGGTGGCGCCGAGGCCACCGCCGATCAATGGTATTGCGAACTTTCGATTTGTGTTCGAGAGCGCGATGCCCCAATAGACGGCGGCGATCGAGGCAAGTGTCGCGGACGCGGGCTGCGCCTCGTGCATTGGCACGAGCAGGCCGAGCGTTCCAAGCGCCAGAAGCGGCGATGCCCATGCCACTTCGCGGCCGAACGACCCGCGCGCGGCGCCGGCGAGGAAAGCCAGGAACAATCCGCCGAGAAGCGCCGCGGCGAGGCGGGCACCCTCGTGAAACGGCAAGACCGCGCCAAGTGCCATGCCGGTGACGGCGGCTATCCAGTGGTACAAAGGCTCCGACTCGAGCCAGGGCTCCCCCGCGAGCGTCGGCGTGCTCCAATTCCCGGACCTGGCAAAATCTTGGGCGATGGCTATGTTGATGGCATCCTCGGATTTCCACGGGTCGTGGCCGAAGACGCCCGCAAGCAGAAACACGCAACCGAGGATGAGCACCAGCCAGGGTGTGGGTCCGGCCGGCCGGCCATCGGGTTCGAGCGAAAACGCCATTTGCGGTTGTGGCTGGAAGCCGAAACGAAAAAGGCAGCCGAAGCTGCCTTATCATCACGCCAAGACCAACTCAGGCCGCCGCGCGCTTGCCATACTTCTGGCGGAACCGCTCGACGCGTCCGGCGGTGTCGACGATCTTCTGCTTGCCGGTATAGAAGGGGTGGCAGGACGAGCAGACCTCGATGTGCAAGGGCTTGCCGCTGGTGGAGCAGGTCTTGAACGTGTTGCCGCAGCTGCAGGTCACGTCGATCTCGTTGTACTTCGGGTGAATGCCTTCTTTCATGGCCATGTCCTCTGTTCTTTGCCGGACCCGTGAATTTGGCGGGCGCATTGGTGGGCGATAAGGGCGCGGATTATCGCAACAATCGGCTGCTAAATCAAGCAGCCATGGTTTGCGTTCAGCCCCTGCGCATGGCGTCGAAAAACTCGTTGTTGTTCTTGGTTGCCTTGACCTTGTCGAGCAGGAATTCGGTTGCCTCGAGGTCGTCCAGGCCGTACATGAGCTTGCGCAGGATCCAGACTTTCTGCAGCACGTCGGGCTTGAGCAGCAGTTCCTCGCGGCGCGTGCCCGAGCGATTCACGTTGATCGACGGATAGACGCGCTTCTCGGCCATGCGCCGGTCGAGGTGAATTTCCATGTTGCCAGTGCCCTTGAATTCCTCGTAAATCACGTCATCCATGCGGCTGCCGGTGTCGATCAGGGCGGTGGCGATGATGGTCAGGGAGCCGCCTTCCTCCACATTGCGGGCGGCGCCGAAGAAGCGCTTCGGCTTCTGCAGCGCGTTGGCATCGACACCACCGGTGAGCACCTTGCCTGAGGCCGGTACCACCGTGTTGTAGGCTCGGGCCAGGCGGGTGATCGAGTCGAGCAGGATCACCACGTCCTTCTTGTGCTCGA
>CAYXZX010000044.1:0-17158 GCA_964469455.1 uncultured Rhodocyclaceae bacterium | reverse complement strand
CGCTGTTTACCTCGAACGTTCGCTTCACCGAAGTCGTCGAAGACGGCTTTCGCGGCGGCAACATCGTTTCCTCGAACTTTGCCGGCACGCCGGAGCAGCTGGCTCAGGTGCGGGAGAACGTGGGCAAGTCGGACTGGAGCGGCCGCATCGTTGCCTTCGACGGCACGGCCGCCATGGTCGTCGCCACGCTCCAGGAGAAAGACCCCGAGACCGGCGGCCGCCTCAACCTCCAGGAGGTGGCCAGGCAGCTTGAAAACGTCCGCGCCGGTACGGAAAGCGATCGGATTTCGGTGCATGTCATCGGCTTTGCCAAGGCGGTTGGCGATATCGCCGCTGGTGCCGCCGGCGTGATCGGCTTCTTTGCCGCCGCCTTTGCCATTACCGCCATGCTGCTCTACTGGTATTCGGGTTCCGGCATGCTTGCTTCCTATGCGCTTGTCTGCGCCACGGTACCCGTGATCTGGCTGCTCGGCCTGCTGCCGATCTTCGGCCTGACGCTTGATCCCATGTCGATCCTGGTGCCATTCCTGATATTCGCCATCGCCGTATCGCATGCCGTGCAGATGACCAGCGCCTGGAAACAGGAAATGCTGCGCGGCGCCGACGGCGTCACTGCCTCGCGTGTGGCTTTCCAGAAGCTGTTCGTTCCGGGCGCGGTGGCGCTGCTGGCGAATGCCATCGGCTTCCTGGTCATTGCCTTCGTCGAAATCGAGATGGTGCAGGAGTTGACGATCACCGCGACGCTCGGCGTCACGGTGATGATCATCACCAACAAGATGCTGTTGCCGATCCTGCTGTCCTACCGGCGCATCACGCCCGAACAGGCCGTGCGCATGCGCGGCCACGAGGGTAGCGCCGATCGCTACTGGGCCCGCCTGGGCGGCCTCGCCACCCGTCGTGGGGGTGGCATCGCCATCGGCATCGCCATCGTCGCGCTGGTCTTTGGCCTCCATGTTGCCCGTGATCTGAAGATCGGCGACCTGGGCGATGGCGTGCCCGAATTGCGGCCGGACTCGCGCTACAACAGGGATGTCCGCCAGATCACCGGGGATTTCGCCATCGGCGTCGACGTGCTGCAGGTCATCGCCGAAGCCAAGGGCGCGGAGTCGCCGTGCGTCGACCGCGCCGTGATGGACAGAATGGAGGAATTTGAACTGACCCTGCGCCAGAACGAAGGCGTCGCCGCCGTGCGCGGCCTGGCCGGCTTCGTCAAGATGGTGACGCAGTCGTATGCCGAAACCAACATCATGTGGCAGACGCTGCCGGAAGATCGCGCCCAGATCGCCCAGGGCGTCGGCTTCGCGACCCGGCTGGGCAACGAATTGATGAACTCGACCTGCACGGCCATGCCGGTGTCGATCTTCACGCGCGATCACCAGGCCAGCACGATCGACAATATCATTCAGCAGATCAAGGCCTTCAAACGGAAGTTCGATTCCGAGCAGTTGACCTTCCGCCTGGCCAGCGGCAACGTCGGCGTCATGGCCGGTACCAATGAATCGGTCGCCGCCGCCGACAAGTGGGTGAATCTGGTGCTGTTCGCCTCGGTCGGGTTGCTTTGCCTCGTCATGCTGAGGTCCGTGTCGGCGACCCTGTGCATCATATTGCCGCTCGCCTTGGTCACGGTGTTGTGCAACGCCATGATGGCCTGGCTCGGCATCGGCGTGAAGGTGAACACGCTGCCGGTGGTGGCCCTCGGGGTCGGCGTCGGCGTGGATTACGGCATCTACCTCTTCGAGCGCATGAAGCACGGGATGGCGCGGCGCGGTCTGAGCCTGCGCGAGGCCTTCGTCGAGGCGCTCAAGCAGCGCGGCACGGCGTCGCTGTTCACCGCGGTGACCATGACAATCTCGGTGGCGACCTGGGCCTTCTCGGCGCTCAAGTTCCAGGCCGACATGGGTATCCTCCTGGCCTTCATGTTCCTGGTGAACGTCTTCGGCGCGTTGTTATTGCTGCCGGCCCTGGCCGCGTTTCTGGTCAAGGATCGCCGGGAGGAGGTGGCTCGATGAACGGCGCCCAGTCGCTGATCCGCACGCTGGTCAATTGCGGCGTCAAGCTTTGTTTCGCCAATCCAGGCACCTCGGAAATGCACTTCGTCGCGGCGCTCGATTCCGCGCCCGGGATGCGGGCGGTACTCTGCCTGTTCGAGGGCGTAGCCACCGGCGCGGCCGATGGCTACGCCCGCATCGGCGGGTCGCCGGCACTGACTTTGCTGCACCTGGGGCCGGGCCTGGCCAACGGCCTGGCCAATCTGCACAACGCCCGCCGGGCCGGTTCGCCTGTCGTCAACGTGGTTGGCGAGCATGCCACGTTTCACCGGCAGTACGAAGCACCGTTGACCGCCGACATCGTCGGCATTGCGCGCCCGGTCTCGTCGTGGATCTGCGAATCGCGCACCGCCGCGTCGGTGGCGGCTGACGCGGCGCGGGCGGTGCAGGCGGCACGCACGGTTCCCGGCGGTGTCGCCACCATGATCCTGTCGGCCGATGCGGCCTGGAACCCGGCGGAACGCCCGGCCGACATGCTGCCCGATATCGGCGCCGCGCCGGTTAATGCCACCGCCATCGACAACGCCGCCGGCCTGCTTCGCAACGGCCGTAAGACCGTGCTCCTGCTGCGCGGCGCGGCGCTGCGCGGAGCCGGCCTCGAGGCCGCCGGCCGAGTCCAGGCGGCCACCGGTGCCCGCTTGTGCTGCGACACTTTCGCGCCGACCACCGAACTCGGGGCGGGGCGCGTGCCGGTCGAGCGCTTGCCTTATCTGGTCGAGCAGGCCCTCGAATGCCTGGAAGGCGTCGAGCAGATCATTCTGGTGGGCGCCGCGCCGCCCGTCGCCTTTTTCGGTTATCCCGGCAAGCCCAGCCGCTGCGCTCCGGAAGGCTGCCAGTTCAGCCACCTGGCGCATCCTCACGAGGATGGCGCGGGCGCGCTCGCGGCGCTGGCCGATCTGCTCGGGGCGCCGGCGCGGTCGTCCCTGCGCGTGCCCCTAAAACTGCCCGACGTGCCGACTTGCAGCCTCGACGCCACCAGCGTTTCCGCCATCATGGCCACATCGACGCCGGAAGGCGCGATTCTGGTCGATGAGGCGATCACTTCGAGCCCGCCGCTGCTGCGGGTGATGGCCACCGCCCGTCCGCACACGCATTTGGCCGTGGCCGGCGGTTCGCTGGGGCAGGGCATGCCCGCGGCCATCGGCGCTGCCCTTGCCGCACCGGACCACAAGGTCGTATGTGCCGTCGGTGACGGCAGTGCCGCGTATGACCTGCAGGCACTATGGACGATGGCGCGCGAGAATCTCGATGTCACGATGGTGATCTACGCCAATCGCGCTTACGCCATCCTTAATTTCGAATTGCAGCGTGCCGGCGCGGCCGCGCTGGGCGTCGGTCCGAAGGCGCTATCGATGTTCGACCTTGGCCGCCCGCGCGTCGACTGGGTCAAGATCGCCGAAGGCATGGGTGTCGAGGCCAGTCGGGCCACGACCTGCGGGGAACTCGCGGACCAATATCGGTCGGCCATGAAGCAGCGGGCACCGCGCCTGATCGAGGCCGTCATCTAGGAAGGACAGCAAGGAATGAATCTCATCGAAGACCTGCGCGCCATCGTCGGTGCCGACGGCGTGCTCGACGCCGACGAGGTGGCGGGGCGCCAGGCGGGCATCTGGCGGCGGGACCGGCTCGTGGCGCGGGCGCTGGTGCGACCGAGCAGCACCGAGGACGTGGCGGCCGTGTTGCGCTATTGCCACGCCCACCGGCAGCCGGTGGTGACGCACGGCGGCTTGACAGGGCTGGTGCACGGCGCGGACGCAGCGCCCGACCAGCTGATTCTTTCGCTGGAGCGCATGCGCGCCATCGAACGCGTCGACCCGGTGCAGCGCGTCGCGGTGGCACAGGCAGGTGTCACCTTGCAGGCCGTGCAGGAAGCGGCCGAGGCGCACGGATTGTCGTTTCCGCTCGACCTGGGCGGGCGCGGTTCGGCGACCATCGGCGGCAACGCCTCGACCAATGCCGGCGGCAACCGCGTCATCCGCTACGGCATGACCCGCGACATGGTGTTCGGCCTCGAGGCGGTGCTGGCCGACGGCACCGTCGTGTCGTCGCTGAATTCGCTGATCAAGAACAACGCCGGCTACGACCTCAAGCAGCTGTTCATCGGCACCGAGGGCACGCTCGGCGTCATCACACGTCTGGTGCTGCGCCTGCGCGAAAAGCCGACCACCACCAACATGGCGTTTGCCGCGTTCGACGGCTTCGACCGGATTCCGGCCTTTCTCAAGCACATGGATCGGCGGCTCGGCGGCACGCTGTCGGCATTTGAAGTCATGTGGCGCTCGTTCTACCTGCTGGTGACGACTCCGCCGGCCAGGGGCAAGCCGCCGGTCG
This sequence comes from uncultured Rhodocyclaceae bacterium, assembly GCA_964469455.1. Lineage (GTDB taxonomy): Bacteria > Pseudomonadota > Gammaproteobacteria > Burkholderiales > Rhodocyclaceae > Fen-999. Next base: position 12,779 of record CAYXZX010000044.1, on the reverse strand, counting down.
GGCAGGACCATCCCTACTACGCGCTGGTCGAAAGCCAGGGTTCCGATCGCGAACTCGATACGCGCCGTTTCAATGCCGCGATGGAAACGGCCCTTGACGAAGGGCTGATCGTCGACGCGGCCATCGCCCAGTCCGACGCCGATTGCCACGACTTCTGGTCACTGCGCGACGATGTCGGCCAAATCATGGTGCAGGGTACGCCGGCCATCTTCGACGTTTCGTTGCCCATCGCAGAGATGGAGCGCTTTACGCGCGACCTCGACACGGCCATGACCGCAGCCATCGGCGCGCATCGGCTCTACATCTTCGGACATCTGGGCGACGGCAACCTGCATCTCGCGGTGCCGACATCGGCGGCCGACCACGCCGCGCTGCGTCCGAAAATTGAAGAAGCAGTTTATCGCGGCCTGGCGGCGTTTCGCGGCTCGGTTTCCGCCGAGCATGGCATCGGCCTGGAAAAGAAACCCTGGCTCTCGATCAGCCGCACGCCCGAGGAAATTGCCTTGATGCGAACGATCAAGGCTGCGCTCGATCCCCTGGGCCTGCTCAACCCGGGCAAGGTCTTCTGACGCGGGCCTAGCGTCCCCGTTCGTCGCCCCACAGGATCTTGTGGAGCTGCAGCTGGAGGCGGACGGGCAGATGGTCGCGCAGTATCCATTCCGCCAGCGCCGCCGGATCGAGGCGGCCGGGTACGGGCGACATCAGCACCGGGCAATGCCGTTCGGGGTGGCGGATCGCCAGCACTGACTTTGCCCACAGGTAGTCGGCCTCGGAGGCGAGCACGAACTTCAGCTCGTCGTGCTCGGTGAGGTATCGGAGGTTGTCCCAGAGGTTCTTCGCGGCCTCGCCGGAATCCGGTGCCTTGAGGTCGACAATCCGCGCCACGCACGGGTCGATGTCGGCGATATCGAGCGCGCCGCTGGTTTCCAGCGAAACCGAATAGCCGGCATTGCAGAGCGCCTGCAACAGCCGCGGACAGGCTCGTTGTGCCAGCGGCTCGCCGCCCGTCACGCAGACGGTGGGGCAGCCGATGCCATCGACGCGGGCAAGAATGTCCGCGAGCGTCATGGTCGTGCCGCCGGTGAAGGCATGCTCGGTGTCGCACCAGTCGCAGCGCAACGGGCAGCCGGTCAGGCGGATGAAGGTCGTGGGCAGCCCGGCGCGCGTCGACTCGCCCTGGATCGAATGGAAGATCTCGCTGACGCGCAGCGTCGCGGAAGCCTCGTCCCGCGCAGCCACGATTACTTCTTCTTCAGCCGCTGCTTCGCGGTCTGGGCGGCGGGAGACGCCGGATACTGGGCGACCAGCTTTTCGAGGACCTGCTTCGCGCCCTTGGCGTTGCCCGATTCCACGAGCGCATTGCCCTGGGCGAGCAGGGCGTCCGGGGCCTTGGCGTCGTTTGGCCAGGTGGCCGCCACCTTGGCGAAAGCGTCGGCTGCCTTGGCGTACTCCTTCATCTGGAAATGGCTCGATGCCGCCCAATAATAGGCATTGGGCAGCAGCGTGCTGTTCGGGTAATTCTTGATGAAGGCGAGAAACGCGGCATTGGCATCGCCGTACTTGGCAGCCTTGAAACTGCCCAGCGCGGCTTCGTAATCGCGCGTTTCCTGCATCGGGTCGGGCTTCGGCGGCTCGGGCGGCTTGGCCGCCGCCACCGCAGCGCTCTCCAGCTTGCGCAGGCGGCCGTCGAGGTCAACGTAGAAGTCGCGCTGGCGCTTCTGTGCGGCGTCGACGTCGTTCAGCAGCACTTCCATCTGGCCGCGCAGGCGCGCCACTTCCGCTTTCAAGGCCTCGGCCTGGTTGGCGAAATCGATCTGGTTCTTCGCGGCCTGGTCGACGCGCTGCGCCAGCGCGGCGGTTTCGGCGCGCAGTTCGGCGCGCATCCGCTCAATGCGCGCCCGCGCCTCGTCGTCGTCGAACAAGCCCGCTTGAGCCGGCAGGACTGCCGCGAACAGCAGCAGCGGCAGGTATCGGCGCACGACCTAGAACTCGCCGGAGTAGAGCATGTCGCCGCGGCGGTTCTGCGCCCAGCACGACTCCGTCTGGTCCGTGCAGCGCGGCTTCTCCTCGCCGAGGCTGACCGACTCGATCTGGGCTTCCTGCCCGCCGAGCAGCATCAGCGCCTTCTTCACCGCGTCGGCGCGCTTCTGGCCGAGCGCCAGGTTGTATTCGCGGCTGCCGCGCTCGTCGGCGTTACCCTGGATCAGCATCTTGATGCCGGGATTCTTGACCAGCAGCTTGGCGTGGGCATCGATCAGCGGCTTGAACTCGTCCTTGATGACGTATTGGTCATAATCGAAGAAGACGCTGCGGTTGAATACCGTGCTCTTGGGATCCTTCAGCGCGGCCAGGCTGGTGGGATCGATGCCCGTCGCGGTGACTGGCGTGACGGTGGTCGCGCCGGTGGTCGGGCCGCCGACGCCGGTCTTGCTGCCGTCAACCACGCCAGCCGGATTTTGCTCCGGAGCCGGTGGCTGGCTGCCACAGGCGGCGAGCAGGGCAATGGCGGAAACGACCAGGGAAAGCTTGAATGTCGTGGGGCGCATGGTTTTTCTCCGAAAACTCGAAAAGTTCATTTGACGTAGGGGCTCCAGGAAGGTTCGCGAATATCGGCGGCCGGAACCGAGAGTTTCTGCTTCACCCGGCCGTCGGCCGACACCGCCGCCAGGACGCCGCGCCCGCCGATTTCGGTGGCATACAGGATCATTCGGCTGTTGGGCGCGAAGCTGGGCGATTCGTCCTTCGCCGAATCGGTCAGCACCTGGGTCTGCCGCGTCGCCAGGTCCATGATCGTCAGTTGGAAGCGGCCGCCGTTCCTGGAGACATAGGCGAGGCTCCTGCCGTCAGGCGCCGGGCGGGGGGTGACGTTGTAGCCGCCATCGAAGGTGACGCGCTGGGCATCGCCACCGTTGGCGCCGATGCGGTAGATCTGCGGGCTGCCGCCGCGATCGGACGTGAAATAGATCCACTGGCCATCGGGCGAGAACTGCGGCTCGGTATCGATGCCGGAGGAGGTGGCGAGGCGCGTGACACCGCTGCCGTCGGCGCCGACGGCATAGATCTGCGAACTGCCGTCCTTGGTCAGCACTACGGCGAGCCGCTTGCCGTCGGGCGACCAGGCGGGAGCCGAATTCGAGCCCTTGAAATTGGCGGCGACGTGGCGGCGGCCCGAACCCAGGTCGTGCACATAGACGATCGGTTTTTTCGCCTCGAACGAGACGTAGGCCAGCCGGTTGCCGTCTGGCGACCAGGTCGGCGAGATGATCGGCTCCCGCGAGGACAGGGCGATTTGGGCGTTGTCGCCGTCGGCATCGGCAATCTGCAGCTGGTAGCGCCCCGCCGACTTGACGACATAGGCGATGCGCGTGGAAAAGATGCCGCGCTCGCCGGTCAGCTTTTCATAGACGTAATCGCTGATGCGATGCGCGGTGGCGCGAATCTGCTCGCTGGCGTGGCCAAAGGTCTGGCCGCCGAGTTGCGCCTGCTTCTGCGTGTCGTGCAAGCGGAAACGGGTTTCGTAGCGGCCGTCGGCCGCCGCGGCGACCGTACCGCCGACCAGGGCATCGGCGCCGCGTGCCTTGGCCTCGGCATGGGGTGCGACGGTTTCGCCGCCGGGCAGGCCGGTCGGCTCGATCAGGCGGAACAGGCCGCTGCGCTCCAGGTCGGCGCGCACCACGGAAGTCAGCGCTCGCGATACGCCGGCTTCGCCATTGAAGTCGGTGATGGCGATCGGAATGCGGTTGGCACCGGCGCCGGTGATCTCGATAGCGAGCTGGGCGCGGCCCGCCAGCGGCGCCAGCAACAGCGCGGCCACGAGCATGGGACTGAATTTCATGGGGAAATTATAGCTTAGCCGCATCGGCCATCCTCTCGTGGATCAGGGCAGAAAGTCAGGCTCAGTTCGCGTGCGAACAGCGTGGGGTCATCGGGCTTGGGCAGCGGGCTCGACTTCAGGATGGCGCGCTCGACCGCCGCGTCGTAGCCGGCGTGGCCGCTGCTTCGGGTCAGCTGGACGGCCATGACCTCGCCGGAGGGAAGCTGCACCACCTTGAACAGCGCCGACGGATTGCCCTTGATGTCGGGCGGCAGCACGATGTTGCCGCGAATCTTGGCGCGAATCCGTTCGCTGTAGCTGGCGAGGGCCTTGCTGTGCGCGGCGGCCGCTTGGGCTGCGGCGGCGGCGTCCTTCTGCTGCTTGAGTTTCCGCTCTTCCTCCGCGATCTGGTTGGCCATGGTCCGCTGTTTTTCTTCCTGCGCCAGCTGATCCCTGAAAGGATCGAACCTGGGCTTGGCTTCCGGGGGGGCCTTGACCGGTTCCGGCTTCGGTGGAGGCTTGACCTTCTCCTTTTCCTTGAGAACGATGTCCGGCTTCTTTGGCGGCGGGGTCGGCTCGGGCTTCGGCTCCGGCTTGGGTACGGGCTTCGGCTCCACATTGGGCGTCGGCGGCGGCTCTTCCTGCACCGCCGGAGGCGGTGGGGCCGGCACCTGACGGACCAGGTCGACTTCGACGACGTCGTCGATCCGGGTCTGCCAGCGGATGCCATAGACCAGCAACGCGATCAGCAGCACATGCACCAGCACCGCCAGGACGATGGAAAGCCGCTTGCCGGGCGGCTTGACGCGTTGCGGCGGCGCTTCGGTCATTTGCCCGGCTTGACCAGCAGCCCGATTTTGGCGACCTGCTGCTTCTGCAACTCGTCCATCACGTTCAACACGGCTTCATAGCGGACGCTGCGGTCTCCGGCGATGAGGACGGCCTGCTGCGGATTGCGTGACTGCGCGGACTTCAGCCTGGCCGCCAGTTCGGAACGTTCGATGGCCTGTTCCTGATCGCCCTTGCTGCGGTCACGCAGGGCCAGACCGCCATCGGCGCGGACGATCACTTCCAGCGGCGCCACCGGAGGCTGCGTGTTGGCCTTGCCGACGCTGGGCAGGTCGATGTCGCCGGTCTGGATCATCGGCGCGGTGACCATGAAGATCACCAGCAGCACCAGCATCACGTCGATGTAGGGGACGACGTTGATCTGGTTCATCAGGCGTCTCTGGCGCATGGCTTACTTCAGGTGCCGTTGCAGGATATTGGAGAACTCCTCGATGAAGCTCTCGAAGCGCACGGCCAGCCGGTCGACGTCGTGGGCGAATCGGTTGTACGCCACCACGGCCGGAATGGCGGCGAACAGGCCGATGGCTGTGGCGACCAGCGCCTCGGCAATGCCGGGCGCGACGGCGGCGAGGGTCGCGCTGGCGACATTCGACAGGCCGCGGAAAGCATGCATGATGCCCCAAACCGTGCCGAACAGGCCGACGTAGGGCGACACCGAGCCGACCGAGGCGAGGAACGCCAGATGCGCCTCGAGATCGTCGATCTCGCGTTGATAGGTGGCTCTCATCGCCCGCCTGACCCCGTCGATGACCGAGCCCGGATCGAGCGTCTTCTGGCCGCGCAGCTTGGTGAATTCGCGGAAGCCGGCCTCGAAGACGCGCTCCAGCGCCCCGGTCTGGTGACGGGCATTGACCGCACTCTGGTAGAGCGTGTTGAGGTCGCCGCCGCTCCAGAAATCGCGCTCGAACTTGTCGGTCTTGGCGCGGGCGTCGCGGATGGCGAACCACTTGCGGAAGATCCAGTACCACGACATGACCGACACAAGAGCCAGCAGCGCCATGACCAGCTTGACGACCAGGCTGGCATTGACGATCAGTTCGATGATGGACAAATCCTGGGTGATGTTCATGTCAGTTTTTCGAATTGTTCGTAAATGCCCTGCGGCATGGGCGCCGCCTTGCCGCGCTGCAGATCCATGCAGGCGATGCGCACTCTTGCCGTCAGCAGGATATCTTCCTGCCGCTCGATGCGCTGGTCGAAGACCGCTTGCACGCGGCCGTGTGCTTCGACGCGCGCGATGACCGTCAGTTCGTCGTCCAGCCTCGCTGGTTTCAAGTATTCCGCCGTGATCGAGCGCACGGCGAAGCCCAGCCCCGTTTCCGCCATCAGCCTGCCCTGGTCGAATCCGAGGGCGCGCAGCCATTCGGTGCGCGCCCTCTCCAGGTACTTCAGGTAGTTGGCGTAATAAACCACGCCAGCGGCATCGGTATCCTCATAATAGACGCGGACCGGCAGCGCAAAGTTCCCGCTCATTTCCCAGTCATTCCTGCCACAGGTCCGGGTGGGCGCCCGGCTGGGCCAGCCCGAAATGACGCCAGATGGCGGCCGTGGCGATGCGGCCGCGCGGGGTGCGCTGCAGATAGCCCTGCTGGATCAGATAGGGCTCCAGCACGTCCTCGATGGTGTCTCTCGCCTCGCCGATGGCCGCGGCGAGGTTGTCCACGCCAACTGGTCCGCCGCCGAACTTCTCCAACACGGCCGACAGCAGCTTGCGGTCCATGATGTCGAGGCCGAGATGATCGACATCCAGCATCGACAGCGCGGCATCCGCGACGTCGCGACTGATCGATCCCTCGGCTTTCACCTCGGCGTAGTCGCGCACGCGGCGCAGCAGGCGGTTGGCGATGCGCGGCGTGCCGCGCGATCTCCTGGCAATTTCAGCGGCGCCCTCGCCGACGATCTCGCAGTTCAGTAGCTGCGCCGAGCGGCGGATGATGTGGGTGAGTTCCTCGGCCGTGTAGAACTCCAGCCGGGCGACGATGCCGAAGCGGTCGCGCAGCGGATTGGTCAGCATGCCGGCGCGCGTGGTGGCGCCGACCAGCGTGAAGGGCGGCAGGTCGAGCTTGACCGAGCGCGCCGCCGGGCCTTCGCCGATCATGATGTCGATCTGGAAGTCCTCCAGCGCCGGGTAGAGGATTTCCTCGACCACCGGCGACAGGCGATGGATCTCGTCGATGAACAGCACGTCGTGCGGCTCTAGGTTGGTGAGTATCGCCGCGAGGTCGCCGGCGCGCTCGAGTACCGGGCCGGAGGTCTGGCGCAGGTTCACGCCCATCTCGTGGGCGACGATGTGGGCGAGCGTGGTCTTGCCGAGCCCGGGCGGACCGAACAGCAGCACGTGGTCGAGCGCCTCCTTGCGCCGCTTGGCCGCCTCGATGAAGATCTCCATCTGGCCGCGAATCTTCTGCTGGCCGACGTACTCGGCCAGCTTGCGCGGCCGCAGCGCGCGTTCAAGGACTTCCTCCTGCGAGGATTCCTTGCCTGCGGAGATCACGCGGTCCGAGGCGAACTGGTCGGTCTGAATGGCCATGGGCTAGTGTATCAAGCCTTGGAAAGCAGCTTCAGCGCCTGCCGGATGCCGTCCGATACTGCCGCGCCGGCCGGCAGCTGCTTCATGGCGCCCAGGGCCTCGCGCTCGTTGTAGCCCAGCGCCAGCAGGGCGTTGAGGATGTCCGAGCTTGCATCGGGCGGCGTGCCGCCATGACTGACTTTGCTGGCCAGGCCGGCGGTCTTGAGCTTGTCCTTGAGTTCCAGCAGCAGGCGCTCGGCCGTCTTCTTGCCGATGCCGGGAATCTTCACCAGCCTGCCCGATTCCTGCAAGGCGACCGCCTGCGCCAACTCGCCCACCGACAGGCCGGAGAGCACGGCCAGCGCCGTGCGCGCCCCGATGCCGGAAATCTTGATGAGCTGCCGGAAGGCGGTGCGCTCGTCGTCGGCGCCGAAGCCGTAGAGGATGTGCGCATCCTCGCGCACCACCAGATGGGTGCATAGCGACACCTTCTCGCCGGCTGCCGGCAGGTTGTAGAAGGTGCTCATCGGCACCTCCAGTTCGTAGCCGACGCCACCGACATCGACCGTGATCTGCGGCGGATTCTTCTCGATCAGCGTTCCGGTGATTCTTCCTATCACACGAGTCTCCCGTTGCGCACCCTGAAGCCGCGCGTCGCGATGTTGCCCAGGCCCTGGCCGCCGTGGGCGTGGCAGATGGCGCAGGCCAGCGCGTCGGCGGCGTCGGCCGAAGGCGCGCCAGGCAGCTGCAGCAGGCGCATCACCATCTGCTGCACCTGCTCCTTGGCCGCCTTGCCGTGGCCGACCACCGCCTGCTTGACCTGCAGGGCCGTGTATTCCGCCACCGGCAACCCGGCGCCGACCAGTGCCGCGATCGCCGCGCCGCGCGCCTGGCCGAGCAGCAGCGTCGATTGCGGGTTGACGTTGACGAATACTTTTTCCACGGCTGCTTCCTGCGGCTGATGGCGCGCAATGACCTCGCCAATCCCTTCCAGAAGCGTTTTCACCCGGTCCGGCAGGCTGTCGGTGTCCTTCGTCCTGACGCAGCCGCTGGTCACGTAGGCCAGCTTCTGGCCGACCTTGTCGATGACCCCGAAGCCGGTGATGCGGAGGCCGGGGTCGATGCCGAGGATGCGGACGCCGTTCATCGCCGCGAAAGATACACGCCCCATACGGCGATGGCCATGCCGGCCAGGGCCAGACCGGTCAGCGTCTCGCCGAACAGCAGCCAGGCCAGCAGCGCCGTGGTCGGCGGCGTGAGATAGAACAGGCTGGCGACATTCACGGCGCTGGCATGGCGGATCAGCCAGTTGAGCAGCGAAATGGCGCCCAGCGACAGCACCAGCACCAGCCAGCCGAGGGCGAAAATGAACTCGTGCGACCAATCGATCCGGTAGTCGCCGTGCGCGAACATGACGGCAGCCGTAACCAAAGCCGTTGGCAGGAACTGGGCGACCGCGCCACTGCGCCAGTCGAAGCGCGGGCAGAACTTCTTCTGGTAGAGCGTACCAGCGGTGATGCCGAGCAGGGCGGCGACCGCCGGCCAGAGCGCCTCGATGCCAAAGCCGGCACCGAGCTTGTTCGACAGCACGAGAGCGACGCCGACAAAGCCGAGCAGTAGCCCTAACCACTGGCGGGGCAGGACGTTCTCGCCGAGCAGCCGGCCGGCGACGGTGGCGGTGAGCAATGGCTGCAGGCCGACGATCAGGCTGGCGACGCCCGCCGGCAGCCCCATGGCGATCGACACGAACACGCCGCCGAGATAGACCCCGTGCACCAGCAGGCCGGCGACGCCAATGTGAAGCCACTGGCGGCCGTCACGCGGCCAGGGCGCGCGAAACGCCAGGGCCAGGGTGGTCATCAGCGCCAGTACCAGCGCATAGCGGACGGACAGGAAAGCCAGCGGCGCGGCATGCGGCAGCCCGAACTTGGCGCCGAGAAAGCCGGTGCTCCAGAGGAAGACGAACAGGAAGGGAGCAAAGCGAGCCAAGGTCGATGTGCCTCCCGGCAAACGAAAGTCAGCGGTGGCGGCACGCCGCCCATGAATAAGGCGCGCAATCGCGCGCGCCTTGCGGCTACTCCTCCATCACGGCGGTCGTGTAGACCTCCTGCACGTCGTCGAGACCTTCCAGCGCATCCAGCAGCTTCTGCATCTTCGCGGCATCGTCGCCGGCCAGTTCGGTCTCGCTCTGCGGTTTCATGGTGACTTCGGCGAACTCGGGCGTCAGCCCGGCCTTTTCCAGCGCGTCCTTGACCGCCAGGAAATCGCCGGGGCCGGTGGTTACCTCGATGGAGCCGTCGTCGCTGGCCGATACGTCCTCGGCGCCGGCCTCGATGGCGGCATCCATCACCTTGTCTTCCGACACGCCCGGCGCGAAGACGATCTGTCCGCAGTGCTTGAACATGAAGGCCACCGAGCCGTCGGTGCCGAGGTTGCCGCCGTGCTTGCTGAAAGCATGGCGCACTTCGGCCACCGTGCGGGTCTTGTTGTCGGTCAGGCAGTCCACCATCACCGCCGCGCCGGCGATGCCATAGCCCTCGTAGCGCAGCTCCTCGTAATTCACGCCCTCGAGCTCGCCGGTGCCCTTCTTGATGGCATTCTCGATCTTGTCCTTGGGCATGTTGATCGCCTTGGCCTTGTCGACCGCGAGGCGCAGGCGTGGGTTGAAGCCGGGGTCGCCGCCGCCCATCTTCGCCGCGACGGTGATTTCCTTGGCGACCTTGGAAAAGGCGGCACCGCGCTTCTCGTCCTGGCGTCCCTTGCGGTGCTGGATGTTGGCCCATTTGGAATGACCGGCCATGGCGAATTCCTTGTGCGTAAAATGAACCAATTTTATCACCCGGGGAGTGCCCAACATGAGCCGTCCGCTGCCCGTCGCCAAGACTGGCGACAATGAAATCTGCCTGCTGCCCGGGCTCGCCAACCGCCATGGCCTGATCACCGGCGCGACCGGCACCGGCAAGACCGTGACCCTGCAGCGCCTGGCCGAGCAGTTCTCCAGCATCGGCGTGCCGGTGTTCCTCGCCGACGTCAAGGGCGACCTCTCCGGACTCGGCGCGGCCGGCGTCAAGTCCGACAAACTGGCGGCGCGGCTGGACAAGCTCGGCGTCAAAGACTGGGAGCCGGTGCAGAACCCCGTGGTGTTCTGGGACGTGTTTGGCGAGAGTGGTCACCCGGTACGCGCCACCGTTTCGGACATGGGGCCGCTGCTGTTCTCACGCCTGCTCGGCCTCAACGACGTGCAGGGCGGCGTGCTGCAACTGGTGTTCAAGATCGCCGACGACAACGGCCTGCTGCTGCTCGACCTCAAGGACCTGCGCGCCATGGTCCAGCATGTCGGCGACAACGCCAAGCAGTTCACCACCGAGTACGGCAACATCTCGGCGGCGTCGATCGGCGCCATCCAGCGCGGCCTGCTGACGCTGGAACAGCAGGGCGGCGACAAGTTCTTCGGCGAGCCGATGCTCGACATCGCCGACCTCATGCAGGCCGACCGGGGCAAGGGCGTCGTGAATGTCCTGGCCGCCGACAAGCTGATGACTTCGCCGCAGACCTATGCCACGTTCCTGCTCTGGCTGCTGGCCGAACTGTTCGAACGGCTGCCCGAGGCCGGCGACCTGGAGAAGCCCAAGCTGGTGTTCTTCTTCGACGAGGCGCACCTGCTGTTTTCCGAGGCGCCGCCGGCGCTGCTGGAGAAGATCGAGCAGGTCGTGCGCCTGATCCGTTCCAAGGGCGTCGGCGTCTATTTCGTGACGCAGAACCCGCTCGACGTGCCGGACAAGGTACTGGCCCAGCTCGGCAACCGCGTCCAGCATGCGCTGCGCGCCTTCACGCCGCGCGACCAGAAGGCCGTGCAGACGGCGGCGCAGACGCTGCGCGCCAACCCGAAGTTCGACGCCGAGAAGGCCATCATGGAACTCGCGGTCGGCGAGGCGCTGCTGTCATTCCTCGACGAGAAGGGCACGCCGCAGGTGGTGGAGCGCGCCTTCGTGCTGGCGCCTGGCTCGCGCATCGGCCCGCTCGACGCGGCGGAGCGCGACGCCACGATCAAGGGTTCGACGCTCTACGGCCACTACGAGCAGGCGGTCGACCGCGAATCGGCCTACGAGAAACTGAAAGGCAATGGCGGCAACGGCGGCGCAAAAGTCAGCAATGGCGGCACGCCGGCGGCGCCGGCCGAAGAGCAGTCCTCCGGTGGCATGTTCGGCGGCCTGGGCAGCGCGTTGGGCGGCATCCTAGGTGGCACCACCGGCCCGCGCGGCGGGCATCATCCCGGCATGATCGAGTCGGCGGCGAAGAGCGCGGCGCGGGCGATCGGCTCGCAGGTCGGCCGCGAGATCATCCGCGGCGTGCTGGGCTCGATTCTCGGCGGCCGAAGGCGCTGACCAGCTTCTTCCTGGCTTCCTCGACGACGCCCAGCGCCAGCGCGAAGGGCAGCATGGCGAGCCAGACATCCAGGCCCAGCGGGGCGGTGGCGAACAGCTGCTGCCCCCATGGCGTGTAGACGATCGCCAGCAGCAGCCCCAGCTCCGCCGCCAAACCGAGCAGCAGCATGGGATTCCCTGTCAGGGAAAATCGCCACGCCGGCAGCGTCGGATGCCGGCAGACGAAGACATTGACCATCTGGGACAGCACGATGGCCGCGAGCGTCGCGGTCGTCGCCGTTAGATAAAGCGGCGCCGGTGCCGCGAGCGGTTCGCCGTAACGCCAGCCGCCCTCATCCAGCACGAAAAAGAAGGCCGCCATGGCGGCGATGGCCTCCAGCGGTCCCAGGAACAGGTAGGCGCGCGCGAACATGCCCCAAGTCAGCAGGTGCTCGCTGCGACGTCGTGGTGGTCGCTTCATCGCATCCGCATGAGGTAGCTCGGCGCCGAGCGCTAGCGCCGGCACGGTGTCGGTGCCCAGATCGATCGCCAATACCTGAATCGCCGTCAGCGGCAGCGGAATGCGGAACATTACGAAAGCCAGAAACGGGACCAGTTCGGCGAAGTTGTGAGTGAGGATATAGACGAGGAACTTGCGGATGTTCTCGAATACCGCTCGGCCTTCCTCGATGGCGTTCACGATGGTCGCGAAGTGGTCGTCGAGCAGGACGATGTCCGCGGCCTCGCGCGCCACGTCGGTACCCGAACGGCCCATGGCGATGCCGATGTCGGCGGTCTTCAGCGCCGGCGCGTCGTTCACGCCGTCGCCGGTCACGGCGACGATCTCGCCCTTGTGGCGCAATGCCTCAACAACGAGCATTTTCTGCTCGGCGGTGACGCGGGCGAAAATGACCTCGGGTGCATCGAGTGCCAATTGCAGTTCGGCGGCCGACAGCCGGCGGACTTCGTCGCCGAGCATGATCGTCGGTTGCGCGCCCTGTACCAAACCGATTTCGCGGCCGATGGCGAGTGCCGTGCGCGGATGGTCGCCGGTGACCATGATCACGCGCAGTCCTGCCTCGCAGCAGCGCGTCACGGCTTCATGGACGTCGGCGCGCGGCGGATCTTCGAGCCCGACGAGGCCGCAGAGCTGGAGTTCGGCCTCTTCGGCGGGCGCCCCTTCGGGCAGCGTCCGCCATGCGAGCGCCAGCAGGCGCAGGCCGCGGTCGGCCATGTCGGCCTG